>NZ_JBHUEN010000052.1:0-65814 GCF_042680785.1 Paracoccus pacificus
CGGGCGGTCGCAGTCCCCGCTTCAAGCCGCTGATCTCGTCCGTTCAGAGGAATTCAGTGAAAAATCGAGGTGCCCACAAGGTCATCGGGCCGGATGGCTCAAAGGAAATGACGGCGCAGATCGGCGCGGCCGCAGAGAAGGCAGGTCTCGATCCGATCGTGATCCAGTCCCGGATGGTGACCGGAGCCGCAAATGCCTGGCAGGAGCGCGAATGGATCAAGGCCGATATTCTGGCTGTGGCCGACGCGAAGAAGATCGAACTGTCTTCTGATGACGGGCGGGGCAGGGCGGCCGATCTGGTCGATACCTTCTATGCGGCGGCTGCCCGCACGATTTCCCGCGCGGTACCGATCGAGCAGGAAGCCACGAGTGACAAGCTGACCCGCGCGCTGTCCGCCATGGCCGATTCCCATGCCCAGCACGGCAAGGTCGAGTTCCAGAATGACGAGCATGCCGCCCGCTTCGGTTTCGACTTCCGCGAACGTTATGGCGAGAATGCCATGGCGCGGCTCGCGACGGGTGACACCAACGCCCTGGCCGTTGACTTCCCTGATGCGGGTCAGCGTCGGGCGATCGCGCGGGCTGTGGCCGCGGCGGGCGAATCCCATCAGTCAGTCGGCATGACCCTCGCCCAGACCCGGCAGGTCAAAGAGAAGATGGCCGAGCAGGAGGCCGACGAGCATCACGTCTCAAGTCGCAAGGACTTCGGTCACGAGTTGTAATCGCAACGCCGATTGAACCGCCGGCCATCAAGATATACATTCTTAGCGATGTGTATCATTCAGCAAGAGGCCGGAAGCCATGCAAATTGCGAAATGGGGCAACTCTCTGGCCGTCCGCCTACCTGCGCGGATGGTCCAGCAGCTCGGGTTGAAGGCGGGCGACGAGATCGAGATTACCGCGGCCGATGCCGGGCATTTTGAGGTTCATCGACGCCGTGACCCCGAAGAAATCCTGGCTCGCCTGCGCGAGTTTCGCGGATTGATGCCCGAGGGCTATCGGTTCGACCGGGACGAGGCGAATGCCAGGTAGGTTCTTCGACACGAACGTCCTGCTTTATCTGCTCTCTGACGACCACACCAAGGCTGACATTGCCGAAGGGCTGTTGCGTGACGGTGGAACCGTCAGCGTGCAGGTGCTGAACGAGATCGCGAATGTCACGCAGCGGAAGTTCAGGATGAGCTGGTCGCAGAGCGATGAATTTCTGCTCATGATCCGGGAATTTTTGACCGTCGAGCCGCTGACCTATGAGACGCATGATCTGGGCATTGCCCTGGCGCGGAAGCACGCGCTGTCGGTCTATGACGCGATGATCGTCGCGGCGGGGCTGCTGGCTGGCTGTGACACCCTGCTTTCCGAGGACATGCAGGATGGATTCAGGACGGCCGACAGGATCACGATCCGTAATCCATTCGCCGCGCAAATATGATCCGCGCAGCTATCTATAATGGATCGCCATGTGATCACCCGTCCAGCTTAGGTGCAGGGTCGGCGTGTTTTCCCTCGCTGGCCTATGAAAGTTTGGGCGGAGAGCCGACTTGCGGCAGTGCGGCGCAGCATTGGCAACAATCTGTATAAGCCGACATTCAGGGGCAAGATCACGAGAGACCGGCACGAGCTACTGGTCGGGCGGGATTTGCACCTACAACCTTCAGGTTATGAGCAGATCAGAGGCGAAATTCGGGCACCCCGTAATTTCAGTATGTTACGGGACAATCGATTGATTTATTGCGATTTCCATGGCGACGCTCAACTGCATTGAGCGACATCTGACGGAACAACCTGCACGAGAACTGCAGCCAAGGGTTGAGGTGGCGTTGAGGTAGATGATTTTTCCAGCATCGTAAGTCTGACAACATAAGTGCGGCCCATGCGTTGCCAGCAAGAGAGGGCCCGCTGAGAAGAAAACTCACATCTCCAACGGTTGTCGTTTATGTAGTCGCCCTGATGGAAAGCCGCGTCATCTGTTTTGGACTACCCTGATCGGGCTGAAACCGAAATTTCAAACCCACACGCCACCTCCTCAACCTTATAGCTTCACCCGTTTCAGCCTCAGCGCATTGGCGATGACCGAGACCGAGGACAGCGACATGGCGGCGGCGGCAATCATCGGTGACAGCAATATTCCGAAGAACGGATACAGCAGACCGGCGGCAACCGGGATGCCAGCCGTGTTATAGGCGAAGGCGAAGAACAGGTTCTGGCGGATATTGCGCATGGTGGCCACGGCCAGCTTGCGGGCGCGGACGATGCCGGTCAGGTCGCCGCCCAGCAGGGTCAGCCCGGCGCTTTCGACCGCCACATCGGCGCCAGTGCCCATGGCGATGCCCACATCCGCCGCAGCCAGCGCGGGCGCGTCGTTTACCCCGTCGCCCGCCATGGCGACCTTGTTCCCCTTGCCGCGCAGCCCGTCGATCAGATCCTTCTTGCCCTCAGGCAGCATCCCGGCGCGGACCTCGTCGATGCCCAGCTTGCTCGCCACCGCCTGCGCCGTGCGTTCGTTGTCGCCGGTTGCCATGATCACCTTGATGCCCAGATCGTGCAACTCGCGGATCGCCGCCTCGGCAGTTGGCTTGATCGGGTCGGCCACGGCGACCAGACCGGCCAGCCTGCCATCCAGCGACACGAACATGGCGGTCTTGCCCTCGCCGCGCAGGCGGTCGGCAGTGTCCTCGCCGGTGTCGCAGTCGATCCCAAGCGAGGTCATCAGCGCGTTATTGCCAAGCGCCACGTCGCGGCCGTCGACCTTGCCGATCACCCCCTTGCCGGTGATAGCTTCGAACTCCTCGCCATTACCAAGGCTCAACCCGCGCGTTTTTGCGCCTTCGACAATGGCTTCGGCCAGCGGGTGTTCCGAGGCCCGTTCCAGCGCCGCCGCAGCACCGAGCAACTCGCCCTCGGGCACGTCACCGAAGCTGGTCACATCGGTCAGTGCAGGCTTGCCTTCGGTCAGCGTGCCGGTCTTGTCAACGATCAGCGTATCGACCTCGGCCATCAGCTCCAGCGCCTCGGCATTCTTCACCAGCACGCCCGCCTGCGCGCCGCGCCCCGCCGCCGTGGTGATGGAAATCGGCGTCGCCAGCCCAAGCGCACAGGGACAGGCGATGATCAGCACCGAGACCGCCGAGGCGATGGCGAAGACATATGAGGGGCTGGGGCCGAAGATCAGCCAGACGATGAAGGCCAGCACCGCGATCACCACCACCGTCGGCACGAAGATCGCTGACACCCGGTCGGCCAGCCCTTGAATCGGCGCCTTGGACCGCCGCGCCCCGGCCACCATCTGCACGATCTGCGACAGCACCGTATCGGCGCCGACATCGGTGGCGCGGATCGCCAGCGTGCCGTTCTTGTTGATCGTGCCGCCGGTCACGCGGTCGCCCTGCACCTTCTCGACCGGCACCGGCTCGCCGGTGATCATGCTTTCGTCGACGGAGGACCGCCCCTCGACCACCTCGCCATCGACCGGCACGCTATCGCCGGGCCGCACGCGCAAGAGGTCCCCGGCCGTGATGTTTTCCAGCGGCGCGTCATATTCCGTGCCATCGGGCAGGATGCGCCGCGCCGTCTTGGGCGCCAGATCCATCAGTGCCCGGATCGCATCACCGGTGCGTTCCCGCGCCCTGAGTTCCAGTACCTGCCCGACAAAGACCAGGGCAACGATGACCACCGCAGCCTCGTAATAGGTGTCGACCATGCCGCCCATTCGGTATTCCTCGGGAAAGATGCCCGGCAGGAAGGTGGCGAAGAGCGAATAGAGATAGGCCGCGCCGACACCCAGCGAGATCAGCGTCCACATGTTCGGTGAGCGGTTTTTGAAGGAATCCAACCCGCGCTGAAAGAAGGGCCGCGCCGCCCAGAGCACGATGGGCGTGGCTAACAGGAATTCCAGCCAGACGGCGGTGCGGTGCCCGATCCAGTCACGGACCGGGATGCCCACCATCTCGCCCATGGTCAGGATCAACAACGGCACCGCAGCGGCCACGCTGACCCAGAGCCGCCGGGTGAAATCGGTCAGTTCATGGCTGGGTTCATCCGAGGGAATCATCTGCTCCAAGGCCATGCCGCAGATTGGGCAGGCGCCGGGTTCGTCGCGGACGATCTCGGGATGCATCGGGCAGGTCCATTGCGTGCCCGCCGGGGCGGATTTTTCGACCTTGGCCGCCGCGCCCGAGGCGTAGAACCACGGGTCGCCGTCGAACTTCGACTGGCAACCGTCCGAGCAGAAATAGAACGTCTGTCCCTCATAGTCGCGGTGCCGGGCCTCGGGCTTGATCGTCACCTGCATCCCGCAAACCGGGTCGATGGCCTTACCGGGATCAGCCTGTGCCGGTGCGCCACCGTGTGTCCCGTGATCGTGATGCCCATGCGAATGATCGTGCTTGTGGTCCATGACTCTCTCCCGGCAGATACCTATAGGGGGTATATCAGACTTGCTCTATACCCCTTGAGGGTATAACACAAGCCGCAGATGTTGAAGTTCGGAGCCCTCCGTGGCGCATGACAAGCAGAACCGAGACGCGATCCTGAAGCGGCTTTCCCGCCTGAACGGTCAGGTGCAGGGCGTCTCGCGTATGGTCGAGGATCGGCGCTATTGCGTCGATATCCTGAACCAGACCGCCGCCATCCGGTCTGCCCTGCGCGGCGTCGAACGCCTGCTGATCGAGGATCACGCGCGAAGCTGCATGGAAGACGCGATCCAATCCGGCGATCAGGACCGGCAACGGGTGATGTTCCGCGAGGTCGTCGAACTGATGGAAAAGGTGCGCGACTGATGCGGTTGCTGCTGTCGGTCGTGCTTGCCGCCCTGCTGGCGGTGACGATGCCGCTGGCCCTGACCGGCGCCGCCTCGGCGGAGGCATCGCCGATGGCCTCGATGGCCGAAACATCCGCGTCGCCAGTCGCGCATGAATGCTGCACCACGCAGCCGGATTCTCCACATGGCGACTGTGCGGCCTGTGCCGCCATCGGCCATGCCGAAGTCACGCCGAACGCGGCCCGTTTGCCACGCCGCATCCGGCACATTCCCCCGCTGCAGGATATGAAATCCGCCAGGCCGCGCTTGCCGCGGCCCCCTCCGCGATCCGCTGCTCTCTGACGCCACATGGCCCGAGGGGCCACAAGCCGATCAACTGCGCCATGACAGGGATGAATGACCCTACGGCGCGCAACATCCTGAAGGACATCAGATATGAGCAATCATCACTTCTCGCGTCGCGGGGCGATCCTTGCGGTCGCGGCGATACTGTCGACAACCTCTACCCTTGCCTTTGCCGCCATCGGTTCGGACGAAAAGCCGAACCTGCTGAGTGTCACCAAGGACCCCGGCTGCGGCTGCTGCGGCGCCTGGGCCGATCTGGCCATCGAGGCGGGGTTCGAGGTGGAGATCACTGAGGCCAGCGACTATGTCGGCATGAAGCGCGACGCCGCTGTGCCCGAAAACCTGTGGTCCTGCCACACGACCCGGATCAGCGGCTATATCGTCGAGGGCCATGTGCCCTTCGCGGCCATAAGGCAGCTTCTGGAACAGCGCCCCGACATTACCGGGATCGCCGTGCCGGGGATGCCCGCCGGCTCGCCGGGCATGGGCGGCGGGGTCGAGGCCACCGCCGAGGTCATCGCCTGGGGCGGTATTGCCGGCAATGGGCGCGCCTTTCCGTTGGACGGGTAGCAGATGACACGCAACGCACTTATCCTCATCGCAGCGGTCGGTCTGGCCGCTGCGATCCTGATCATCTGGCGCGGCAGCGCGGCGACTGAGACAGCCGCGCAGGATCAGGCCGTGATCGCGCTTGGCCAGCGGCTCTACGTCGATAACTGCGCCAGTTGCCACGGCGCCGATCTGGAAGGCCAGCCGGACTGGCAGACCCCGCTGGCAAATGGCCGCTATCCGGCGCCCCCGCATGACGAGACCGGTCACACATGGCATCACGCCGACGCGCTTCTGGTACAGATCATTCGCGACGGCACGGCCGCCGTGGTCGGCGATGGGTATAAAAGTGACATGCCCGGCTTTTCCGATGTCATGAGCAACGCCGAGATCACCGCCGTTCTGACCTATATCAAATCCACCTGGCCCGAACGGGAACGTGCGATCCAGAGCCGTATCACCAAGGACAGCGCGCCGTGACACCCGGGCGCATCACCACCATAGCCAAGGAGTTTCCCATGCAGATAAGAACCGCCGCCATCGCCCTGACGCTGCTCATCCTTGCCGGATGCGCGGCCCAGACGCCCGATATCGCCGCCGAGGAAGCCTCGCCCTATCCGATCCCGAACGAGGTCGTCGCCATTGCCGGCCCTAACCAGGACCTGACAACGGCGCGGCTGGACCCGGCGGATGATTGCTATTGGTATTATCATGTCGGGCCGGTCGAAACGACGCTGGTGCCGCTGCGGGCGGCCAACGGCAACCATATCTGCAACGCGCGTACGTCCTGACGCCCGGCCTCGCCAGAGGGCGACCGTTCAGCTGATGGCCGTCACGCTGCCCTCCGGCGAATAGAGATAGGCGGTCGCGCCGATCTGGACGCGTGGATAGAGTCCGTTGATATGGGCCATGACCATGCGGACGCAGCCGGAACTGGCGCGGCTGCCGATCGAGGTCGGAAACGGCGTGCCGTGAATGCGCAGATAGGTGTCGCGCTCGCCGAGATAGAGATAAAGCGCCCGTGACCCGAGCGCATTCCGGGGACCGGGCTCCATGCCGTTTTCATACTGCGCATAGACCTCGGGTTCGCGCTCGATCATGTTCCTTGTCGGGGTCCAGTGCGGCCATTCGGCCTTGCGCTTTATTGTATAGGTCCCCGGCTCGTAAAGATCGCCCCGGCCGATGGCCACGCCGTAACGCATCGCCGTGCCGCCCTCTTCGATGTGGTAGAGGTATCGGGCCACGGCATCGACATGGATATCGCCCGGCACCAGACCGTCATTCGCGACAATCCGCTGCGGCAGGAAACGCTGGTGCAGGCCCCAAGGATTGGGGCCGCCGGCTTCCACCTCGGCATCCCAGGCGGCCTTCTGCGCCGCGTCGGGCCAGGTCGAGGCCATAAGCGGGCTGGCGGCGGAGGCCGCGAACAGCGCCGTCGTCGTTCGGATGAAATGTCTGCGTGTCAGCATGTGATTGCTCCTCGTAATGGTTGTACCTTCAGATGAATGCGGCAAGCGCAGCGGGATCCGCGATTGCCGAACCGTATCGCATCAGCGCCCATCGACCTCGGGCGTCGCCGCTGGCCCGCCTTCCAGATCGGCGATCAGCGCCTTCATCTCCGCGATTTCCAGCGTCTGGGCCTCGATGATGCTGTCCGCCAGCGCCCGCACGCGAGGATCCGAGATATCCGCGCGGGTGGATGTCAGGATCGCAATCGAGTGATGCGGAATCATCGCCTTCATCCAGGCGGTATCATCGACCGTTGCCTGACTGCGAACCAGAAACAGGCCGAGGGCAAAGGCCAGAATTGAAAGGCCTGCGACGGTCATATTGGCGCGCTGGTTGCGATACATCCCAAGCATGAAGGCCAGCATGATCAGCGCCATGGCGCCGCCCATGTAAAGCGCCATCCACATCCGGGTCTGGCTGAAAAAGACATGATCCATCGCCCAGGTGTTCAGATACATCAGCCCGAACATGATCACCGTCGAGGTAGCGATCATCGCCGCAAAACGGCCATAGCTTCCGCCGCTCTGGCTTCCGTGGCTATTGTGTCGATCAGAATTATCCATAGCGTTGTCCTTTCGTGAAATGCTTCAATTGCCACGCGAGGCCGCAACCAGTTCGGCCAGTTCCGTTGATGAAATGGCGCCAAAGCGCGAATCCGATCCGGCGATGAAGGTGGGTGTGCCGACAAGCCCCATCGCCTCGGCCAGCGCATTGGACTGCTGGATATGTTGGGCAATCTCCGGGCCGCCCATATCGCGCTGCAACTGCTGAGTGTCTAAACCCATGGATCGCGCAACACGCAGGACGCTGGCCCTTTCGGCCCGGGGTTTCTGACTCATCAAGGCGCGATGAAAGTCGGCGTAGCGGCCCTGCTTGCGCGACGCCAGCGCCGCGCGGGCCGCGAAAACCGAACCCTCGCCAAAGACCGGCCATTCCCGCAGTACCATTCGCAACCCGGGATCCGCTGCGAGAACCGCATCCACCACCGGCATCATCGCGCGGCAGAATTGGCAATTGTAATCGAAGAACTCGATCAGAGTTGCATCGCCGTCAGGATTGCCGAAGATCGGAGCATTCGCGTCACGTTCAAGCTGGCTGCGGAATTCGGGTGGCAGCGAGTGACCGGACCACGCCAGACGAGGGGCGATGGCCATCGCCGGGGCCGCAAGGGCCAGTGTCAGGATCATGCGTCGCTGAAACATGCTGCTTCTCCTTCACGCCGAGACCGCGAACGTCGTCATCATGCCGCTGGCAAGATGCGGCATGTGGTGACAATGCAGCATCCATTCCGCCGCCTCGCCCGCATCCAGCGCCACCGTGACCATCGACATGGGCGGCACATAGACCGTGTCGCGCAATGCACCGGAAAACCGTCTGCCATTGATCGCGACGACCTGGAAATGATGGCCGTGCAGATGCATCGGATGGCCCATCATGGACATGTTGTGGAACATGATCTCGACCCGCTGGCCTGCTTTGGCCGTAACCGGAATCCGATCCTCGAACACGCGGTCATTGATGGTCCAGCGGTAGGGCTGCATCTGCCCGCCCAGCATCACCGTGGGCGCGACATCGGCAGTTCGTTCCGTCAGCGGAGCAACGGCCCGCAAGGCGGCTTCCTGCGCAAGGTCGATATCGAACGCAGGTGCCGCATCGTCGGCCATTCCGAGCATGACCGGCACCTTGGCGCCAGACGTCGCAAGGATCAGACCGGTGCGCTCATGCGAGCCTTCGCGCAGCGCAAGGACTGGCCATGCGCCGCCTGCGGGCAGGTCAAGCTCGATATCCAGACGCTGACCCATGGCCAGACCGAAGCGCTTTCCTGACAGGGGCTGCACCGGCTGGCCGTCCACGGCAACAAGCCGACCCGGGACCTCGCCGCTGTCGATCCAGAACACCGTGGCAGCAGCCCCGTTGATGACCCGCAGCAGGATACGGCCGCCCTTCTCGACCTGCACGACCTCTGGGTCGCTCAGGGTGCGGTCATTCGCCAGATAGGCATCGAAATCGAAGTCGTTCAGGTCCATCTGCATCCCGCTCATACCGGCCATGGTCATGCCACCCATTTCCGACATCCCGTTCATGGGCATGCCGCCACCCATGTCGTGACCGGCATGGGGATCGGCTGGTTGCGACATTTCGGCTTCGGCGGCCTCGTCATGCCCCTTTCCCGAGCGGATTTCTTCCAGCACCTCTTCCGGCGAGCGGAACGAAAAGTCGTGAAGGAACATGGTGACCTCTTGCCGATCAGCTCGCAGATCCTCGGGGCGGCGGACGATCAGGGGTGCGGCCAGCAACTGCATCTCCTGAATGGGCACATGGCTGTGCATCCAGTGCGTGCCTGCTGCGGCCTCAAAATCATAGGCACGCGTCTCTCCTGGCTGCAGCAGCGGCATCGGCATATCGGGAACGCCGTCTTGCGCGTTCGGCGGGATCTGTCCATGCCAATGAATGATCGTCGGCTCGGTCAGATCATTGGTCAGGTCGAGCAGGAAACGCTGGCCCGGATCCAGTATCAACCCGGGCGTTCCGTTGCCGTTGATCAGCCCGAAAACCGCGGCGGCGCGGCCATCAATGTCAAGCGTGCGCGTCGTTGCCTGCAATGCCAGCGCGGCTGGCTGCGCAAAGCCCGCGCGCGGGATGGCAAAAGCTGTGGCCATGGCAGCGGATGCGGTCAGAAAGCCGCGGCGATTCAGTGTGCAAGTCATATGAATAATCCATCAGACCCCGTAGGGCGAACCATGTTCGGCACCTTGAAAGGTGCGGCAAGCAAGTGTTCAGATGGATTTCGGAGGGCGGTATCCGGGGCCGACCAGACGGCCCTCACGTGTCACCGCAATAGAGTGCCACTTCAGCGAATGCTCAGTCTCAACAGGCGCAAGTTGCGCGGCAGCAAGCCACGGGGTGGGTGTGCCGACACATACAATCGCACAGGCATCGGTCATATCGTGCCGAGAAGGCTCTCCTGAATAACCGTGCTCATGCCCGGTTGTATCGCCGGGATGGCTGATCGAAGCGACAACGTGATCGGTCGGCAGTCCGGCTGGGCCAGCACTTTGCCCATGCTCCGTCGCGCCCGCCAACACGAGCAGAACAACAAGCAGAAAACATATCGCGCGGCACATCATGTGGTTGAGTTGGAACCTATGAAACTAGCTTGACAATAAGCAGGACAGGCTTTCGTTGCAATTCACGGAGTAGTCAACAGAGGGTGTAGGTTTTTCCCTTCTGAGCCATTGACCGGCAGCCCTCCCCCTAGGTTCTGCCACCTTCCGCCTCCCCGCCGGGCTGACCGGCGATGTATGACTCGCGATGCGCGCGAGGCTGAGCCTCATGTGAGATGCAAGAAGGAGGCGCTGGGCATGGTGAAGCGATTGAGGCTGAACGAGAAATCGGTGCGGGAGGCCGCGCCGGAACCGGGCCGGGACTATCAGATCTTCGACAGCGAGGTGCGGGGCTTTGCCATCTGCGTCTACCGCTCGGGCAATCGGGCCTTCACGCTGGATTACCGCCATGCCGGGCGGCAACGGCGGATGACGCTGGGGCGCTGGCCGGAATGGTCGACGGCGGCGACGCGGGAACGGGCAAAGGAGCTGCGCCGCAACATCGATGCCGGTGGCGACCCGCTGGGCGTGAAGGAAGACGGGAGGGACGCGCCCGCAAGCTGCAGGGATCGAAATCAACGCCGGTGTGCGCCAACCGGGTCGGCGAGGTGCTCCGAAAGATGTTCACCTATGCGCAAAGCTGGGCTGGCGTGAGGACAATTCGGCATCGGGATTACGCCGCCGGATCGAGAACCAGCGCGAGCGGTTCCTGCCACTGGGGGATCAACAATCGTGGTCGGAAGTAAGTGGTTGCCGCTTTCCGTCAACGGGCCAACGTAAAATGCCGCGCCAAGCATGCAATGGCAGGTCTGGTGATTGCTGCAATGTAGCGCCGAACCGAGCGCAAAAGTCCGCTCTGGGCCGCCCTTGTCAAGGCGACCCCTCGCTTCAGATTTCTACGGCTTCAGCGATTGCGAGCGCGTCTTCCAGTTCGACGCCGAGATATCGCACCGTGCTGTCCATCTTGGTGTGCCCGAGCAACAATTGCACGGCGCGGAGATTGCCGGTCTTGCGGTAGATCTGCGCAACCTTGGTCCGGCGCATCGTATGGGTGCCATAGGATGTTGGCTCCAACCCTATCGACGTGACCCAATCGCGGACCAGCCGGGCATACTGACGGGTCGAGATGTGCGGCCTCTCGTGGAAGCGGCCCGGCCACAGATGTTCCGATCCGATCATCAGCGGGTTATCGAGCCAAGCCACAATCGATTTGCGCGTTCCCTCGGTGATCTCGAAGCGAACCGGTTTCCGGGTCTTGCTCTGGATGATCGAGGCCCGTTCCTTGACCTGGCCGGCCGCGTAAACATCAGCAACCCTGAGCCTCACGAGATCACAGCCCCGCAATTTGCTGTCGATGGCGAGGTTGAAGAGCGCCAGGTCGCGGACATTGGCGGCGATTTCGAGCCGGACCCTGATCGCCCAGACGTGCTTTGGCAGCAACGGTCGCTTCTGACCGACGATTCGGCCCTTGTTCCAGGCCGGACGGCAGGCGCGTATCGCGGGCAAGTTGTCGGTGGTCATGACACATCCTCCGATCCGCCTCGCGCCACCCATCGTCAGCATCTTGCTGACACCCCAGCATATCACAGGACACCTATTCCGAGAACGTGTTCCGGGTCGGCGCCAACGTCATCCAGTCTTTCCCTCCGAATGCTGCGAGGGCGAGATAAATCCGTCCTGCCGCAACGTCCGGCCGGAACAAGATCGTCAGGCGGTGCCCGGCGCCACCATGGCGCACTAGCCACCCATCAAGCGCTCCGCCAAGACGGACGCCGGATGCAGGATTGTCTTTGATCGCTTCCAGCATTGTGTCGACCTCATCCAGCCTTCGCAGCGCAGCGTTGGCGTCGGCTTTCCGGTCTTTCGGTTTATCTGAGCAAGCTTGGTCTGGCGCATTTAAGGGGTTCCATAGGGCGTCGGCTTCAGGCCAATGGATGTGACGCAATCCCGGACCAGCCGGGCAAACTGATGCGTCGAGATGTGCAAACGCTGGATGCAGTGGGGCACAGCAGCTCGCATGCCTGTTGGGTCTCAGCGCAGGATCGAGCGGCCGGCATACTGGGCGATCTCGCCCAGCATTTCCTCGATGCGAATCAGCTGGTTGTATTTCGCCAGCCGGTCCGAGCGGGCCAGCGACCCGGTCTTGATCTGGCCGCAATTGGTGGCCACGGCCAGGTCGGCGATGGTCGCATCCTCAGTCTCGCCCGAGCGGTGGCTCATCACCGACGTATAGCCCGCGCGGTCGGCCATGCGCACCGCGTCCAGCGTTTCCGACAGGGTGCCGATCTGGTTCACCTTCACCAGCAGCGAATTGCCGCAGCCGCGACGGATGCCCTCTTCCAGACGGTCGGGGTTGGTCACGAACAGGTCGTCGCCGACCAGTTGCACCGTGCCGCCCAGGCGCTCGGTCAGCAGTTTCCAGCCGTCCCAGTCATCCTCGGCGCAGCCATCCTCGATCGACAGGATCGGGTAATCTGCGCAGAGCGCGGCCAGATAGTCGACATTCTCGCCCGGCGTCAGCGATTTGCCTTCGCCCGCCATCTCGTATTTTCCGCCCTTGAAATACTCGGTCGAGGCGCAATCCAGCGCCAGCATGATGTCATCGCCGGGCGTGTAGCCGGCCTTTTCGACCGCGCGCAGGACGAAATCCAGCGCATCGCGGGTGCTGGAAAGGTTCGGGGCAAAACCGCCCTCGTCGCCGATCCCGGTCGAGAGACCCGCCGCCGACAGTTCCTTCTTCAGCGTGTGGAACACCTCGGACCCAATGCGCACCGCCTCGCGGATGTTCTCCGCGCTGACCGGCATGATCATGAATTCCTGGATGTCGATCGGGTTGTCGGCATGCTCGCCGCCATTGATGATGTTCATCATCGGCACCGGCAGCACATGCGCGCCCGTGCCGCCCACATAGCGGTAGAGCGGCTGGCCGGTCGCCTCGGCGGCGGCCTTGGCCACGGCCAGCGACACGCCGAGGATGGCATTGGCGCCAAGCCGGCCCTTGTTAGGCGTGCCGTCGAGTTCGCACATCATCCGGTCGATCGCCAGCTGCTCGGTCGCGTCCTCGCCGATCAGGTTCTCGGCGATCTCGCCATTCACCGAGGCCACGGCCTCGAGGACGCCCTTGCCCATGTAGCGCGCCTTGTCGCCATCGCGCTTTTCCACCGCCTCATGCGCGCCGGTCGAGGCACCCGAGGGCACGGCGGCGCGGCCGGTGGTGCCGTCCTCCAGCGTCACATCGACCTCGACGGTCGGGTTGCCACGGCTGTCGAGGATTTCGCGGGCGTAGATATCGATGATTGCGGACATGGCGGTTCCTTTCGTCAGCGCTCAGCCGAAGCTGGCGACGCGGATGTTGTTGGTCGTGCCGGACTGGCCGAAGGGAACGCCGGACAGGATGACGATGTGGTCCTGAGCGGCCGGTTTCAGCAGGCTGCGACAGGTCTCAACGGCGGTACGGACCATGCTGTCATAATCCTGCACCGACTCCTCGGTCAGAGAGCGGGCATCCCACAGAAGCGCCATCCGCCGCGAAATCCGGATGTCGCGGGTCAGGACGATCAGAGGAAGGAAGGGGCGACGCGCGGCGATCCGGGCCGCCGTGCTGCCGCTGCGGGAATAGGCGACGATCGCGCGGGCACCAAGGGCTGAGGCCAGAACAGCACCGCTTTCCGCAATCGCATCCGCCGGGGTCGCGGCCGGCTCGCGCGAGGCCGATATTGCCCTGGCATAGAAATCATGGGCTTCGGTGCTGCGGATGATGCGGTCCATGACCGCGACGGTTTCGACCGGATAGGCGCCGGTCGCGCTTTCGGCGGACAGCATCACCGCATCCGCACCGTCATAGATCGCGGTGGCAACATCCGAAGCCTCGGCACGGGTCGGCGCAGGTGCCGAGGTCATCGATTCCAGCATCTGCGTGGCGACGATCACCGGGCGGCTTTCGCGGCGGCACAGCGCGATGATCTCTTTCTGACGGGCGGGAACCTCCTCGGGCGGAATCTCGACGCCCAGATCACCTCGCGCGACCATGATCGCATCGGCCTTGCGGACGATGGCCTCGATCTCGGACAGGGCCGAGGGCTTCTCGATCTTGGCGACCAGACCGGCGCGGCCATCGATGATCCGGGTGATCTCATCCAGATCGCTGGCCTTCTGGACGAAGGACAGCGCCACCCAATCGACGCCCTGCGCGAGGCCGAACTCCAGATCGCGGCGGTCCTTTTCGGTCAGGACAGGCAGGTCCAGCACCGTATCGGGCAGGTTGACGCCCTTGCGATCGCTGAGCTTGCCGCCTTCCAGCACCTCGGCCTCGATCCGGTCGGCGCTGTGCGAGACGACCCGCAGCCGCACCCGGCCATCGTCGATGAACAGCCGCCCGCCCGGCCTGATCGCGGCGAAGATTTCGGGATGCGGCAGAGGCAGGTCGTCAGTCCCGGTGCTGTCGGCAGACCGGAAGAACAGCCGCTCGCCGCGGTCCACCATCCGCGCGCCACCCTGAAGCTTGCCAAGGCGGATCTTCGGGCCTTGCAGATCTTGCAGGATGCCGATGGGGGTGCCGGTCTCGGCCTCCAACGCGCGGATGGCGGCGATCACCTCGGCATGGGTGGCGTGTTCGCCATGGCTGAAATTCAGCCGGAAGGTATCGACGCCATTCTCGAACAGCCTGCGCAGCATGTCGGGTGCGGCACTGGCGGGGCCGACGGTGGCCACGATCTTGGCTCGTCTGTCACGGATCATCTTGCTGTCCTTTCGGGGGGGCAGAGCACCAGAACGGCCCTGAAGTCATTCACGTTCGTCAGGGTCGGGCCGGTGCGGATCAAGGCACCGACACCGTCGAACAGGCTGTAGCTGTCATGGTCGTCCAGATAGTCGCGCGGGTTCAGCCCGGCGTTGTGGGCCTTTGCCAGGGTGTCAGGGCCGATCAGCGCACCGGCGGCGTCTTCGGTGCCGTCGATGCCATCCGTGTCTGCGGCCAGCGCATGGATGCCGGGATGGCCGTTCAGCGCCATGGCCAGGGCCAACAGGAACTCGGTATTGCGCCCTCCCCTGCCGGGCTTCGTCTCGCCGATGGTCACGGTCGTCTCGCCGCCCGAGAGCAGCACCGCAGGGGCACGGACCGGCGTACCATGGGCCGCGACCGAGCGCGCGATGCCCGCCATGGCGATGCCAAGCTGGGCGGCCTCGCCTTCCAGCGCGTCGCCCAGAAGCAGGGGCGTGACACCCGCCGCGCGGGCGACCCCGGCTGCGGCCTCCAGTGACATCTGCGGCGTGGCGATCATCCGGTAATCGGGGATGAAGTCGGGCTGCGGCGTGGCGGGACGCAGCAGGATGTCGCGGGCCGTCTCGGGCAGGTTCGGACCCAGCCTGGCGACCAGATGCGCGAGATTCTCGCCTGCCGTCGGATCGGGCACGGTCGGCCCCGAGGCGATGGCGGCCGGATCGTCGCCCGGCACGTCCGAGATGGCCAGCGTCACCAATCGCGCCGGTGCCGCCGCCCGTGCCAGCCCGCCGCCCTTGACCAGCGACAGGCGGCGGCGGACGCGGTTCATGTCCTCGATGGTCAGGCCCGATGCCAGCAGCAGCCGATTGACCTGCATCTTCTCCGTCAGCGTCAGCGGCGGCACCGGCAAGGTCATCAGCGCCGAGCCGCCGCCCGAGATCAGCGCCAGCACCAGATCATCGGGGCCGGCCTTCTGAACCGTCTGCAGGATTTCGGCCGCCGCCCTTTGCCCGGCCTCATCCGGCACCGGATGCGAAGCTTCGCGCACCACGATTCGGTCGGTCTCTATGGCGTGGCCATAGCGGGTCACGACAACGCCCGACAGATCGACATCGGGCCAGGCGCGCTCGACGGCGCGCGCCATTGCGGCGGCGGATTTGCCGGCCCCCACCACGATGCAGCGGCCAGTTGGCTTTTCGGGCAGATGCCGGGCGAGGACGGCGGCGGGGTCAGCCGCCGCAATCGCCGCATTCAGCATCCGCTTCAGCAGGTCTTTTGCGTCCTCCTCCCTCATGGCGGACCTCAGATGTTCTCGCCGCGGATTGCGTCGACGACGGCATCCGTGACCTGTTGCGTATTGGCGTTGCCGCCGACATCGGGGGTCAGCACGCCATCGGCGCAGACCTTTTCGACCGCGCGCATCAGCCGGTCGGCGGCGGCGGGTTCGCCCAGATGTTCCAGCATCTGCGCGGCGGTCCAGAAGGTCGCGACCGGGTTCGCGATCCCCTTGCCCGTGATGTCGAAGGCCGAGCCGTGGATCGGTTCGAACATGGACGGAAAGCGCTTTTCCGGGTCGATATTACCGGTCGGTGCAACACCCAGACTGCCCGCCAGCGCGCCTGCCAGATCGGACAGGATGTCTGCATGCAGGTTTGTGGCGACGATGGTATCGAGGCTTTGCGGGTTCTTGACCATCCGCACGGTCATCGCATCGACCAGCATCTTGTCCCAGGTCACATCGGGGAATTCCTTAGACACCTCGGCGGCGATTTCGTCCCACATGACCATGCCATGCCGCTGCGCGTTTGATTTCGTCACCACGGTCAGCAGCTTGCGCGGCCGCGACTGCGCCAGTTTGAAGGCATAGCGCATGATCCGGGTGACGCCCGCACGGGTGAAAATCGAAACCTCGGTGCCGACCTCTTCGGGCAGGCCTTTATGGGCGCGGCCGCCATGGCCGGAATATTCGCCCTCGGAGTTTTCGCGCACGATCACCCAGTCCAGATCACCCGGCCCGACGCCTTCCAGCGGTGACTTGATGCCCGGCAGGATTTTTGTGGGGCGCACATTGGCGTATTGATCGAACCCTTGGCAGATCGGCAGGCGCAGCCCCCACAGCGTCACATGGTCCGGCACGTCGGGCGCGCCGACCGCACCGAAAAAGATGGCATCGAAAGCTTTCAGCTGTTCTGCGCCATCCTCGGGCATCAGCGCGCCGGTTTTCTTGTAGCGATCCGAGCTCCAGTCGAACTCAGTCACGTCAAACTGGAAGCTGCCGTCGCGGCGCGCCAGAGCCTCCAGTGCCTGCAACCCGGCGGCGATGACTTCCGGGCCGATACCGTCGGCGGGGATCGACGCGATCTTGTAGGTTTTCATGGGCTTTCTCCTCATTCGGTTAATGGGGCCGAATGCGTCGCCGGGCGGGCCGTGAATGCCCCTCGTATCTCCTCCCTTGCGACGCCCTGCGGCGATCACAGGACGAAATTGCGCCAGGCGAGACGATCCCTCAATTTGCGTAGAATTATATACAGAAATGCAATAATATGATCGCGGAGGAGATCATGGATATTCAACAGATCAGGTGTTTCCTGGCGGTGGCCGAGGAGTTGCATTTCGGTCGCGCGGCGCAGGCAATAGACATGCTACCTGCCTCGCTGAGTCGGCAGATCCGGCTCTTGGAAGACCGTTTCGAGACGCGGCTGTTTCTGCGCACCACTCGCAATGTCGCGCTGACCGAGGCTGGCACGGCGATCCTTGACGACGCCCGTGCACTTGTCGCGCAGGCCGATCTGTTCGATCAGCGCATCCGCGCGGTCAGGCGCAGCGAGACCGCGGTGCTGAAGGTCGGCGCCATCGACAGTGCGGCGGCCGGGCTGATGCCGCAGCTCTTGCAGCTTCTGCGCGCGCAGCGCCCCGAGATCGAGGTGCAGCTGGTCGAGCAGAAGACCATCCATCTTTTGCCGCGCATTCTTAGCGGCAGTCTCGATATCGCCTTTTGTCGCCCGCCCGATATCCGCGATCCCAAGATCCACTTCCAGACATTGTTCTTTGAGACTGCCGTAGTCGCATTGCCCGAAGGTCATGCCCTGGCTGATCGCGCCGAACTGAAGGTGCAGGATATCGCGGATGAGCCGCTGATCGTCCCCGACCGCCGCTCGCGTCCACATTCGCATGATCTGACCATAAAGCTGTTCACCGATGCAGGGCTGACGGTAAGAATAGCGCAGATCGCCGAGGAAAAGCACACCATCGTCAACCTGGTGGCGACCGGCACGGGGCTTGCCATCGTGCCGCGTTGGGCATCCCGCATCGCGATTCCGGGCGTCAGCTTCGTGCCCTTGGTGCTGCCCGAGGGCACCACGCGTGGCAAGCTGATCCTCGCCGCCGCCTGGGCGCGTGGTACCCGTGACGACCAGCGTGACGCGCTACTGGCGGTGCTGGACAAAAACCTGCAGGCGATCGAAGCGAGCGCGTGACACCAATAATCGCCGATTATTATCACGAAATTTAATATAATTCCTGGCAAATTTATTGCCGGTCATCTCCCGCGTATTCCGGTTCCGATCTGTGCCCTTCCGCAGGGCCAGAACCGGAAATCTGGGAGGAAACCATGGACCCTGCAAACATTACGCTTCTATTACTGCTCTTTGCGATTGTCATGTTCGTGTGGGAGCGAGTGCCGCTGGCCGTTACGGCCATGATCGTCTGCGTCAGCCTTGTCCTGACCGGCGTGCTGGACGCGGGCGAGGCGTTCGACGGCTTCGTTAACAGCAATGTCATCCTGTTCGTCGACATGTTCATCATTGGCGGTGCGCTGTTCCAGACCGGCATGGCGGCCGAGATCGGCGGGCTGGTCACGCGCTTTGCCCGGACCGAACGGCAGTTGGTTGTCGCGATCATGCTGATCACCGGGCTGATGTCGGGTGTTCTGTCGAATACTGGCACGGCTGCGGTGCTGATCCCGGTCGTGATCGGGATTGCCGCGAAATCGGGCTTCGCGCGCTCCCGCCTGCTGATGCCGATTGTCTTTGCGGCCGCGATGGGCGGCAATCTCAGCCTGATCGGCGCACCGGGCAACATGATCGCCCAGGCTGCGTTGCAGGAACAGGGGCTCAGTTTCGGCTTCTTCGAATATGCGCTTGTAGGCCTTCCGATCCTGCTGGTCGGCATCCTGTTCATTGCCACCGTGGGCTTTCGGCTGCTGCCCGATCACAAGACCGAAGAGATGGCGGCGGACAGCCTGAACTTGACCAGCCCCTCAGTCCCGCAGTGGAAGAAGAACGCATCGCTGATCGTTCTGGTTCTGACCATCCTCGCCATGGTGTTTGAAAAGCAGATTGGCATCCGCCTGCATATCAGCGGCGCCATTGGGGCCATTGCGCTGATCCTTCTGGGCGTCATCAGCGAGGATGAGGCCTATCGCTCCATCGACGCCAAGACGATCATCCTGTTCGGCGGCATCCTGTCGCTGGCGACCGCGATGGAAAAGACCGGCGCCGGGCAAATCATCGCCGAAACTGTGCTGGGCATGACCGGGCCTGAGACACCGATGTTCGTCTTCCTGCTGGTCATTTTCCTCTTGGCGGTGGTCATGACAAACTTCATGTCGAACACCGCGACGACCGCGCTTCTGGTGCCGATCAGCCTGTCGATCTCGACCCAGATCGGCGCCGATCCGCGCGCCGTTCTGATGGCAACGGTGATCGGCGGCTCGCTGGCCTATGCCACGCCCATCGGCATGCCCGCGAATGTGATGGTATTGGGCCCGGGCAAATACACATTCATGGATTACACAAAGGCTGGTCTGCCGTTGATCGTGGTCTCTACAGTGGTCGCCATGATCCTGCTGCCGATCCTGTTCCCGTTCTTCCCATAAGCCGGGCAGATTCTGGACGCAGAAGGTTTGACCGCGAGGGAAGCCTCGCGGTCTTGCTTTGCTGCGCGGGAAAAGATCCTGTTTACAGTGCAAGAGCGGGATTTCGTAGCGATCCTGTGGCAGAACCCCAAGTTTTGAGGCCCGGGAACTTCGCGTTCGGGGATCGTCAAGTTATTGCCCTCCGCAGGACAGTTATGTAGCTCCGTGCGATGATCAGTCAGATTTCCGCACCGCGCCTGAAAGGCCACCGCTTTCCGCGCTCCATCATTTCCTACGCGGTCTGGGCGTATTATCGCTTCTCGCTTAGCCTGCGTGATGTCGAGGATCTGCTGGCCGAACGCGGTATCGTGGTGAGCTATGAGGCGATCCGGGCATGGGTGGGGAAATTCGGGCCGCATATCGCGAAACGGGTCCGCGCTACGCGCCTGCGGCCCACCGACAAATGGCACCTGGACGAGGTGGTGATCATGATCAACGGCGTGCAACACTGGCTGTGGCGCGCCGTGGACAGCAACGGCGAAGTTCTCGACATCCTCGTGCAAACGCGCCGCAATGCGCGGGCGGCGAAGCGATTCATTTCACGGCTGATCGCCCGCTGGGGTGAGCCCCGCGTCATCGTGACGGATAAACTGCGCAGCTACTGCGCGGCCCTGCGGCAGCTCGGGCTGAACGTGGATCACCGGGCGCACAAGGGACTGAACAATCGTATTGAGGGATCGCACAGACCCACGCGAAAGCGCGAGAAAATCCAGGGCCGATTCAAATCGGCAAGGCAGGCGCAAAGGTTCCTCTGCGCCCACGATGAAACCGCGAACCTGTTCCGCCCTCGCCGCCACAAAATGACTGCCTCCAGATACCGTCAGAGCCTCGTCGCCGCGTTCGAGCGCTGGAACGACTGTGCGAAAAGCATGGCCGCGTGACAGAAGGTAGCGCACCCCCACTTTCGATCCCGGGAAACAACTTGACGATCCCCCTATTGGTATCACGCCCATGCGAGGTCCTTCGAACAGGTCGCCCGAGGGCTTTACGGCGCGCTGATTGTTGAGGAAGCGGAAGCTCCGGAAGTGGATCGCGAGGAGGTTCTGATCCTGGACGATTGGCTTCTCGATCCCGAAACCGCACAGATCAATCCCGACTTCACCTCTGCGCATTCCCGCAGCCACGCAGGCCGCATGGGAAATTTCGTTGCGACGAACGGACAGTACGGTCTTGCGATCGATGTGCGTCAGAATGAACGGCTTCGACTGCGTCTGATCAATGCGGCCAACGCGCGGATCTTCGTCGTTGATATCGCCGGAATGGAAGGCTGGACCATCGCGTTGGACGGGATTCCACTGGCGCAACCCCAGAGGCTCGGCGAACCCCTCATTCTCGGCCCCGGCCAGCGCGCCGATCTGATCGTCGACGTGACTGCCGACTCCGGTGAAACGGCCCATCTGGTGCGCCTCGACAATGGGGAAGGTATGTCACAAGTTGCCCTTACCGTGACCGGTCGGGCGTCCGCCGTACGCCGGGATGACCCCCCTGCCCTGCCGAGCAATGCGAATATGGATGTTCCGGGCCTAGACAATGCGGTTCCCGTTCGCCTTAACATCGAGGGCGGTGCGATGGGCCGGATGCAATCGGCGGTCTTGAACGGTGAACGGAAATCCTTCCGCGATCTGGTCGACGAAAACGAATACTGGGCCTTAAACGGCACCGTCGGAATGCCCGATGCACCGCTTGCCGGTCTCGCTCTCGGGCAGACCGTCAAGCTTGAGATTAGCAACGACACGTCCTTCCCGCACGCGATGCACTTGCACGGGATGCATTTCCGCGAAATCGGCGAGGATGGCACATTGGGGCCGCTCCGGGATACGATAACGATGTTCCGGGGCGAAACGCGGACCGTTGTCTTTGTCGCCGATAATCCAGGCGACTGGCTGTTTCACTGCCACATGCTCAGCCACGCGGCCGCCGGCATGATGACATGGATGCGAGTGACGTGATGCGAAGATACCTGATGCTGTCGGTGATTTTTCTGGGCGGTGGCGGAGCCGCAGCCTGGCTCATGAGCACGGCCGGTGTGCTGACCGAATCCACGCCGGAAGCCGCCGACATTGCACAGGGTGAAGATCTTTACAGAGAATATTGCGCGGCCTGCCATGGTGCCGATTTGGAAGGACAGCCGGATTGGCGGTCGGCCGGACCAGATGGCGTCCTGCCTGCACCGCCGCATGACGAAACCGGTCATACCTGGCATCATCCCGATGGCGTGCTGTTTGACTACACCAAGCTGGGCGGCAAGGCCGCTCTTGCCCTCCAAGGGGTCGAGTTCGAAAGCGGCATGCCCGGGTTCGGCGACCAGCTGTCGGACGCCGAAATCTGGAACATCATCGCTTACATCCAATCAACGTGGCCGGAGCGTCAGCGCGCTATTCAAGCCGAACGAAGTGCTGACCAGCGACAGCAGGAAGGCAACTGAACCGCGTCCGAGAAAGGCGCTGAATATCTTGAGGTCGAGGAAAAGTTGGACTGGTTGTCGAGCGAAGGTATGACGCAATCGAGTTACCGCCCATCCAAGGACAATCATTTGGTCGAGTGCGCTTAATCGACTTGGCACGACAGGACGCTGGGTACGTGATCCGGCAAGTTTTGCACCAGTAATTGCAGTCCCAAGGGTTATTCAGGTCGCGGCTGGCGCCGACACATCGTATCCTGCGTTTTTGATCGCTTCCGACACCGCCCTGACGCTGAGAAAACTCTCGACCGAAACGGTATGCGTGCTCAAGTCGCACGAAACGGTCGCAGTTGGGTCAATAGACCTAATCGCCTTGTCAATTGTTGCGGTGCAATGCCCGCAACTCATTCCCGGAACTGTGAAGCTGCTCATATACGTCTCCTTCTCTCTTATCTTCAGGTGGGCGCTTCCAGCGGAGGAAGGTCAAGGGCAAAAAAATATTCTGAAAAGCTTGACCTTCCAGTTGGTGGAAGCCCTAGATATCTTACCCAGAGACGAAGGAGACGCTCATGCCAGTCACACAAGACCTGCGGGTCTCTGTCCAGAACATGTCCTGCGCATCATGTGTCAGTCGGGTCGAGCGCGCGCTCTCGGCGCTGCCCGGGGTCGAAGAAGTCAATGTGAACCTTGCGGCCGAAACTGCGCAGGTCCGAATCGACTCGGAAACCCGGATACCGGAGCTGATCGACGCGCTGGATCGGGCCGGCTATCCCGTCCGGACGCAGACTATTCGCCTGAACGTCTCGTCCATGTCCTGCGCGTCCTGCGTCGGCCGTGTCGATAAGGCGCTGGCGGCAGTGCCTGGCGTTCTGGAGGTCAACGTCAATCTCGCCTCCGAGACCGCAACCGTGACTTATGTCGAGGGCGCGATGAAGATCTCCGATCTAATGAAAGCTGCCACAGACGCCGGCTACCCTGCTGAACCGGCGGACAGTGTCTTGCCCGAGGAGCACAGCGCCCGCAAGGCAGCCGAAGCGCGCGATCTGGCCCGTAAGACCGCCTTCGCTGCGACATTGGCGCTGCCGGTTTTCCTGCTCGAGATGGGTGCACACCTAGTGCCGGGGATGCACGAGATGATCGGCCGCACCATCGGTCACCAGACAAGTTGGATGATCCAGTTCGCACTGACGACAGTTGTGCTGTTCTGGCCCGGACGCCACTTTTACGCCAAGGGCTTCCCCGCGCTTCTGAAGGGCGCGCCCGACATGAACAGCCTCGTCGCCGTTGGCACCGGCGCAGCCTATCTCTATTCTCTTACCGCGCTCTTTGCGCCTGCGCTGCTGCCCGTGGCGTCCCGTGCCGTTTACTTCGAGGCAGCGGCAGTCATCGTCGTGCTGATCCTTCTGGGCCGCTGGATGGAGGCGCGCGCCAAGGGCCGCACCGGTGCCGCGATCCAGAAGCTTCTTGGCCTTCAGGCCCGCACTGCGCGAGTTCTAGTGGACGGGGAGCCGCAGGACGTCGCCATCGAACGGATCGGCACCGGCGACATCCTCGTTGTGCGTCCCGGCGAACGCATTGCGGTGGATGGGGACGTCACGCAAGGCAGCGCCCATGTCGACGAGAGCATGATCACCGGAGAGCCGGTTCCCGTCTCCAAGTCCGAGGGCGATCCGGTCACCGGCGGCACCGTCAACGGCACCGGCAGCTTCCAGTTCCGCGCCACACGTGTCGGCGCCGAGACGACGCTCGCGCAAATCATTCGCATGGTGGAGCAGGCGCAAGGCGCCAAGTTGCCGATCCAGGGCCTGGTGGACCGGATCACGCTGTGGTTCGTGCCGGCGGTCATGGCACTGGCCGCGTTGACCGTTCTGGTCTGGCTGCTGGTCGGCCCCTCGCCCTCCCTGTCCTACGCGCTTGTGGCCGGGGTCTCGGTTCTCATCATAGCCTGCCCCTGCGCCATGGGACTGGCCACGCCGACCTCGATCATGGTCGGTACTGGGCGCGCAGCCGAGATGGGTGTGCTTTTCCGCAAGGGCGACGCGCTGCAACGACTGACGTCGGTGAATGTTATCGCGCTCGACAAAACCGGCACCGTCACCCAAGGGCGCCCCGAACTGACCGATATGGTCCTGGCCGACGGGGTCGACCGGGCCGACATCCTGGCACTGGTGGCGGCGGTCGAGACGCAGTCCGAGCATCCCATCGCCGAAGCCATCGTGCGCGCGGCCCAGGCCGAGAACGCGGCACGTCACGACGTCGAGAGCTTCGAATCCATCACGGGCTACGGCGTTCGGGCCAAGGTTGCCGGCCACGAGGTGCTTGTCGGTGCAGATCGCCTGATGGTCCGCGAAGGACTGAGCATCGGGTCGCTGGTCGAGGCGGAGGGCCGCTTGGCCGTGCTGGGCCGCACGGCATTGTTTGCCGCGGTGGATGGCAGGGTTGCAGCGGTCCTCGGCGTGTCCGATCCGGTCAAACCCGCCAGCGCGGCCGCCATTGGCGCGCTGCACCGCCTTGGGCTGGAGGTCGCTATGATCACCGGCGACAAGCGCGAGACAGCCGATGCCATCGCACGCGAAACCGGCATCGACCACGTGATCGCCGGCGTTCTGCCCGATGGAAAGGTGGCCGCACTAAACGAGCTTCGCCAAGGGGGCCGACGGATCGCCTTCGTCGGCGACGGCATTAACGACGCCCCCGCGCTGGCACATGCGGATGTCGGTATCGCCATCGGCACGGGAACCGATGTGGCCATCGAATCCGCCGATGTGGTGCTGATGTCGGGCGATCTACGCGGCGTGGTCAACGCCTTTGAAGTATCAGGCCGCACGATGCGCAACATCCGTCAGAACCTGTTCTGGGCGTTCGGCTACAACGTCGCGCTGATCCCGGTGGCTGCGGGTGTGCTCTACCCCACGTTCGGCTTGTTGCTCTCGCCAGTCCTGGCTGCCGGAGCCATGGCACTGAGTTCGGTCTTCGTGCTGACCAACGCCCTTCGGCTACGCAGGGTCCGTCCCATCATGGAAGAAGCCAGAGCGCGCGGTGGTGAAGAGGCCACTTTACTATCCCCTAACCCTGTCGCCGCTGAATAAGGAGAACCTGATCATGAATATTGGAGATGTCGCCGCCCTTTCTGGCCTCCCAGCCAAGACGATCCGATACTACGAGGATGTCGGGCTTGTGAAGCCTCTTCGCAGCACGAACGGCTATCGCACATTCCGTGAAAGCGATGCGCACAAGCTCGCGTTTCTCGGCCGTTCCCGGGCGCTCGGCTTCAGCATTGAAGACTGCCGCAACCTTATTGCTCTGTACGAGGACGAAAAACGCGCCAGCGCCGAAGTCAAGGATATCGCCGAGCAGCATCTTGAACGGATCGACGACAAGATTGCGGAGCTGAAGGAAATGCGCGCGACGCTAGCACATCTAGTGGACGCCTGTGCCGGGGATCACCGCCCGGATTGCCCAATCCTCGCCGATTTGGCAACGAAACACCGCGGCGAAGAGCAACTCAAGAATACTGCGTTGTAGGGTGCGAGCGTTTGGCTTGGGCGATCCTCTTTGCGATTGTGCTCTTCGGTTTGAGCGGACTTGTGCATGTCCGTGCGATGAGTTTCGTCATGACGGCCACCAAACGCACTCCATTCACACAATCAAGCCGCCTCTTATTTGCCCTCTATACACTCGCGACCGCCCACATAGGTGAAGCCGGGTGTCGCGTTGCCCAATTATGGGCTACGCGACACGCGCCGCTCGGCGCGCGCTGTCGCTCTTGGCGGAAACGACGACAGCGGCAATGAAAACCCGACAATTGCCCCTGCAATGGCTCCTTCGAGACCGGTCAGTATAAGTCCTGCCCAGAGAACGCAGCCGAAGGCGAGGTAAGGCAAGAGAGATGCCCTTCGGGTTCGATTGAGCAGAAATAGACCTGCTAAGCCGCCAACCACCACCCAAAGCGGCCAAAACTGATCGAACGCTCCGTAGAACAATGCGATGACAATTACTGCGCCAAGGTCGTCGAAAATCGCTGCGGCTGTGGCAAAGGCGATGACCGCAGGGTCAACCCGGCCCGAAAACAGCGAGAGGACGCCAAGGACCAAGACGATGTCTGTCGCAATCGGGATTGCCCAGCCACGCAGGGCGACGGCATCTCCGGCATTGAGCCCGAAGTAGATCGCTGCCGGCACAATCATGCCCCCAAGCGCCGCACTTGCCGGAAGCATGGCCGCACCGGGTTCGGTCAGCGCCCCACGGGTCAGCTCAAGATTTGTGTGAAGACCGATGAGAAAGAAGAAGACCGTCAGAAGGCCCTGATTGATCCACTCGATCAGAGGGGCTTCGATTGCCCAGTCGCCCGCCCCAACCCGCAGAGGCAGGTGATGCACAATCGCGTAGATGTCCGCCAGCGGCGAGTTCGCGGCCACTATACCCAGAGCAAGACCGACGAGCATGGCGAACCCCGCGCGCCGCCCGTCGCGAACCGATTGCGTGGCAACATCCGTCAACTGTGGGCGGGCTCATCTTGCGGCGCCAGCCAGCGCGACAGGTAGGCGCGTTCGAACAGAAAGACTCCCGCGATCGTAAGGGCCGCGTAGGCGACAATCGCGGGATCGCTTTGTAATTTCATGGCAGTGAACGCGACCAGAACGATCGCATCAAACCCGAGTGCTGCAAGAATGATGACACCCGAGGCACCGATCTCTGCCCTGCGGTAGCGCCAGACACCCCAATGCACGGCCATATCCATCATCAGATAGAAGAACGCACCCAACGACGCGATGCGGCTCAGATCGAAAAACACAGCAAGGAAGGATGCGATCACCACGGTGTAAACCAGCGTATGCCGCTGGATCGGACCGGACATGCCGAAGTGACTATGCGGGATCATCTTCATATCCGTCAGCATCGCAAGCATCCGCGAGACCGCAAAGACACTCGCCAGCACGGCAGACGCCGTGGCGACGACGGCCAGCAGGACCGTCAGCAGGAAGCCTACCTGCCCCAATGCCGGTTCCGCCGCCTCGGCCAGCGAATAGTCCTTGGCGGCAATGATCTCGTCTATGGTCAGGCTGGACCCGACACCGAAGGCCACGAGCAGATAGACGACGACGCACAGCGCAATCGAAATCATGATCGCGCGCCCCACGTTGCGGTTGGGATCGGTGATCTCGGCGCCGCTGTTGGTGATCGTCGTGAACCCCTTGAACGCAAGAATGGCAAGCGCGACCGAGGCGACGAAACCCATCGGGCCGAAATCCACAGCGTCCCGCGACGCGGCTGCAAATTCAAACCCGCTCGACCACAGGGCCGCGATCCCGAAGAGCGCGATGCCCCCGATCTTGATTGCGGCCATGACCATCGAGAACAGCCCAATTGACCGGTTGCCCGCGATGTTTACGACGAAGGCGAAAAGGATTACCCCAACGGCCAGGATGGGCACCAGCGGCCCGCCCTCGATATCGAACGGACGCAAAAGATAGGTGGCAAAGGTCCTTGCGACGAGGCTTTCCGCGATCACCATGCTGAGCGCCATTAGAAGCGCCGCCCCAGCCGCAACTGCCCCCGGTCCGTAGCATTTTTGCAGGATCATCCCGATCCCCCCTGCCGAGGGCCAGGCGTTGGACATCTTGATGTAGCTGTAGGAACTGAACCCGGTGACGATCGCGCCGATGATGAACGCAATGGGAAAGAACGGCCCGGCCAGTTCGGCGATCTGCCCGGTCAGAGCAAAGATCCCTGCCCCGATCATCACGCCCGTGCCCATGGCAACCGCGCCGCCCAAAGTAATGGAGTTCTTCTTGTAGCCGTCGCCGCCGTGGTCGTGCTCATGGTTCATGATTTGCCCCGTCTTTCCTGTTTCTTAGTTCGGCCTTTGCCAAGCGTTTGTGTGTATGGCCACTCCGCCTGCTAAGTGGCGACGCAAACCGCTCAGCGCCTGCTCCAGATCAAGGTGATCAACAATGGAATTGGCCCCTGCGTGTCGTGCATCGCTGGACCGCATTGCCTCAAGTGTCACCAATATCATCGCAGCCGTCAAATCAGCCTGATCGCCACCTTCGAACAGGTTCGCGGCGATCTCTTTGCCTTCGCAATCGAACGCAACCGCCGCAATCCGTGTTCGTAATTGCCCGAATTGCGGCAGCCACTGTGAAAGCTTTGTCATTTGCCGGGGATGCTCTGACATCCAACGTCCGAGCCTAAGCCGTTGTGCCACTGCAAACAGGCGTGTGACAAATGGCGGATCGACGGCCAGGTAATGGTGAACACGGAGTTCGAGTCCGCCAGGATGAATACCCTCATCGGGAAACGCCACATCGAGCGCCAGTCTCGGCGCCTCGTTCTGTGCGAAACTGAACCTCCAGGGGTGCGTGCCTGGAAACACAGACCGGCCCGTCACCGGATCGTCATAAGGCTGTCCAAGCGTCCGAAAGAACCACTCGGCCGCCGCCTGTCCATAGTGACGGCCCATACCAAGCTCGACTCCGATACGCAGCGTCTCTACCCGTTTGTCGCTTGCCAGAGCTGCCGCCATCAATGTGCTGAGACCCGGAGCAGTTCCAACACCCGTCACAAGACACCCGTTTGTCCCGTCCGCCGCCCGGATCAGGGCGTGGACATAGCTCGGCGTCGCCGATGTATCGAGCACCGTACCGCCTCTTGCGAGAATTTCAGCGACCAGCCCCGGCGGTGTCGCTTCGGTCAGATTTACGACCATGGCGTCGTCGGGAAGTGAATGGGCCGCGTCGGGGCGCGCCACGTCGAGGGCTGTGTAAACCACGTTTTCATGCGCCGTTTCAACCGCACGGTTTCGCCTGGAAACCGCCCAAACCTTCCATTCCTGATGGTCGGAAAGGAGGCGAACAAGCCGCGACCCGACATCACCGGATCCTCCGAGGATCACCAGATTGCTCACTCCGTTCACCCTCTTGGTCTCGGCGCTTCTAAATCGCAAATCCGTCTTGCATTTCCGATATCAAACTCAATCTTCGATCAATTCGCAGGCGAGCGCTCGATCGTCGGCAAAAACTGACGCCGCTCCGGTTTCCCGATAGCCAGCTTGCGCTCTGCAAAAAACGGAACAGAACGCTTGCGTTCATTGCGCGGCAACTTCCCGGAATCGAGGCAGAAACGCCGGAACATTCTCTGCATATCTCTCCCATGCCTCGCCAAACCGGGCCCGACTGTCGGCCTCCTCGCTCTTGGCAAGTCGCGCATACATCCAGACCAGAACCGGGAACA
This sequence comes from Paracoccus pacificus, assembly GCF_042680785.1. NCBI lineage: Bacteria > Pseudomonadati > Pseudomonadota > Alphaproteobacteria > Rhodobacterales > Paracoccaceae > Paracoccus > Paracoccus pacificus. The sequence continues at coordinate 29,533 of NZ_JBHUEN010000052.1, forward strand.
TTGCAAGCGTGAGGATTGTCGGCCATTGCACGAGGAACCCTGCCATGATGAGAGCGAACCCCACATATTGCGGATGCCGTATCCGGGCGTAGGGACCCGTGACCGCCAGTCGCCCGGCCCGCTGTGCTGCCCAGAGATGGTGCCAGGCCACCGAGATCAGCCAGAAGCCCCCACCGATGAATGCAAAGCTGAGGAAATGGAACGGCCCGAAATGCGGGTTCGCTTCCCAGCCGAACATCATTTCCAGAAGGTGCCCGCTGTCATGGGCGAACCAGTCAATCCCCGGCCAGTTGGATTGGAGCCAACCCGACAGGAAAAAGATCGTCAGCGGAAACCCGTACATCTCGACAAAAAGTGCCACGATGAAAGCACTGAATGCGCCGAAGCTGCGCCAGTCACGCGATGTCTGTGGCTTGAAGAAACTGAACGCGAACAGAATGAAGACCGCCGAATTGATGAACACGAGCAGCCAAAGCCCGTATGACGATCCCGGGTCGCTCGTCATTTGTCATCACCCGATCCGCGGCCGCCATGTCCGCCGTGGCCACCATGACCGCCATGCATGAAGAAATGCATGCCAACACAAAGCAGCAAAGGGAGCCAGATCAGCAACCCGCTGCCCAGAATGTGCACCCGATGCTCGTAACCCAGCAGTAGTCCACCAAGGATGAGCGCAAAGATCAGGTAGATGCCCGCGCGTGATTTCCAGAACGAGGGCGGCCTCGGCGGATTGTCATTATCCAAATGTTTTTCGTGATGTCTTGTCATAACACATTCCCGTAGTCAGTTGTGGATCGAGGGGACATGAAACCAGCCCCCACGCGTCGGAGCCATTCGCGCAGTTTCTGCAAGGTTATGGCCAGTCTTTTTTCGCGTCATACGTCATGTCCCTTGAAAAGAACTCCTGCGGGCGCGCGACGTCCCTGAACCGCATCGAATTCGGCTTCTGTCAGAAAATCAAGCGCCCGCCGCCCCGTGACATCCGCCGCAGCCGCAAGAACATGCGCCCAGCTTGATCGGTTGGCGAACAGCATCCCGTTGGTATCGAGTGTACCGCCGCGACCGCAAAACCCGAGGAATTTCGACTTCCGCAATCCGGTATCAAGGCGGCGGAGGAGACCGCAGAGCGGCTCCGGCCTGGTATGCGCGACAAAAACCCGGGCGCCTGCCGTTTCGGGAAAGAATATTTCGAGCGTCGCGTCGGAGGCGGTCATCTTCGCCTCATGATCGTCGCGGGTGCTGCGGAACCGTCCCGGCTCGACCATCACGATGACACGGTGCCGCACGCTCTTTTCTTTCAGGCGATCCGACGCCGTGAGAGTTTCGGCCAGTTGGTAAGCGCCAATGGCGACCAAGATCAATTCCGGGTCATCGCCACCGACATCGCGCAGGCAGACCGCGCCGTCGGCCAGCGCCCGTTGCGCCAGTTCGGGAGATAGCACGTCTGGAACTTCGCGCTTGGGAACCACCATCGTCCAGATCGCCCCGTGTGATCGAAAGACATCCCGCAGGCATGCGACGGCACTGTTCCAGTCCACAGGAAACACGACGCGAGAGAGATCGGACATCTCCGCCCACATCGTTTCGGCGGCGGTCGTGTCCTGATGCGACAGCTCGTTCTTGCCATTTTCCCACGTATGCGAGGTGAGGACAACCGGCAGGCCAAGCCAATAGGGTTGGCGACCTGCGGCGATCAATTGCCGCGTGAAGATCAAATCCTGGCGCAAAGCGCCAAGCATTTTCGTGGCGAAGGCTTCGTAGGAGACTGCCAGATTGAGACCGCTCTTGTTTCCCAGAACGGCGCATATGACGGCTTCTTCGTTAAGGGCTGTTATCACGCCACCGGTCTCGGATTCCGGCATCCCGGGCTCGGGGGCGGTCACACGATGCTTCAGCAGATCTAGGGTCGCGTTCATCCTGTTGCTGCGCATTTCATCAGGGTTGCCGACGCGGGCGCGCAGGCCGGGATTGGCGAGGACAAGCGCTTCGAAGTATTGGTCGAGACCTTCCATCGGCGAGACGTTTCTGCGACCCTCAGAGGCGTGCCACGGCGGTTCGGGCAGGCTGGGCGTCACCGCCGGGCGCGAGATCAGGGGATGGGCCCGCTCCTTGGGACGTCCCGAGGCGTCATGGTTGTTGAGCGCAAGCACCGCATCCGACAGGTCTTTTGGCGGCACCCAGAGGTTCGCGGCACCTTCGTTGAAGTCACGGCGGGCGGCCGCGTCGGTTCGCGGATTGCCCTCGAGCGGCAGGTTATGCGCACGGTTCGTGCCGGCGCCGGGAAATCCGAAACCTTTGACCGTCTCCGCGATGCCGTAGTGTAGACGGATCGCAGGTGCTTCGTCCTTTTCCCGAACGGCCAGGGCATCGGCGGCGAGACGTTCCTCGATCTCAAAGATCGCCCAAGCGAAGGCTGCCGGATCGCGCCCGTCCAGATCGATCGGATCGAAACCGTTCAGCCGCAGGTGCCGACGGAACCAGTCCACGCCGCCGGATTGCGCCATTGTCGTGCGCTGGTCGATCCGTCGACCGTTCGCGATCATGATCGGGGCGACCGGCCCGGTGTCTTTCGAACGCCACCAGCGCGGTGCCCAGTCGCTTCCGCGCTGTTCTTCGAAAGCACCGTCACTCATGAACGCCACAAGATGTTCACCGGGCTGAGGCATGTGCCCGTAGAGCAGTCCGGCAAAGCCGAGATAGCCGCCTTCGATGAGACCGCCGGCGGTATGCGCGTTCACATGGCTGCCGAGCGCAGATGCGGGGCGTCCCTCGGCGGTGATCTCGTAGGAATAGAAATCCCGAACGAAGCGCGTCAGGCCGGGATCGGAAAACGAGTATCGGTTCTCCTGTTCGGACGACATGTTGTTGACGATGAGGTTCACCGCGTCGATCGCGGCAACGCAATGCCCCTGTCCCATCAGCCAGGATCGTGTCATGCCGCCAAGCGCGTTTGCAGCCAGATAGCCGACATAGGCTGGAACCATGTTGAGCGACCCGCCGGTATGACCATCGGGACCGGCTTTGAAATCCTCGGCGTCAAGCGGTGTCCCGTCCGTGCGCACGTTTCGCGCATAGGTCATATGCACCACGAGCCACATTGCCGCCTTCGTGATGCGATCTGCTGCGGCGAGGATACGCCAGGCTTCGGCCCTGTCGCGCACTCGCCCGCGACGCTCGAGAATATCGACCATGTCGTGGACCCGCACCTGTGTCAGGTCGTCATGGGCCGGAAGACCCGCGCCAAGCACCCAATCCGCAAAGGCCGGTTCGTTGCCACGATAGAGAGCGGCCCGATCCCTTGTCCGCACTTGCCCGGCGGCCGGCGTCTCCAAGTGCCTGTTGTGGTTTTTGGACATCCTGATTTCCCTGCTTCTCTAGTCGATGCTTGTGCCCGCTCGCACCCCAAGCGACCCGAATGCTTCAGCCAGAACGTCGGCGATTCCGATCGCATTCGATGGATGCGGTATGGTGTCGGTGGTGATGATCCTTGCGGCACCGGCTGCCAGAATGTCATCATGTGCGGAACCGGCGAAAACCGCGTGGATCACGAGGCACACCGGCGCGCGGCTGCCCGCCGCAACGAGCCGTTCAATGGTGCGCACCAAGGTCCGTCCCGAAGAGGCGATATCGTCCAGGATCACGGGCGTGCCATCGCGCAACACGGCACTTTCCGGCACGCTGACCTCGACCTGACGGTCGCCGGTCCGGACCTTGCGCAGCACTTCATAGGGCCGTCCGGCCAGCCGGGCCACCTCGGCCACCCATTGCTGGCTTTCGCTATCGGGGCCCAAAAGAACAGCGTCGGGCAGGTTAGTCTTGATCCAGTTTGCAAGCAGTGGGGCGGAAACGGCGCGCACCGCTGGGATCGGGAAAACCTCCTCCAGCCGAGCGATCCGGTGCAGATGCGGATCGACCGTCACCAGCCAGTCGAAACTTTCACCCAGGAAGTGCGCGAAAAGCCGCGCGCTGACCGCCTGCCCAGCCTCGAAACGGCTGTCCTGCCGCATGTAACCGAGATAGGGTGCGATCAATCCGACGCGGCGCGCGCCCATCTCGCGGGCCGTCGCCGCGGCGAAGCGCAACGGCAGCGCATGATGGTCTGGATTGCGTAATGTCGCCAGGAGCGCCACGTCGGCCCCGTCCAGATCGCCCGGCAAGGTCATCAGGCTTTCGCCATCGGGGAAATGGTGCCAGTCGAGCGTGCGCAATTCCGCCCCCATCGCGAGTGCCAGAGTTTCGGTCAGTAGCTTCATTTCGGGAAACGGTATGAGGATCATGGGCCCTCCTCGGACAGCGTGAGAACCCCGGTTTGGGATTCGGCATAGGCCAGGGCATAGGCCAGTTCGCCCGCTGTCTCGGCATGGAGTTCATAGAGCGGCTGGCCCTCGTCCACCCGGTCGCCCAACCGCACCAGCAAGCGAATGCCTGCGCATTTCTGACGCGGCGCGCCTGCCAGCTTGGCGATGCGGGCGATCCGGCGGTTATCCACGGATGTCAAAAGGCCCGCGTGGGGGGCGTGTATCTCGATCCGCTGCGCCGCCGTTCCGGGTTCCCGGAACCCGCCCTGCGCCTCACAGATCGCCATGAACCTGGCCTCAGCCGCGCCGCTATCCAGCAGAGCCCGGGCCCGGTCTCGTCCCTGCCCCGCCACGCCGTCGGGAGCGAGGTCCAGAAGATGCCCGGCCAGATCCAGCGCCCTTTCGCGCAGGTCCGCAGGCGCATCGGGCGCGCGTCGCAGGACCGCCAGCACGTCGATGGCTTCCAGCGTCGGGCCGATGCCGCGCCCGACCGGAGCGATGCCGTCGCTGATATGCAGCGCCAGGTTCAGACCCAACGCATTGCTGACCGCTGACACACGGACGCCGAGTGCCTCGGCAGCCTTCTCAGAGCGCACCTTGGCCGTGGGTCCGACCGGCATGTCGATCAGGACATGCGTGGCACCCGCCGCGGCCTTCTTCGACAGTACGCTTGCCACCAACTGACCGGTCGAGTCGAAATCAAGCGGGCGTTCGACACGAATGAAATGATCGTCGGCGGGGCTGAGGGCGAGCCCGCCACCCCAGACGATGCACCCGCCTTCTGCTTCGACTACCCTGCGCAGCGCGGCGGCGTCGAGCGCAACGGGTGCCATGGCCTCCATCGTGTCGGCCGTCCCTGCCGGCGACGTGATCGCACGGCTGGACGTCTTGGGAATCAGGTGCCCCGCTGCGGCGATGATAGCAACCACGATCGGCGTCGTTCGATTGCCCGGCAAACCGCCGACGCAATGCTTGTCGAGAATGGTCCGCCCTCCCCAGTCGAGCGTCTGCCCGGCGCCCTGCATGGCGCGGGTCAGTGCCACGGTCTCGGGCTCATCCAGCCGCTCACCCGCACAGGCGGTGACGAAAGCGGCAAGCTCGAGATCGGACAGCCGGCTGTCGAGCGTGTCGCTCACGATTGCCGCGAACCCAGCCTGATCCAGCCTGTCGCCATAGGCTTTCGACCGGATCATCGACGCGGAAACGGGCGGTTCGGGATGAGAAAACGCTCCCTTGTCCCCTGCTCGCGCACCAAGCGCCGCCCAAGCCGAGGCGGACAGCGCCGCCTGATCCACGTCAAGCCACGCTCCGCGGCCAACGACATTCAGGGTTGCGATGATCCAACGGTCCTCCAGGTCGATCCGCACACGGGTCTGGGCCGCGAACCCCTCGGAGCGACAGATGTGGCAGTCTTCGTTCATATAGACGACCGGTTGCCGGTAGGTGTCGATCCCGGCGGGGACAAGAGCAAGCGTATCGGTCATCGCGGCCGGTCCAGATAGACGGATTCGAGGTGCTCCGGGACGCGCACGGATCGTCCAAGCTCGTGTTTGACGCGAAATCTCAGGGTGTCCGCAGCCGAAGGTTCCCCGTGGGTCAGATAGGTCATCGTGGGTGCGGGACCGGCGGACATCCAGCGCAGGATTTCGTCGGCATCGGCATGCCCGGAAAAGGACTGGAGCTGAACCACTTCGGCCTCGATCGGGAACTCTCGTCCGAACATGCGCAAGGTTCGCGCGCCATCGGCCAGCACCGCGCCACGTGTTCCGCCGGCCTGAAAGCCGGACAGCAGGATCGTGTTCCGCCTGTCGCCGCCAAAGCTTGCCAGATGGTGCAGGATGCGCCCGCCGGTCAGCATTCCGCTGGCGGAGACGATGATCATCGGGCCCTGGCGCGTGTTCAGATCCTTCGATTGCTCGACCGTGTTGACGCGCTTGGCAATCTCGAACATCGCGACGCAGTCTTCGCGGCTGACGTGATGCTCTGCGTGGTGGCGGTGATAGATATCGGTCGCATCCACGGCCATCGGGCTGTTGAGGAACACCGGTACATAGGGAATGTCCCCCCGCGCCATGAGCCGCGCGATATGCAGCATCACCCCCTGCGCCCGTCCGACCGCAAATGACGGGATCAGTACCGTGCCGCCACGGGCAAACGTGCGCTTCAGGACTGGGGCCAGTTCGGCCTCGGGGTCGGTATCGGGATGGGAGCGATTGCCGTAGGTGGATTCGCAGACCAGCACATCGGCTCCACCGAACGGTTTCGGCGGCCGCATCAGCGGATCGGGATCATGGCCCAGATCGCCGCTGAAATGGACGACCCTGTCGCCGATCTCGAAACGGATCTGGGCGGCGCCCAGAAGGTGCCCGGCCGGGATGAAACGGGCGGCGACCCCGTCGCCGAGGTCGATCCTCTGATCGAAGCCATGCGGCCGAAGGCGTTCCAGCGCCGCCTCTGCATCCTTGAGCGTATAGAGCGGTTTGGGGTTCTTGTGTTTGGAAAACCCCCTCCGGGCGGCAAAGCGCGCCTCTTCTTCCTGAATGTGTCCGCTGTCGGGCAGGATAAGCCCGCAAAGGTCTGCTGTCGCCTCGGTGCAGTGGACCCGGCCGCCGAACCCCGCCCGGATCAGCGCCGGCAGGTATCCCGAATGGTCGAGATGTGCATGTGTGAGCAGCACAGTGTCGATCGTGTTCGGACGCACGGGAAACGTTTTGCGGTTGCGTTCTCGCAGGTTCTTGAACCCCTGGAACAGGCCGCAATCCACGAGAATGCGCCGTCCCATGGCCTCGATCAGATAACGCGATCCCGTCACGGTCCCGGCGGCACCCAGAAAGCGTAGTTTCGGACGTGTGATTTGTGTCATGCCTAAGTCTCCCTATTCGCGATGGCGTTGAAGAGCCCGCCGAAGATCAACGCGGCATACCAGCCATAGAGAAAGCTCTCGACCAGACCGACGATGAAGCCAAGCGGTGTCAGCCAGACGAACCCTGGCAGCAGGCCGGACCAGGTCTGGTACATCGCATAGCCGGGAAAGATCAGATCGAACGCGATGCAGACCAGATAGGTCACCGCCAGAAACAGGCTCAGCGCCCAGCCCAGCGGCACAAGTGGCAGGCGCGCGCGCCCCGTCGCGGTATCCGCGCCCATGACACATGCCCCGCACGTCATGCGCAGGGCCAGGAAAAGGATCGCCGCGACTGCGGTGAAATAGATGATAGGCATCATGGCTTGTTCCCTCCTCGCCGCCGGTGGGACCGGTCCGCAAGAGCCTTGCTATCCGGCGCCGCCGTGCCGTGGCTCGCGCGGGACGCAGATCCCGCGCGGGGGTGTCGTGTCAGTGGCCGCAGCAGCAGCCGGATTTGGCCGGCGTCTCCTTGGCGGATTCCGTGACGCGCGGCTCGGGCTTGGCTTGGCCCTGCGCGTCGGATTTGCCGCCGCAACATCCGGTCGATTTCTCGGCGGCGCTGGCTTGCTTCGGGGTATTGGAAAGACTGTCCATCTGGACCTCCTCTTGTTGCCTTCGTTCTATAGACGCGGCTCGACGGACAGCATTACAGGAATTCGGACATTGGCGCGTTTGCAGTGTGAGGATGCGGGCGGTCTCGCAGGCCGGAGGCAGTCGTTTGGCAGCTCCGACCGGGACGCCCGATCCGGGCTGGCATGGGTCGAGCGGTTCTGACAGCTACAGCAGTCGTCGCGCGGCCCAGCCAATCGCCTCCAGGCCACGCGCGCGCAAGCCGCGGCGGTGCCACGCCGGCTGGGTGATTTCAGCGGCCTCTGCGAGGTCGCCCAGATACTGCGCCTGCAGTTGCTCGGCCAGGGTCCGATCCCGAGCGATCAACACGAGCTCCTGGTTGATGAACAGGCTTCGGTAGTCGAGGTTTGCCGAGCCCACGATCGACCAAGCCGCGTCGATGACCGAAGTCTTGGCATGCAGTTGGCGCGGCAGGTATTCATAGACCCTCACGCCCGCCGACAGAAGGTGCGCATATGCAGCCCGAGTCGCCCAGCCGGCGACCGGCGGATCGCTCCGGCGGGGGACCAGCAAACGTGCGTCCACGCCGCGCCGGGCGGCGGCCTGAAGCGCGCGGTCGACCACGGTTCCAGGACTGAAATATGGTGAGGTCAGATAAACGTGGGTTTGCGCCATTTCGATCAGCCCCGCATGCAGACAGGCAAGCCGCTTGCGGCACAGGCGCGAGTAGCTCGGCACCAGCAACCCCTCGATCCCCTTGGTATCATCGGGAATCGCGCTGGCCGGAAGCTGGCCAGCGTCAAGCCAGAGTCGCTCGAAATGCCTGACAGCGAGCTCCACCAGCGGGCCCGCGACGCGCACATGGGTGTCTCGCTGACGGGTCTCGCCGTGAAGTCGGCGCGAGTTCAGTCGGCGTATGTTGAAACCGCCCAGGAATGCTTCCCGGCCATCGACGACCAGAAGCTTGCGGTGGTTGCGTTGCAGATATCTCAGCGGGTGCAGCAGGCTGAAGGGGCGAAACCAGCGGAACCGGACCCCGGCCTGTTTCAATTCGTGTCGCAGCCTGCGAAAGTTTCTCTGGCCGGCACCGAAGGCGTCGAGGTGCAGCCGCACGTCAAGGCCGGCGCGCGCTTTTTCCGCGAGCGCGGCCACGAAACGCGCGCCGACCTCGTCGGCCGCAAAGATATAGGACTCCATGCGGATATCGCGCGTCGCGCGCTCAATCGCGGCGATCATCTCGTCGTAAAGCACATCGCCTTCGACGAAAAGCCGGAACGTGCCCTCGCCCTCGCCGAGGTCCGGCACACACATCGCAGCGCGCGCATGTTTGCTCGACCGCGAGACGCCCGTTGCTTTGCGGCTGATACCGTCCGCCCGAATAAAATTTCTGTCAAAGACGCGCATGGTTCCCGCTTAGCGCATCGTGAATCTGGCAGCAACGTCAGGGTCGTCGACTGGTGCGCCGCTTCCTGATATGATGGCGCGAGAACCTGCTTTGATCTCGATGGTGGCGCGATGGCCAGGGCGGTCAGACACCGGACGGATCATGGAGACCGTGCTGGCACCAGACGCAATCGCAAGCGACATGGTCGCAACTGCGGTCTTTGAGAGGTTCGCGATAGCGAAACCGGGCGAGCGGCAGCACGAGGCGCTTGGTAAACGACAGCCGATAGGCCGTCGCCAATACCGAGCGGGTGTCGTTGGCACCGAGTTTTCCGATCAGATAATCCAATCCGCGCGCGCCGGTCCGGTTGAACATGAACCGGTTGACCACGCCGGCACTCAGGCCCGGCTGCAAACTCTGCCGCCAGGCCCTGGAGTAGTCGGTGCCGCGTACCAGGCTCTCTGCCGCCAGTTGGCCCGTTCGCATCGCATAGCGCAACCCGAATCCTGCCAGAGCGTCCTGAAAACCCGCGTGCTCGCCGATCACCGGGTTTCCGCCCTGCATCGCTGTGCGTGGCAATCTGACATTCCCGAAACCGCCGAAGCCGCGCGCATTCTGCATTTGCAGCCCGGCGTGACGTTCGAAATACGACACCGTCGCTGCAAGATAGTGCGCCTGATCGCGAAAGCCCGTGAAGATGCAACTTGCCACCGTTCCGCGTCCTTCGTTCACGAGCAGATAGGCGTAGCCCTTCGGGGCAAGTTCCGGCCCAAACGCAAGCCAGGCACCATCGGGCATGGCCGTGTCAAAGACGTAGCCGACCGCGATGATATCAGCACGGCGCGGTCCGCCTGCCAGTATCATGTTCCCCGACGTGGCCGTGACCCGATCGTTGAACCGCACCTCGACACCGGCCGCCTGGGCCTGAGCCAGCAGGGCGCGGTCCAGCGACCCCGGCGCGCTGCCTCGCCGCAAGAGATAGAAGAGAGGCTTTGCTCCGTGCACCCGGTGGGTCCGTGCGCGGCTGTCGAAGACGACGCCTTCGGTAAGGCCGCTATGATCGAAATCGGCCTCTATTCCGGCCTCGGCGAGTTCGTCCAGAACGTCCTGCGCGTCGGTCCAGTTCTCCAGACCCTGAAAATCGTCATGGAAACGGTGACCGACAGCGCCAGCAAGCCTGGCCCCAGATCCACGATCCCCATCATGAAATAACCCGCCTGCGCCATCGACGAATAGGCCAGCAGGCGCACCTCGTTGCTTTGCACCAGCGCCGCCAGGTAGCCGCACGTCATCGTCATGGCGGCGATTAGCGCGACCACCAGCGGCCAGCTGTTACCGACCGGTAGGTCGCGCAAGATCTGCGCGAAGGCGAAGATTGCCGCGACCTTGGTAATTACCGACAGATAGGCGGCCACGGACACCGGCGCGCCGTCATAGGCGTCGGGTGCCCAAAACTGGAACGGCACCAGCGCCGCCTTGTAGCCCAGCCCGATCAGCACCGCGGTCAGCCCGGCCAGCGCGATCAGCGTCCTGCCCGCCAGCCGGCCCAGCTCGGAAAGGAGCGTCGAGCCGGCACCGCCGTACGAGATGGACCAGCCGGAGACCCGGCGTTCAATCGTGCCGCTTTAGCCTCTGCGCCCGCGTGACTGCCGCGGCGACGCGGAGCAGGCCTTCCGGCTCCTGTTTTTGGGGGGAGCCGGACCAATCCTGCGGCTGACGATTTGCATTCTTTTCAAGGCTGTAGAAGTCGCTTACGTTTGGAAACAGAGAGTAGGCCTGAAAAGGAAAATGCCATGTGCCTGTCGGCCCAAGTCAGTTTTGCTGCAAGCGTTTTCCTTGTCGGGGGTGGGGCCGCCATTTCAATCGTGGCCTTCCAGCGCAACAAACGCTATCTCCCGCTTGCATTGATGCCGCTTTTCGCAGGTCTTCAGCAATTCACTGAGGGTTTCGTGTGGGTTGGCATGAACGGAAATGATCCCCTGACGGTCTTGTGGGGGGCAATGGGGTTCATCTTCTTCACGTGGTTCATGTGGCCGATATGGGTTCCCTTCTCGGTTTATGTGCTGGAGCCGGACGACAGTCCGCGCAAGCGATTGTTCCGCCTCATGGCGCTGATCGGACTGGCCTTCGGCCTGCTGCTATACATCCCGCACGGGCTCAACAGCGACATGGTTGTGGTAGAGCTCAACAACCAGTCGCTGGCCTATGAAAAATCCATGTGGCTCGATTTCATGATGCCGCGGTGGTTGACCAACACGATCTACGTGACCCTCATCACCCTGCCGCCGGCCCTGTCGCACTACAAACATGTGCGCCATTTCGCCTTGACGCTGGTGGCGGTGATCGTGGTCGATATTGCTTTCCTGCAATATGCCTACATCTCTTTCTTCTGCCTGCTGGCAGGACTTGCGACGCTGCATCTGGTCTACATCATCCTGACAAATAAGTGCGCCCGTGAATGTCCTGAACTGTTTGCCTAAATCCGACAAGTAAATGGCGCGCTCTACGGAATCACAACGGCGATTCTCTGTATTTCTTACCGGCCTGTCCAAGGGGTCGTCGTAGGCTGAACGTCAGGGCTTCCGGGACGCTGCCATGGTACCGGCGCGTGAATGGGCGGGCTGTCTGGTCGGTCATTGATTATTGCGCTTCGTCTTGCGGGCTTAGACTGTGTTGGTTGGTTTGGTCACTGTGGCGTCATGTGCTCTGCGGGCGGCCTTCCCTGCCTTGCGCCTAGCGTCGGTTCCTGTCTTGAGGGCTTTTTACAGGGATGGCCACGAGCGCTTCTTCGACAACAATGCCGTCACGATGTGCTTCGACTATTCTGCTGGCGAGCAAAACCGAAACGAGGATACCAACCAGAATGAGAGGTCCGAACATGTCTGTCTTCCTTGCTGATGAACGCTGATTGCGCGGTTCATAAGTGTAGACGCCGGCTCTGTCCTTTCGTTACACACATCGGGGTGCGGTCCGTAACCCGACCACTCAGTGGCCCACACTTCGCCTCCCTTCTCCGCGCGTTTGATCTTCGTCCGACGCCGATACTGTGAGGACTGACGATACCAAAGCACTGGCTATCTGGCGGCGGAACAAAAAAAGAGCTGTTTTGGCGTCACCTGTGCTGAGCCCGACCGCGTCTGCCGCAGACCGAAGGCTCCGCCCTTCGACATCTACCTTGAGAAACAACTCGCCCGACAGCCTTCCAACATCGGCCTCAACAATGCTTCGACACTCGCAAAACACATCCGAAATCAAGTCTGCGACTGCCTGCGCATCTGCCGGTTCCGTGGTCATACGATCCTCCCGAGCGTCTTCTTTATGAAGACGCCGTTTGAAGCGCAGCATTACAAAACCGCCTCAAGACGGGGTGTTTTCGTCCTTACAATCGGTCTCTTCAACAGGATGCTCGCAGCCGACCGGCGGACAGGAGCAATCGTCAAAGCCATGACGGCAACAAGGGCCGCAGTGGGCCATCAACGCGTCACCCAAGGCGGCGCGGGCGCGGTGGAGACGCACATTCAGTGTGCCGGACTTAAGCCCGAGGTCCGCTGCCACAATGCCGCGATCCTCGTCGTCAATGTCAATTCGGCGGATCAGTTCGGCGTCACCGGAACGCAGTTCAGTGACCAGCCCTTTGACGCAGTTGCAGATCACGTCCATGTCTTCGACCGGGTCATCCGCGACAACCGCAGACTGAACTTCCAGTGCGACAGCCTCTGTCAGACGCCTCGACCGTCCCGACTTGCGATAGTGATCATTCAGCGCCGAACGCAACACCGCGTAAAGCCAGGCATCCATGCGGTCCGCCTCGCGCAGCTGATCCTTACGTGCCAGAACGCGGATGCAAAACTCCTGCAGAACGTCCTCAGCATCGGCCCGGTTTCCCAGCCGTTTGACGAGAAACCCCAAAAACGCATTTCTGTTCACCGACAGTGTTGTCTCGAGGCCGGGCGGATCACCGTCGCTGTCCATTGGGATATGGTTTTTGGTTTCCGACATGGTTGCACGCCGCCCTTGCACCGAAATTCCGATCCAGCCCGGCAGGCGGATACATCGAACATGTCGCCATGGGCAGATACCATGAAGCTATCCATTCCAAGGCGAAATTCCAATGTTAGTGATTTTGAAATCAGCAATCCATCGTGCCGATGAAATTTATCCGCATGGTTGCTGCTGACAAAGGCGCCGCGACTTTCAAAATCTCATTGCTTCAAGTCGCGTCGTCAGGTTGGGGAAGTAATTTTTCGTAATCGTTTTTCTTTTTGAGCGTCCTTGCCTTAACGTGGATGGAAAGGACTACGCACGGCTTTTTCGTGCGCGGTACCAGATCTGGCAAAAAAGGCCAAGCACGACAGGAGCCAGTGCGGACATGAGTGAACTGACGCAATACGCCATTCTGCTCGGCCTGACGTTCGGCACGGTCGGGCTGGTCCTGAGCATCTATGCCCTCGCCCGTGCGATCGGGCGGGCCCGTGCCGAACCCGCCAAGGACGTGCCCGCAACCGCCGGCACGCTGGCCCGCGATCCGGTCTGGGTCCGATACCACGCCAAGTATTACGGCTATGCGCTATTGTTTCTGGCCTTCGATATGGAGATGGCGTTCATGTACCCTTGGGCGGTCGTCTACCGTGAAGAGGGGCTGGTTGCCCTGCTCGACATGGGTGTCTTTCTCGCAATCCTGTTTCTCGGCCTGCTCTATGGATGGAGCCAGGGCGCGCTGAGGCGGCAATGATGGATTTGTCCGGAGCACGTCAGGGTCTGTTGCGCGGTTTCCGCGGGTTGGTCGCCGGGGCCATGGCGCGGGACTTGCGCGCGTTCGTTGTTCCCGGTGAGGATGTCGCAAATGCCCGTGGTCTCGATCTGGACGCCGCAGGGCTGATCCGCGCGGTGACGCCGCGCCACGCGAACGTCTTGCTGATCGCGGGGCCCTTGCCCACTGCGCTGGCCGATGCGGCCAGCGTCGTCTGGGCCCAGATGCCGCGACCCCGGTGCATTCTGGCGCTTGGTGAGGTCGATCTTGGCCCTCTGCCCACTGCCGACGTGACGGCGGAGATGTCGCAGGCGGGCCTGATCTCCGGACTGGAGGATCTGCGCAAACTGCTCCGCAATGGGGCTTTTGCACCAGACATCACGGAGTTTGATGCGCCTGCCCTGTCGGAGCGGATCGAATACACCTGCCCCATGCATCCCGAAGTCGTTTCGGACGAACCCGGCAAATGCCCGAAATGCGGGATGTTCCTTGTGGAACGCCGCGTTTCCGGCGCGGCGTCGCACGGCCATGAGGGCCATGAGGGCCATGAGGGCCATGAGGGCCATGAGGGCCATGAGGGCCATGAGGGCCATGAGGGCCATGAGGGCCATGAGGGCCATGAGGGCCATGAGGGCCATGAGAAATCGTCCACGGGTTCTACGCAAGCAGAAAAGGCCCATCATCACGCGGATGCTGTGACCAGCGCCGAGGCGTCCACTTCCTATGTTTGCCCCATGCACCCAGAGGTCACCTCCGACACGCCCGGCTCCTGCCCCAAATGCGGCATGGACCTCGTCCCTCAGGCCGAGGCCGGAGAGCACGCGCACCAAGGTCATCATGCGCATCACGGCCACGGCCATCACGCCAAACCGGCCTCGGAGCCGACAGGCCCCTACACCTGCCCGATGCACCCCGAGGTGACCTCCGAGACACCGGGTTCCTGCCCCAAATGCGGCATGGACCTCGTTCCGCAGGCCGAGGCCGGAGGCCACGCGCAGAGTGGACATGGCAGTCACAAGCACCACGCGCACACGCCAGCCCAAGAGGGCCAAGGGGGGCACGCTGCGCATGGCGCACACGGGCAGCAGGATGCGCATAGCGAGCATCATGGCCACGCAGGCCACGGCGCAGCGCCCGACATCCCGGGGATCGAGCCACATTTCATGTCCATGGTCGAGCTGACGGAAGGCAAACCGGTCAGCCCCGACGGGTTGGTGATGGAATGGATAGACGCTCCATTCGGCCCATTCTTCCCGGGTCTGCCAAGCGGACTGCATATGGTTCTGACCCTCGATGGAGACAGCGTCGCGGGCGCCGAGATCAGAGGGATGGAGGCGGCAGCGCTGCCATCAGGCGTTGCTCTCGAAGACTTTGCTGCAAGTCTTGCAGACGCGGTGCCCCTGTCACCTGTGGCGATGCGCGAACTGGCCTGCCGCGCTGCCGAAGCTGCAACAGGGCAGACCGCGCCGAAAGACGTGCTGACGGCGCGCGCCGCGGCGGTTGAACGCGAAAGGATCGCAAGCCATCTCAACTGGCTTGCCGGGTTGGCTCGACAAGCGGGCCTTGCACCGCTGGGGCGCCGGGCGGCGGCCATGGAACACCGCGTCCGGACGGCTAAAGCGGATGAGGTGGCAGAGCAAGCAACCTCTATAACGAGCCTTCTGCACGTTGCACTCAACCGATCACTTATGGGACCAAAACTGACCGGGATCGGGACGCTTCAGGGAGCATCGGAAGGTCCTGTGGCACGTGCGGCGGGCCATGCGTCCGATGCCAGACACGGCGACGGGGTCTACGACGAATTAGGTTTCGAACCGATCACGCAGGATGAAGGCGACGCGATGGCGCGGCTACGCCAACGCTGTGCGGAGATTGCGCAAAGCCTTGATCTGATAGCCGAGGCGGGCGCGATTGCGATACCAGTGATGCCGCGTGCAAAAGGCGACGGCCATGGCATGGCCACACTGGAAACACCGCGCGGACCGGCAACCCTGCACCTGACATTGAAGGGTGGCATGGTTTCCTCGACCCATCTGACCACACCTTTCGCGGCACTCGCTGCGCATGTGCCCGACCTGATAAAGCAGATGGAACTTGCCGACGCACTGACCGCAATCGCCTCGCTCGATCTTGATCCCTGGAGCGCGTCACAATGAGTATCGCGATGATCCTTTTGGCGCTTGCTGTCGGCTG
Organism: Paracoccus pacificus; assembly: GCF_042680785.1. NCBI lineage: Bacteria > Pseudomonadati > Pseudomonadota > Alphaproteobacteria > Rhodobacterales > Paracoccaceae > Paracoccus > Paracoccus pacificus. Next base: position 45,633 of record NZ_JBHUEN010000052.1, read on the forward strand.
CTACGCAGTGGCCGTTCTGGAAAGCTGGGCGGTTCACGGACGCCTGAGCCTGACACGCCCGGCGACTTCGGCACTTGCTCTTTTGGGCCGTGAACAGATCATGCCCCGCACGCCCGACCGGCTCTTCTTCGAATCCGGCCCGGTCCTACTGCTGGTCGCGGGATTGCTGTCGGTGGCGGTGATCCCGCTGGCGCCGGGGCTGATCATTACCGATCTGGCCATTGGCGCGTTGTTTCTGAACGCCGCGCTGGCCTATGTACTGGTTGCCCTTATCATGGCGGGCTGGGGGCCAAACGGAGCTTATGGGATGATCGGCGGCTGGCGCTTTCTGGGCCAGTTCATCGCCTATGCCATGCTGATCGTGATGCCCATAACGGCAGTGGCGATGCGGGCGGAGTCGCTCTCCACCACCCAGATCGTCCTGTCTCAGGCGGCGCTGTGGAACGTCGCCTATCAGCCCATCGGCTTCGTCCTGTTCGTCATCGCGGCGATGGGTGTCGCCTGGCTGCCGCCCATCGACCTGCCCACCGGCGGCGGCGATCTGGCGGGTGGAGTCGAGGCCGAATACACCGGCGCGCGGCTGGCCGTCCTGCGGCTGGCACGGCTTGTGATCATCGTCGCACTGGCCAGCGCAACCGTCACTTTCTACCTTGGAGGCTGGCTTGGCCCGTGGCTGCCGGGCTGGGTTTGGACTGCGCTCAAGACGCTCGCCGTGGCAGCAGGGATGCTTGCGCTCGGATCCAGACTGCCGCGCCTGCGCGAGGCGAAGTATCTTGAACTGAGCTGGAAGCTCGGCATCACCCTGGCGCTGGCCAATATCTTCCTTGTGGGCGTCATCGCCCTCGTGGTGCCGATATGAGCCTTGCCACCGCCCTGTTTCTCGCGTTTTTCGGTGTTGCCGCGATCTGGTTCGGGATCGTCGTCTTTCGCACGCATTCCATGGTGCGTTCGGCCATCGCGCTCCTCTTCAGTCAGACCGCCATCGGGGCGATGTTCCTTGTCATGCAAGCCGAGTTCCTGGGCGTGCTCCAGATCATGATGATGGCCACCGAGATGAGCGTCATGGCGATCTTCATGGTCATGTTCATGATGGACCCCGGCGGCATGGGCAAGATGGACATGACACACCAGAAACGCCTGTCGCTCTGGGCAGGCGGGATTGGCTTGGTTGCCGCGCTTGTGGTGATCTGGACCGCCGGCTGGCAAGGCCCCGTGCCCGACGTGCCCGGGGCCGATGAACAGGCGCGCTTGCTGGGACGCGAAATCCTCGGACGCTCGATGTTCATCTTTGAAAGCGCGGCGCTGATGATCCTGACCGCGATGATCGCCGCGACCATGGTCGCCATCGCCCCGCAAGAGGAGGACACCCCATGATCCCCGAGCTCATGATCGCGCTCAGCGTCGGTGCGGCGCTTTTCGGCGTTGGTCTCTATGGCGCGCTCAGCCAGACCAACCTTGTCATGATCATCATGGGGGTCGAGCTGATCCTTGCCGCGGCACTGCTCAATCTCGTGGCGTTCTGGCGCTATCTGCACCCCGATGTGACCGCGGCGAAGATGTTCGTGCTAATTGTCATGGCGGTGATGGCGGTCGAGATGGCCGTGGGTTTCGGCATCGCCATCGCGCGGTTCCGCTCGCGCGGGTCGGTCGAGATGGAAGAAGCGCGGGAGCTCAAGGGGTGATCTGGCTGGCGCTGACGATCCTCGCGCCCCTGGGCGCGGGCCTGACGGCCCTTGCGCTGCGGCGGGCGCCGGAGGCGATTGCGCTAATCGGCGCAGCCCTGGGCCTTGCCGGGGCAATTGCGCTGTTCGCCGGGGTGGCGGGCGGTACGGATATCACGGCCAGTCTGCCTTTCCTGCCGGACCTGCCGATCCGGTTGGTGGCCAGCCCGCTGACGGCAACGCTGGCGCTGGTCGTCGCGACCGTCGCGGCCATGGTCCTGACCTATGCGGCGGGCTACATGGCGCAGGATCCGGAACGCCCCCGCTTTTTCGGCACCATGCTGATGTTCGTGGCCGCGATGCAACTTCTGGTGCTGTCGGGCGACTGGATCACACTTCTGGCGGCGTGGGAAATGATCGGTTTCGCCTCTTACCTTCTGATCGGGTTTTGGCACGGACGCAACGGAGTGCCCGGGGCGGCCATGAGGGCGTTCCTCTATACCCGGACGGCCGATCTGGGCCTCTACCTCGCGGCCTTCCTGCTGATCGGTATCGCCGGAACCTCCGAGATATCGGCCACGCTTGCCACCACCGGCACCCCGGCGCTGATCGCGGGCCTGCTGCTCTTGTTCGCGGCGATGGGCAAGTCGGCGCAGGTGCCGATGCAGGACTGGCTGATGCGGGCGATGGCGGGACCAACGCCGGTGTCTGCCCTGCTCCACTCGGCCACGCTGGTAGCGGCGGGGGCGATCCTGCTGATCCGGACCGCACCGATGTTGCCTGGCGGCGCGCTTCTGGCAATCGGGATTGTCGGCGGGGCGACGGCGGTGATTGCCGGGCTAATGGCACTGGCCGCAACGGACCTCAAGCGTCTGCTCGCCGCCTCAACCGCCAGCCAGTACGGGCTGATGCTGATCGCGGTGGGGGCCGGGGTTCCCATCGCCGCCCTTCTGCACCTGATCGCCCATGCGGCGATCAAGTCGGCGCTGTTCCTTGGCGCCGGCGTCTTCCAGCACGACCGCGAGAGCACGGATCTTGACACGCTTGCGGGCGCAGGTCGCACCCGGCCCGGCATCTTTGCGGGCTTTGCCGTGGCAGCTCTGGCGCTGGCCGGGCTGCCACCGCTCGCTGCCTTCTATTCCAAGGACGCAATACTCGCCGCGGCTCTCGATAGCCCCTCTGCCGCGTGGTTGCTGCCGCTGGCCCTTGCCGGGTCGGTGCTGACCGGGGCTTATATGGGCCGGGCATTGAAGGTGCTGTGGTCCGGCACGCCGGAGAAGCCCCACGATCCAGTGCCGCTTATGGCCGTCGGCATGGGCGTTCTCGTGGCACTCGCCGCCACGCTCGGCCTTGTTTTCAAACCGCTGGAGGCGATGCTGGGCGCGCATCTGGCCGAGCCCGGCTGGATCGTCCCGGCCATGGGGCTGGCGGTGGGTCTGGCCGGGCTGGCGCTTGGCTGGCTGCTGGCCCCCGCCCGCCTTCTGGGTCCGCTGCTTGCACCTGCGCGGGATGGGTTTCCAATTGCAGGGGGTTTGGACGCCCTCGTGGTCCGCCCGGCGCTGGCCCTGGCGCGGCTGTGCGACCGTCTGGATAGCTGGATCATCCGCCGTGTCGTGCTGGGCGGCATCGTCACAGGCGCACAAGCGCTGTCACACCGGATCGAGCGCGCCGAATACTGGCTTCTGGCGCTGGTCAACGCGGTTGGCAGGCTGAACCTGTCTCTCGGACAGATCAGCCTGCGCACCGACCGTGACACCATCGACCGCGCAATCTTTGGCCTTGTCGATCGCACAGTCGCCCTCGGCACCCGCGCCCGCCGCCTGCAAAGCGGCCTTATCCACCGCGAAATGGCGATGACCGTCGCCGGAATCGCCCTTGTCACCGGCGTACTCCTCGCCGCCCCGCTTTTCTTCTGAGGATCGCGCTCATGCCGCTTCTGACCATTGCCACCTTCCTGCCCATCCTTGCCGGTCTCGCGCTTATGGCGCTGCCCGACCGCTCCACGAAAAAGGCACACACGGTGTCCATCGCCGCGACGGGGGCCGTCTTCCTCATCACGCTGGGGATCTGGGCGCGGGGCATCGTGGCCGGAGATTTTGCCCAGGTCGAGGAAATCGCCTGGATCCCGGCCATTGGCGCAGCCTACCGACTGGGCGTGGACGGGTTGAGCCTGCCGCTTGTGCTGCTGACCTCGCTTCTGTTTCTTCTGTCGGCGTTGTATTCGGCGCGGATCGGGGAGCGGGCGGCCTCCTATGTGGTGCTGATGCTGATGCTGGAAACCGCGTCGCTCGGCACCTTCATGGCGCTTGACGGCCTGCTCTTCTATGTCTTCTTCGAGGTCTCACTGGTGGGCATGTATTTCATGATCGCAGGCTGGGGCTATGAAGAGCGGCAACGGGCTGCGCTCATGTTCTTCCTCTATACGCTTGTGGGCTCGTTGCCCCTCCTGCTGGCGATCATCGGGCTTTACCTCGGCTCAGGTACCTTCGACATGCGTGTCTGGGTCGAAGGTACCACACTGGGCGGGCTTCCCGCCATGCTGGCGCTGATTGCAATGCTCGTGACCTTCGCGGTCAAGATCCCGGCCTTCCCGGTCCACACCTGGCTTCCGGCGGCGCATGTGCAGGCGCCCACGGCGGGCAGCGTGATCCTCGCCGGCGTGATGCTGAAATTCGGCACATACGGGCTGGTGCGCTTTGCCTACCAGATGACGCCCGAGGCCTTCGCGCAGGCCGGACAGGTGATCCTCGCCTTCGGGGTGGTCAGCGCGCTTTACGGGGCCTTCGCGGCACTGGCGCAGAGCGACCTAAAGAAGATGATCGCCTACACGTCCGTTAACCACATGGGGTACGTGGTGATGGGCGTCGCCATTGCTGCACTGGCGACAGAGCCGCGCATCCGGACCATAGCTTTGGATGGCGCGACCCTCCAGATGGTCAGCCACGGGCTGGTCACGGGCGCCCTCTTCTTCCTTGTGGGCATGTTGCAGGACCGGGCCCATACCCGCGGAATCGGCGATTTCGGCGGGCTGCTGGGCCGTGTGCCGTGGCTTGGCTGGGCCTTCATCCTGTCGGCTTTCGCCTCTCTCGGATTGCCGGGCCTGGCGCACTTCCCGGCCGAGTTCCAGATTTTCCTTGCCACGCTGAACGGCATGCCCTGGGGGTTGATCGCGATCCTCGCCATCGTTGTCACGGCGGCGCTGTATCTGCGGGCCATCGCGGGCGTGTTTCTGGGCGAGATGAACGACAAATGGGCCGACATGCCCGATCTGGACCGGCGCGAAAAGCTGGTGGTCCTGCCGCTTCTCGTCCTGACCGTTCTGATCGGTGTCGCACCCGGCCGGCTGATTGACATGATCCACACCACCATGACGGGCCTCGGCAACTGATGGAGATGGGCCGCGATCTTGCCCTTCTGGCGCCGGAGCTTACGCTTGCCGCCGCGGCGATGCTGATGATCGTCGCCGAGATGTTCCGCGCGGCGCGGCTGGTGCTGGCCATCGGTCTGGCCGGGCTTGCGGCGGCCACCCTGCTGACACTGCCGATGCTGAGCGTTGACGCCACCGTCTTCGGCGGCACTTACCGGATAGACCTGATTTCGGGCTGGGCCAAGCTGATCCTGCTGCCCGGCACCGCTCTGTCCCTGCTGCTCGTCCGGGCCGAAATCACCGGTCGCCCGCGCGAAGGCAGCGTTCAATCCCTCGTCGTGCTCGTGACCCTTGGCGCGCTGATGCTGTCGGGGGCTGGCGACATGATGGTGGTGGTGATCGGTGTTGTGCTGACCGGACTGGGCTCTTTCGCGCTTGTGGCCTGGCCGCGCGACGATGCGGCCACCGAGGCAGCGATGAAATACCTCGTCTTCGGCGCGGTCACCGGATCGGTGATGATCTACGGGCTGACCTTCTGGTTCGGCGGCACCGGCTCGACCCTGTTCTCGGAGCTGGGCCAGTTGCAGGGCCAGACACTTGTGACCATCGCCGGGTTGATCGCCATCATCGTCGGTCTGGGCTACAAGGGATCGCTGGTGCCGTTTCATTTCTGGGCACCGGACGCTTATCAGGGGGCGCCCGTGTCGATCGCGGCCTACCTGTCCGTCATCACCAAGGCGGCCGCCTTTTTCGCGTTCGCGCAGGTCCTGCGCGACCTGCCCCGTGACGGTGGCTGGCCTCTGGCGCTGGCCGTGATCGCGGCGGCGACAATGACCTATGGCTACCTCGCCGCACTGGTGCAGACCAACCTTGTGCGCCTGATCGCCTATTCCTCGGTGGCACAGTCGGGATATTTCCTGATGGGCGTCGTGGCCCTCGGGGCCAGCGGCTTTGCCGTTCCGGGCATTCTGGTCTTTGCCGCCGCTTACGTGGCGATGAACCTCGGTGCCTTTGCGGTTGTCCTGCTGGCCGGGCGCGATCTGGGCGATCTCGAAGGCTTCGGGCGCACCCGTCCGTGGCTCGGCGCGGCGATGGTGGTGTTCCTGCTGTCACTGACCGGCATCCCGCCGCTCTTCGGCTTCGTGGGCAAATTTTATCTGCTCTCGGCAGCGGTCGAGGCCGGGTATCTGTGGCTTGCGATCATCGGCGTCCTGAACTCGGTGCTGGCACTTGGAGTTTACCTGCGGTTGATGGTGCCGATGTATCGAACTTCTTCGACAGAGCACCCGTCAGAGGTGGGCGCAGTTCTGACCCAAGGAACAGTCGTGGTCACCGTGCTTGCCACGCTGCTCATCGGGCTCGCGGCCGGAATCCTGCCCGGGCCGTAGACCAGACATCGGCATGGATTTGAAGGTGACCGGGCCAGCCCGCCGGTTTGAGACGCGTTCAAGCGAAGAGCATCGGACATTCGCGCGCGCACCTTTTGCGCGCGATGATGTAGATGAGGTGCTGGGTCCCGAGACCGGCAAGCAAGCAAAAAAAAATCTACGCATAAAGCACGAACAGGGTATCGACCACTGCCACAATCGTCAACGCGCATCATCGCATGTGCAAACAGGTTGAAACCGCTGGAGGCGGAATGATCGGGGACAGATAGATCACCTAGATCATCCATCGCGGCATCAGGTAATCTAGGATCATCGTGCCTTCATAGTCGAGGCTTTCCTGATTAACGATAATCTCGACCCAATCCAGATTGTCCGGATGCGGCACGTATGGCGCCAGACGGAACGCCAGACCCGCTAGAGCGCGACAACGCACGATCGCCCCCTGAACACAGATTGCACAGGGGATGCCGCAAGCAACTGTATTCACTTATAAAATGCTACCATCCATCACTGGACGATCTGTCAGCCTGTCGCTTTCCACATCCTAAAGCGCCCCTGCCCGGTCACTTCGCGGATCAAACCGCTTGCCTCCATCCACGCCAGATTGCGCTGAACGGCGGCGCGACTGGCTCCAGTCGTCGCCTCAGCCATTGGGGCGGAGACCAAGGGCCACTGAGAGAAAGTTCTTCGCAAGGCAAGCGGCGTGCGGCCAGACAATTGCGCCATGACGTTTTCTGCCCGACCCGTCCACGCTTCAATATCGTCAAGTGTTCGCATCGCCGTCAGAATTGCGCTGTTCATCCCATCCAACCAGCGTGCCAAGCGTTCGGTTGGCAAACCCGAGAAGCGCAGCCCCCTTGCCCCGCCCATAGCCAGCGGTGCGAAGACGGCGCCGCCTTCGTCGCAGGCCGCGATCCTGGACGCGGTGACGGCGGCTTCGATCTGGTCGCCGTGCTGTCCGAGGCCCGCCAGACTCCAGAGATGAAAGCCCATGCAAGCCCTGGTGATTGGGTGGAGCTCGGCTGCGGCTGTCATTACATCCAGCCATCCGCCCGCGCGACCTTCGAAACGCTCAGCGCTGTCTTCAATGCTCTCGGGATCGCGGCGATCCAGGAAGGCGGCCAGGTCGGCCACCGGTCCGGGACCGCCTGTCAGGCGCCGAACAGCCCATCCAACTCTTGCAAGGGCATTAGGGTCATCCTGTGCGCCCGAAAGCCGCATCGATATCCAGAGCGCCAGACGATCAGAACTCACCCGGTCCCCCGCGAACCAGCTGAGGTTCGCTGCCTCTATCAAAGCGAGGCGATGCCGCCAGCCTTCCGGGCCGCGCAGCAGTCGGTCATCCAGAGCACCCAGACGCCCAGCGACCCGTGCCAGTCGAGCAGCTTGAACGCTTTCTGCCTTTGCCCAGTCTTCGATGACAGCAGTGTCGGGCGGTTCTGCCCGTGGCCCGGGAGGCAAATCATTTGGTTCTTCATCGAGTGGTCCCGGCAGAAACCAGAGATCCTCTTCGTGAGCTTCTTCATCCTCCTCGATGGTGATGAGGGGATCATTGAAATCATATGTTAAAGCAGTTGCTTGGGTCTTCATATGTGCAAAATACAATTCTTTTGCATATTACCCAAGTGACTTTGTGGCGGTAGCCGACGTTTTTTATATAGTATGCGCGCGCGACTGCCGGTGAATCCTCTCTGATCGCGCTCAGCGCAAGGAAACCAAGGGCTTGTAGACAAGCACGACGAGAAAGCACCTACTTGCATTCGTTTACAAACGGTCGTTTATTAGTGATACATAAAATTGCAAACGGCCAGATTTCATGCCCCTGATAGGCTATGCCCGCGTTTCCACAGAGGATCAGACCCCCCTGCCCCAGTCCGAGGCGCTGCAATCGGCGGGCTGTGCCGAGATCTTTGAAGAGCACGCCTCAGGCGGCAATCGCGCGCGTCCTGTGCTCACGCGGGTGCTCGAACGCGTCCAGAGCGGCGATACGCTGGTCGTCGTGCGGATCGACCGGCTTGCGCGGTCTCTGTCGCACTTACTGGAGGTGATCGAGCGTCTGGAGGCCAAGGGAGCTTTCTTCCGCTCGCTGCAGGACCCCATCGACACCGCCTCCCCTCAAGGAAAATTCACATTGCAGGTTCTGGGCGCCGCGGCGGAGTTCGAACGCGCGCTGATACGTGAGCGCACGAAGGCCGGGCTTGTCTCTGCGCGCGCCAAGGGCCGCGTTGGTGGCAATCCTGGGCTTCGCACCAAAGACCCCGCCGCGCTGCGCAAGGTGTGGCTGGCACGACAGGACGGCTACATGGAGCGCCTGAACGAAACCGCGCAGGATTGGGTGCCCCACGTGCGACGCCTGCGGCCGGATATGGCCTGGGAAGATGTTTTGCGAATCATTAACGGCCCCCTGCCTCACGACCGGCACTGGACCCAAAGCCGCCTACTCCGTGCTGTGAAAGCCTATGTCCGCGACGGGTTTCTACCAGATGCTGTGCTTGGCCGCGCCGGACGCCGCGAAACCGATGACCGCCTGCCGGCTATCGTGGCTGCCATCAAAGGCTCGGACCCCGAAATAACACTGCAGGCGATCTGCGACCGGCTGGAATCGATGCGTGAGCGCACCCCTCGAGGGCGCACCAGCTGGCAGCCGTCTTCGGTCAAAATGCTGCTTGAGCGTGCGGAAAAGTTGGGGCTCCTCTGAACACGACACTTGTGTTGGCCTAACAGATTGCCACTAAATCTAGAAAGTGCTTGCACGAATCTGGCTGCTCGGGCAATAGTCTCGAAAAATAACGCGCGGTCACATAAAAAACGCGCCCACGGATCGGGGCAGACATGAGCGAAGCAGAACAGGATCTAGATATCGCCATCGGGCACTACGCGGAACTTCTCGCGTCGAACCTGCATGCTCAGCGCGCTGCACACTTCCCACCAGATGCAAAGAAGGAGATGCGCACTTTGACCAGCGGCGAAGCTGCTGAGCTCCTTGGCGTCGACCATACCTATCTTCGGAAGCTTCATCGAGAAGGAAAGATCGTTGACGTCGAGACGACGGCTGGAAGTCATCGCCGCTATACGCTCGACGATATCTGGGAAATCCGACAGACGCTTGAAGGAAACGCAAAAAAGTCTGGAACTTACGTGCCTGGACGTCGCGACGGTGACGAGCTTCAAGTCATTTCAGTGGTGAACTTCAAGGGCGGGTCCGGCAAAACGACGACGTCTGCTCACCTCGCTCAGCGCTTGGCGCTCAAGGGGTACAGGGTTCTTGCGATCGATCTCGACCCCCAAGCATCTCTTTCGGCGCTTCACGGAATCCAGCCAGAACTCGACCTCATGGAGGGCGGAACCCTCTATGATGCCGTTCGCTATGACGATCCGGTTCCGATCGCCGAAGTGATCCGTAAGACCTACATCCGCGGCCTTGATCTTATCCCGGGCAACCTTGAACTCATGGAGTTCGAGCACGAGACGCCTGCTGCGATCCAGCGAGGTGGAGCGAAGGCGTTCTTCGCGAGAGTTCATGACGCACTCGATAGTGTTGAAGCGAACTACGACGTTGTTGTGATCGACTGTCCGCCGCAACTTGGTTTCTTGACAATGTCAGCACTTTCCGCGTCCTCGGGTGTGCTCGTGACGGTTCACCCGCAGATGCTTGACCTTATGTCGATGTCCCAATTCCTGCGAATGACTGCGGATCTCCTTGGAGTAATCAGGGATGCAGGCGCAAATCTGCGCTTCGATTGGCTTCGCTTCTTGCCAACGCGATACAAAGTCGGCGACGCGCCACAGACCGAAGTCATCGCCTTCATTCGCGGGCTCTTTGGGAGGTCGATCCTGACCAATCACATGGTTGAGTCGACTGCAATTTCTGATGCCGGCTTGACCAAGCAAACGCTCTACGAAGCTGACAAGAAGGACTTCACGCGTCAGACGTTTGATCGTGCGATCGAATCTATGAACGCAGTGAACGATGAGATCGCTGAAATCATCCAGAACACATGGGGGCGGAATGGCAAGAAAGCCTAAACTTGGCCTGCCGCTGCAGACCCTTCGCAACGCTCCTGACGCTCTTGAAGGGCGCCGACTGCGTGGCGGTGTTTTTGAGATCGATCCGGCGCAGATTGTTACCGAAGGACGGTTGGATGACAGGCTTCAGATTGAAGTTGAGGGCCTGAAGAACTCTATTTCCAAGAACGGTCAGCGTGTGCCTGTCTTGGTCCGCCCACTGGAAGGCGATCGCTACAACCTGATCTATGGCCGCAGACGCTTGGAAGCATGTCGCGAACTCGGTATCAAAGTTCGAGCCATCGTCACAGAGGTTGAAGGTGATCAAGCGCTTCGAGATCAGCTTCTCGAGAACCAAGAGCGTCGTGATCTGAGCTTTATTGAACGTGCGCTTGTAGCGACGGCGCTTCTAGACGGCGACCATTTGGAAGGGGCTGAGCGCACCAATCGTGGTGTCGCCGAAGTCCTTAACCTCCACGAAGCTGGGGTTTCACAGCTCTTGAGTGTCGTTCGGACGGTCGGCGAGGATCTCATCCAGGCAATTGGTGCAGCTCCTGGGATTGGTCGCCCGAGATGGGAAGAGCTCAAAAAGGCTTTGGGTGCCTACGACGGTGATCGGGACCAGCTGCTAGCCATAGCTCACGCAGCCAAGTCCGAAAGTTTCGGCTCGGTCGATGAGGTTTCTGAGCGTGCGTTTCTCGCAGTTCTGGCAGCTGCGAAGAGCGCAGAGAAGAAAGCAAGCCCGTCTAGAAAGGGTGTGCCTGCTTTGGCCATCCCCGGTGTTGGAGCTGCGACGGTCAAGACCGGCCGCCAAGGCAAGCAGCTCAAACTTGATCTGACTACGGATGAACCTGATTTTATCAGCTGGTTGGAGGGCAACGCCCCAAAGCTGATTACCGAGCTTCATGAGCGCTGGAAGCGTTCAGGAGACTGAGGAAGAGCAACCAACAAGAAGGAGGCACGATACAGGCAAAAAGAAAAAGGCCCCGAGAAGCTAGCTTCACGAGACCTTTGTAAGGTTTCGCACCGGGATCAGCCCGCTACAAAATCTCAGTTTTCGCACTTCTGAATGTAGCGTTCTGGCCCCTACCCCGCAAGCGCAAAGCGATTCGCGGGCCCTAGATTTTTTGTCTTCGTGGACATTTTCATGGAGTACACACCAATCTCGCCGTTTATGCGGCCGATTTCCCACGCCCATTTGCGCGTCATTGAGCGACCCGAGGCATCTGTTCCAGCCAGACCCGTTAACAAGTGGGAACTCCTGCGCGAGCTCTCCAAGGCGCAAGCGGCCTTTGGGGTCTCGGAACGTGATCTGACGGTTTTGCAGGGGCTCCTCAGCTTCTTTCCGGACGATGCGCTTGGCGGGAACGCCGAGATGGTCGTCTTCCCCTCGAACAAGGCGATCTGTGAGCGCCTGAATGGTATGCCCTGCTCCACGATGCGTCGTCACCTCGCGCGTCTTGTCGAGGCTGGCTTGCTCCAGCGGCGTGATAGCCCCAATGGGAAGCGTTACGTCCGCAAGCACGGCGAAGATCGCGTTGCCTTTGGCTTCGATCTTTCCCCGCTCTACTGTCAGTCCGAGGAGATCGCACGGGCCGCAGAGGCCGTACGTGAGGGTGAGGAGCGCGTCAGGCGCCTGAGAGAGGTCGTAAGCCTCATGCGACGCGATCTCGCGGCCCTCGCCGAGTTCGGAGACGAGATACAACCCGGCCTAGGTTTCTGGGATCAGCTTCGCGACAAGGCTGCACTCACAGCCCGCGCGCTTCGCCGCAAGCTTTCAATTGAGGACCTCGCGGCCTATCGAGCCGACCTTGAAGCTCTCCTTGATCAGGCACGCAACATCATTGATGGCCCAGAAACAGAAGAAATGAACACCAATGATGCCCGTTCTGAGCGTCACCATCATAATTCAAATAAAGAATCTATAGATCTTGAACCTGCTTTAGAAAAAAGCGGGGTGGCGGCGGGTGTGCCAGACGTGGACACGGATGAGCCTTTGGCTGACGTCGATGAACAGGACACAAGACACCTGCCAAAGATCCCGCTCCACCTGGTGATCGCGGCATGTCCCTCGCTTAAGACCTTCTACCAAGGTGAGATCCGGCATTGGCATCAGCTTTTCGATGCGGCGTGCCATGTGCGGCCAGCCATGGGGATTAGTGCGTCTGCATGGGAAGAAGCACAGCGGTTCATGGGTCCGGAGCAAGCGTCGATCGTCGTTGCTGCCATGCTGGAACGCTTCGCCGACATAAGATCGCCTGGTGGATACTTGCGAGCTCTGACTGCCAAAGCTGCGGCAGGCGAGTTTTCCTGTGGCCCAATGGTCATGGCATTGATTGGCCGGCGGAACGCGGCTTAACAGCTGTTAAACTCCGATCGCGTGCGGCTGGCATGGCAAAACTTAACAGCTGTTAAGTAGGCTCTCGGCACACAAGCGGTGTTCGAGAGAAAAAAGTTAGGGGGTTAAGGTGTGGCAGTATTTGAGACCGTGAAAGAGGCTTTCGCCTTCGTCGCGGCTAAGATCTGATGACGAGGGCATCCCGATCATCATGGTAAGATCTCAGCTGGTGACCATAGCTGCTAGTAGCGCAAAGGCGGCTAGCGAAGAACATACAGAGTGTTGCGCTGCAGCCAACCTAGGCTCCAGACGGAGTTGTCACGTTAATCGGGTAGCGATTGCCTCCTTGCTGTTTGCTACGTAGGTCACGGCGATGCAGACACCTTCCATCAGCTACAAGCGGCACCGGTTCCCGCCTTCGATCATTGCCCACGCGGTCTGGCTGTACGTCCGGTTCAATCTGAGCCTGCGGGAGGTTGAGGAGATGCTGCTCGAACGTGGCATCGACGTCTCCTATGAAACGGTTCGGCGCTGGACGGCCAAATTCGGGCCGCAGATCGCGAGGAACTTGCGGCGATGCCAGCGCCGCCCCGGCGACATCTGGCATCTTGACGAAGTCGTGGTGAAGATTTCCGGCAAGACGTTCTGGCTCTGGCGCGCCGTTGATCAACGCGGCGTTGTTCTGGACGAGATCCTCCAGTCCCGGCGGGACAAACGGGCCGCCAAACGGCTTTTGCGCAAGCTGATGAAACGCGCGGGGTCTGTTCCCAAGCGGATTATAACGGACAAGCTCCGCTCATATGGCGCGGCCAAGCGCGAACTCCTGCCCGATCTGGATCACTGGTCGCATAAGGGGCTCAACAATCGTGCCGAGAACAGCCATTTACCGTTCCGAAAGCGAGAGCGCGTGATGCAGGGTCATCGCTCGCCAGGCGGCCTGCAACGCTTCGTGTCCATCCATTCAGCCGTCCGCAATTGTTTCTCCGTTCCAGCTCGCCGACGCGCCGCCCTGACCATTCGCTACCACCGGATGGAAGCTCTCCGCATGTGGAAAGTAGCAGCCAGCATCGCCTAAGACCTTCATTTACGGCCTTGCCAGCCAACCCTTCGGTTAACGTGACAACACCGTGGCATGGCATTCCGATCACAAAGAAGCGCGAGAAACGCGCCAGGTCTCGCCAGTTGTCCGCAAACCCGTCCGAAAATCAAGTTGTCCGATTACGCGTTGCGGCAAAGGTTTACGGACAGGTTCAGAGGGTGTCCACAAAAAACACGGTTCTCGGACACCATGCGGACCGAACAGACGACGATCATAATTGATGGCATCCATCTCAAGGCGCATCGCATGGGCTCCAGCCTGTGGGCAAAAAAGAGGGGGGGAGGCCCGATCAGGTGCACAAAGGGTGCGGTATATCTGCGCAACCTTGGTCCGGCGCATCGTATGGGTGCCGTAGGATGTCGGCTCCAGCCCGATCGACGTGACCCAATCCCGCACCAGCCGGGCGTATTGACGGGTCGAGATGTGCAGCCTTTCGTGGAAGCGGCCCGGCCACAGGTATTCCGATCCGATCATTAGCGGGTCGTCGAGCCAGGCCGTGATCGATTTGCGCGTTCCCTCGGTGATCTCGAAACGAACCGGCTTCTTGGTCTTGCTCTGGATGATCGAGGCACGCTCCTTGACTTGGCCGGCGGCATAGACGTCGGCAACCTTGAGTTTCACAAGGTCACAGCCCCGCAATTTGCTGTCGATGGCGAGGTTGAACAGCGCGAGGTCGCGGATATTGGTGGCGATTTCGAGCCGGACCCTGATCGCTCAGACATGTTTTGGCTGCAACGGTCGCTTCTGGCCGACGATGCGGCCCTTGTTCCAGGCGGGGCGGCAGGCGCGTATGGCGGGCAAGTTGTCGGTGGTCATGACACATCCTCCGATCCGCCGCGCGCCACCCATCGTCGGCATCTTGCCGACAAGCCAGCATATCACAGCACGACTATTCCGAGAACGTGTTCCGGGTCGGCGCCAAGGTCATCCAGTCTCGCCCACCGAATGCCGCGAGAGCGAGATATATCCGTCCTGCGGCAAGATCCGGCCGGTACACGATCGTCAGGCGGTGCCCGGCCCCACCATGGCGCACCAGCCATCCATGAAGCGCTCCGCCAAGGCGGACGCCAGATGCAGGATTGTCCTTGATCGCTTCCAGCATTGCGTCGACCTCATCCAGCCTTCGCAGCGCAGCGTTGACGTCGCCTTGGGTGACGTCAACGATATGGTCGACGATGCCGATCAGATCCCGTTCGAAGAACGGGTGTCGAACAAAGCGCATCAGATCTTGCGAGCCATCGCCGCCAGATGCGCCCGCGCCCCCGCCGTAGCCTTTGAGGCATCCCCAACCGGTTCCCACTGATCGAGCGGCAATGCCAGCCGGCGCTCCAGTTCCGCCTCAAGAACTAGCCTTTCGCGCTCTCGCCCTGCCTTGGCCTTCACCAACTCCCCCGAAACCGCCGCACTCACGGTGGGATACTCGCCGGCCTCTACCAGTTCTTTTGCAAAGGCAATGGCTGTGTCGGTAAAGCTGACGGACTGCTTTTGAACGCTCATCATTTTCCTTTCGGTACTCCAATGGAATACCGCCATGTGAGCGGTTTGGCAAGAGCTGCCTGAGTGCATTATGCCCAAAGTGCACTCATCGCACCGCTGAAGGCCCCACTTCCCCAAATCAGCGGTTCGCAAAGCTGCGAGGCGCATCAATGACCGGTTCGGTGAATGCCGCAGCGCGGCGTCCTGACGTCACGAAAGTCAGGAATGGGCCGGTCGTGTCATCCGGCCCCGATGGAGTGGCCAGGCGGCACGCCGCAGTGCCGCATGACCGGTTCGAGCCCTTACTGACTGCGACAGCGGCGCCCTCGTTGGCAGATGCAGGGAGGCGGGCATCGTCGTAGCCGGCCCATTGCGGACCTTCGAGGTATCTGGATGCCGCCTTGCGGCATTCACCAGACCCGCCATTCGACGCTCGGTGCAGCATCCTCTGAGGGTGAAGGTTGGCTGCGCGGGACGAACCTGCCGTTCGCGTCGAAGCAGCCACGGAAGGTGTCCCACGTAAACACCCACTCCAAAGGCCTCCTGGACTAGCCGAGGGCTTTTCAAGAGCAATAATATATCACATAAGATGGGAAAGAAGTCAGGTAGTTAAGAGCTGACGCAGCGGAGCTGAAAAGTCTTCCAAACGTCACGCGTTGGAAAGAAATGGACCGATGGCAAAACTAAGATCCCTAACGGTAGAGCGCTACAGAAACTTCCGACATCGTGCCCGTTTCAGCATAGCGCCATTAACGCTTTTGATCGGTAAAAACGGAAGTGGAAAGAGTGTGCTATCACGGCTACCGATGTTATTGTCTGATAGCTTGCATAATGGTGAGCGCGACCAACCTATTCGGCTAGAAACTTGGGGAGTGCGGCACGCAATTGAATACTTGGACATACCTTACATGAAAACTTCTATGCCTTTTATTATTGGCGTGGAAGTGCAAGACGGCGACGATGTAAGAGAATTTCTTGCCCAGATACGGTATGTAAAAGAAAAAGATCGCCTCATTCTCGAAGAATATTCGATTTTGGAAAAAGGAGTGAAATCGCTGCATGCGTCGATTTCTGATGACGATCAGCTTTTGCAGCAAAGGCCAACTTATAAGTGCGATTACAAAGGGGTTGATAGAACAGAAGAACTGAACGGATTTTATGGATTAATGCCAGAGTTTACCGGGGCTCTCAAAGAAGAGATGAAATTGGTCCTGGAAGGGTTCAAGTCCGCGCTACCTCCTGTTTCTTATCTCGGACCATTTCGCACTGAAGTTGGACACTTCATCGGCAGCCCCAGACCTGACCTTGATCGAATAGGTGTGAAAGGTGAGAACGCGATTGAAATAATATGCGACGATAAGCTGCGGTCTTCCGGTGCACTTTTGCGTTCTGTTAGCGACTGGTTTGAATCCGCAATGGAACATAGGGTGAGCGTGGTGAAAAATGGAGATTATTCTCGCATCAGCCTTAATCCCGTTGGAAAAGAACTTTCGATCTCACTTTCGGAGACCGGCGCTGGGTTCTCGCAAGTCTTACCTATTGCCGTTCAGAACTTTGTAGCTCGGTCAAATGATGTGATTTCAAGCACCTTAATAATAGAACAGCCCGAACTACACCTTCACCCAGCGGTACACGGAGAAATTGCGGACCTTTATCTCTCGACGGCCAAAAAAACCAATGGGGCAACCATCATGGAAACCCATTCGGAAGAAATCATCATGCGCTTGCGTCGGCGAATAGCCGAAGGTCTTAGCCCTGAGTTTGTTCGGATACTATCCGTCGGTCACTCGCGAAGCGCGGACGCACCGAACGGCGATGTAAAGGAAATTACATTTGACGAAGAAGGAAACCCGAGCGACTGGCCAGACGGGGTTTTTGAAGAAAGTTTTCGAGAACTTGCGGAGATTCGCGCGGCTACGCGGGGGTGATCGTGAGGATAAAAATTAATCGAAAAACGCTAAGCAATCAAGCTCTGTTTCCGATCTTCGATGTGATTTTTCGGTTTATCGAAATCGGACGTCATTCATTCGACGTTGGCTCAATAGAAGAAATAGCGACGAGCGATTGGGGCCATCATCTGGGAAAAACAGCGGTTGAGTTGATAAAGCGTGGCGCACTTTCGACGTCATACACTGTCACCGATCAAAACCCGCTTGTGGTAGTAGACGAAGCCGCGCCTGCGGGTGGCGAGACTGATTTTGAGAGCCGAGTGACGCGAGTTGCCCCCTTAGAAGCGATATATTTCTTGACCCTGCCATTTTCACTGATTGTTGAGAATGAAGTCTATGATGGGGGGTTTTTGCTTTGGATGGCGAAAGCTGTCAATAACCAAAGCTTCCTATCCGCTTACAGAAATCAACGGTTCCAGTTTCGGCATGCCGGAGGAAAAACCGGACTAAGTGTTTCCTCTCAAGTCTTTTCGGACGGTGTGTGGCCGAGATCTGACGGAGCGTATAGCAGGGCACTCCGATTGTGGAATGGTGTCATGCTCGACAGCGACGCAGAGTTCCCGGGACACACGCCCAACGATGGGATTGTGACTGCTTGCGGTAAGACCACAGCATGGGTGCACGAACTGCAAGCAAGATCTATTGAGAATTACATTCCCAAAGAGACCATGCTGAACTTTTTAACCGATGGCGCCGACAAGACGCGCGTTCATAACTATTTTGACCTTTCGGAGGTGCAGCGCAGGCACTACAATCTTAAGAAGGGCTTCAAAACTGAAGCATCAAAGGCCGATTTTCAAGCCGACGTTGGCATTCCCGCCACACTTCGCGCGCTCTATGAAGATGTGCCGGAGATCTCTTGGAGTTGCCTTTCGTCTGGCTTTGGTTCGGGCCTGTCCCGGATTTTTGTTGAGGAACAGTTCCGCCCGAACACAGGATTGGTGGCTTTCCCATCGACCTCAGCGAAAGAAGAAGTTGAGGAAATACTCAAAAAGGTGCTGAGGAGCGTCTAATGCCAGATCCAATGTCATCTATCAGCGCCCCGCAGATCATTCCGATTTACGAGTTGATCGATCGCGTCGCGTCCGGAGAGCTTAGAATTCCGAGGTTTCAACGGCCTTATGTTTGGTCTCCGGAAGATATGATTGAATTGTTTGATAGCATCTTCAATGGATATCCAATTGGATCACTTCTAATCTGGGAAACGTCATTGCAAGACGTATCAAGCTTGGAAAAGCTTGGTCCAATCAATTTGACAACAGAAGTACGCTCAACGACAAGTTATGTCGTCGATGGGCACCAGCGTCTGGCAACTTTGGTGGGTGTTTTGTCTCTTCCAGCAGACTTCCCGAGCGAGACGATGAGCGAGTGGAGATGGTGGATCGGATATGATCTGGAAAATGAAGAATTCGTTCATTTCAAGAGACGTTCCGAGGATTCAAATCCAACCATAGTGCCGCTTCGAAGAGTTATTCAAACGGTGGACTTCGCGCGTTTGACTCGGGACTTGGCGACCAACCTCCCGGACGATAAGCTGGATACTTATTTGGAGCGCGCTGATCGCCTCAATCGAAAACTGAGGGATTATCAAGTTCCAGCTACCGTGATGAAATCAGCATCCTTGGATGATGCGGTCAACATCTTTGCCCGCGTCAATCAACGTGGTCGCGACATGACCGCTGATCAAATGGTGTCCGCTTTGTCGTTCAGAGATGAAACGGAGGGTGCATTCAATCTTTCTGATAGTATCGATGCCATCTTGCAAGATCTATCAACCTTTGGGTTTGGGGAAACCGAGCGGAAAACGGTCCTGCAATCGGTTCTTTTTGCGGCGGGGCTTGATTTCACGAAGCCCACCTACGAAAAGCTCGTGAGCAGAGATTCACATGAGACCCTTCGTCCAGCCGTTGAGGAGGCGCACAAAGCTCTAATCTCGTCTGCGCGTTTTCTGCATGATGAAATAGGGCTTAAATCGGATCGATTACTGCCTTACGCGTCACAACTCTCAATGCTATCATTCTATATGCTCAGTCTCGATTCAAATTCACAGATCGCCGCAACGCAAAGCGCTGATCAATTGAGGAAATGGTTTTGGACTACCTCATTCAATGGCTGGTATGCGGGAGCGAACACAACAGATCTCCGAAAAGCGGCAGAAAGAATGAAATTTCTTGCCCATGGTAGTCTTGACTGCGAGCAATTTGATGCCTTTTTTGCCGATCGTCCGCTCAGACCGCTACCTAAGGCTTTTGATCGCCGTAGCGCTCGTATTCGTGCTTCGTTGGCTGTCCAACTCTTGGAGCGGCATCCCGTTGATCCGCGAAACGGCGAGACTCTTAATGGATTTGACATCCTTCGAGATCCTGAAACGCGCGACATTCCTTACTTTTTCTATGGCCTGGCATCTCCGTTGGGGTCCCGGCCTGCAAACCGTATAATATTGCCAAGGGATTGCGGCAGAAGCGTGAGAGATCTTTTCCTAGATGCAGCTTCTAACGAAGAACTTTTGGCTTCACATTTCATCACCGAAACGGCTTTTATGGCGTTGATTTCGGATGATGCAATAGAATTTATGAATCTTCGTGAGGACGAGATCACGCGAGTTGAAAACGACTTCCTCAATCGCGTTGGTATCGGTTCGATCTCGGCTAGAAACGGTAATCAGATTTGGAACCATTCTGATGAAATTGTGAATGACATTTCTTCATAGCCATTACTGACTGTCCATATAAGGTTCAGTGGGAGGAGAGCTTACTAAGCACTCCTCCTTTGTTGCGTTGTGTCGGTATCTTTCACCGATATAGAAGGTCGTCTTTTTTCGATCTGTCTCGATAGTAAGCGTTCTCTGCCCCCCACCTTCCGCGCGGCATTCTGATCGGTTCATTGGACCGCGATGATT
>NZ_JBHUEN010000053.1:0-244051 GCF_042680785.1 Paracoccus pacificus
CCATGCCCCTACCGTCGAACGCCTCCCGCGTCATACCCCGACCGCCGCATTGCTGCAATTTTTAGAGGCGCCCAAGTATTGAAAGCAGGATCGCCAAGGTCTGCCGTGAGGGCTCTAGTTCGAGCGATCGGCGAAGTTCCGTGATCGCTGCGACCGGGTTGGACTGACGCAGCAGGCGTCCACGCGTTCTGTGATAAATGGGATCCCCCTCTTTCAAAGGTTCGATGGGGATTACGGCGTCATCCCTGATCAGCGATAGAATAAGGGGCTTGAGCTGTCGGCTTTGCTGGAGGGTTATCAAGACCGAGTGCCCGGAACCATCATATCTGACCTGGCGCAGATTGGGATATGCAGGCAGCAGCATTTCTTCAACCATTCGCAGGTCGCGCGGCAGGGTGGGGTCAAATATCGCAACTGGAGATTTGGATGATTTTGGGACTGCAGCCAAATCTTCGTGGGAAATTTGCAAACCGGCATAGGCTTTGTTGGCGAATGCCGGCCATGCGGGAAACATCGGCGCGCCACCGATGATGCGCGCATTGATCGACCCGCCATAGTAAAACGCGGCATACCCGCCCAAGGATGGGCCATAACAGACCACATTACGTCGCCGGATGATCGGGGCAACCGCCGCCTTGAACGCGTCGATGGACAGCCCCTGATACTGCGTGCCGTAACGTTGCGCCACATAGATACTATCCCAGCCGTTCTTCGCGGCGAATTCAGTCCCGAAGCCGCTTGGTGTTAGATCTGATGGCTGGCCTCCAAACGTCACCAGACAGACCTTCGAGCGTCGTGCGCCGGCCTGATGGAACGTGATGAGATAGTCGGGATGCGATGCGAGCGTTACGGACGTCGTCAACAGCTGAAAAGCCCCTTCAATGCCCCCAAAACGGGCGATCTTCGAAAAATCGTTTGCTGCAAAAATGGTTGTCACGCACTGCAAAAACGGCTGTCATGCTACACCTCGTTTTTCCAGTATTGAAAAGGAATTTGGCTGGGGCGGTAGGATTCGAACCTACGGTACACGGTACCAAAAACCGATGCCTTACCACTTGGCCACGCCCCAACCGTGCGCGAGTGTTTAGCCAAGCCATCTTGGGGGTGCAAGCCCAAAAAGCAACGATCCGGGCGTTGCCGTGGCCCGGTCCGCCGGCTAATCCGGTGCGATGAAAAACTGTGATGTCGTCATTCTGGGCGCCGGTGCGGCGGGGTTGTTTTGCGCGGGGACCGCCGTGCAGCGGGGGCGGCGCGTCGTGGTGCTGGACCACGCACAGAAGCTGGGCGAGAAAATCAGGATCTCCGGCGGCGGGCGATGCAATTTCACCAATCTGGCAAGCGGGACGGATCGGTTCATTTCGAAAAATCCGCGCTTTGCGGCCTCGGCGCTGGCGCGGTTCACGCCGGCCGATTTCGTGGCGCTGGTCGATCGCGCCGGGATTGCCTGGCACGAAAAGACGCTGGGGCAGTTGTTCTGCGACGGCTCGGCCCGCCAGATCATCGACCTTTTGCTTCAGCGCATGGCCGGTGCCGATCTGATGCTCGAGACCGGTTTTTCCACAGTCGAACGGCTGGACGAGGGGTTTCGGATCGAAACAACGGCCGGTCGGCTGACCGCCCGCTCGGTCGTCGTGGCGACGGGTGGCAAGTCGATCCCGAAGATCGGCGCGACGGGCGTCGGCTATCGTCTGGCCGAGCAGTTCGGGCTGCGGCTGGTCGCGACCCGGCCGGCGCTGGTGCCGCTGACCTTTGCCGAGCAGGATCTGCACATGGTGCGGCCCCTGTCCGGCATAGGGCTGCCGGCGCGCGTCTCCTGCCGTGGGGCGGCGTTCGAGGATGCGCTTTTATTCACCCATCGCGGCCTGTCCGGCCCCGCGATCCTGCAGATTTCCAGCTACTGGCGCGAGGGGGACGATCTGCGCGTCGATCTTTGCCCGGTGCAGAATATCGGGACCGCGCTGCGGCAGGCGCGCGACGGGGCGGGGCGGCAGACGGTGGCGACCGTGCTGCGGCAGTTCCTGCCGGGGCGGCTTGCCGAGGCGATCGTCGATGAACAGGGGCTGGACGGTGCGCGGCTTGCGGATATGTCGAACGCGCGTCTTGCCGCGCTGGCGCAACGCGTGAATCGCTGGAGCGTCCGGCCGGTTGGCTCCGAAGGGTATCGGACCGCCGAGGTCACCCTTGGCGGGGTCGATACCCGTGATCTCGATGCCCGGACCATGCAGGCGCTGAACGTGCCGGGCCTTTATTTCATCGGCGAGGTGGTGGACGTCACCGGCTGGCTGGGCGGGTATAATTTTCAATGGGCCTGGGCGTCAGGGGATGCCGCAGGCAGGGCTGTCTAGCCCGCTAACCAGCTAACTAACCCATGACCGGATCGGATTTCGCCAGCCGGTCGAATTGCATCAATGATTCGATCAGTTTCGGCATCCGGTCCAGATAGATCATGTTCGGGCCGTCCGAGGGCGCGTTGTCGGGGTCCTGGTGGGTTTCGATGAATACCCCCGCGACGCCGACCGAAACGGCCGCCCGCGCCATGACCGGCGCGAATTCGCGCTGACCGCCCGAGGAGCCGCCCTGACCGCCCGGCTGCTGCACCGCATGGGTCGCGTCCATGATGACGGGAAAGCCGGTGCGTTCCATGATCGGCAGGCTGCGCATGTCGGTGACCAGCGTGTTATAGCCGAATGAAGCGCCGCGTTCGGTCAGCAGAATATTGGAATTGCCGGTGCTGGTGATCTTGTCGACGACATTCGACATGTCCCAGGGGGCCAGAAACTGGCCCTTCTTCACATTGACCACGGCGCCGGTTTCGCCGGCCGCCAGCAGAAGATCGGTCTGGCGGCAGAGAAACGCGGGGATCTGGATCACATCCACGACCTCGGCGGCTTTGCGGGCCTGTTCGACGTCATGGATGTCGGTCAACACCGGGCAGCCGATGCGCGCGCGCACCTGGGCCAGCATCTCGAGCCCCTCGTCGATGCCGACACCCCGGCGTCCGCCAAGGCTGGTGCGATTGGCCTTGTCATAGCTCGCCTTGAACACGAACCCCGCGCCGCTGGCCGCGCAGGCCTTGGCCAGCGTCTCGGCGATCATCAGCGCGTGGTCCAGCGTTTCAAGCTGGCACGGGCCCGCGATCAGCACCAGCGGCAGGTCATTTCCGATGCTGACCGGACCGATGGCGACGTCGCGGGCGACGGTTTCCGGCGCCGTCATGCCGAAACCTGTTCGCGCAGGATCGAGACGGTCAGTGACAGCATCAGGTAAATCCCCGAGAAGATCAGAAAGGCCACGATACTGTTCTGGAACGCCTTCGGATAGGTCGGCTCATCCGGCGGTACCGGGGTCACGTTGATCGACAGGTAACGCACCTGCTTCTGCGCCTCGACCCGGGCCAGTTCCAGCTGTTCCGCCGCCGAGGCGAGGAGCGTCTGGCGCACGGTCAGATCGGCCTCGGCGATCTTCAGCGCGCCCGCCATCGCGGCGATCGAGTTGCGGCCCTCGGCATCGGCGGTCAACTGGGAACGCGTGTCCTGCAACATCTCTTCCAGCCGCACGATATCGCCGCGCACCCCGGCGACCCGGCTTTGGTTGGGCCGCGCGTTGCTAAGCAACTGGCCCAGTTCCAGCCGCTTGCTTTGCAGGTCGGCCTCCAACGTGCTGATCCGGCTCATCACGATGCCGCCTTCGGCCGTCGGGTCCAGAACGCCCTGCTGCTTTTGCAGCTCCAGCACCTTTTCCTGCGCCTGCGCGACCCTTGTCTCGGCATCGTTGTAATTGTCCTGCGCGCCCTTCATCTGGTCGCCGCGCAGCCGCAGCGTCAGCTTGTCGACCTGTTCCTCGGCATAGCCGATCAGCGCCAGCGAGAATTGCTCGGACAGTTTGGGATCGGGGGCCTGAACCTCCATCTTGATGATCCCTTCCGAGGGATCAAAGCCGATTTTGACCATCTTCTGGTAAAGCTTGTAGGTTTCCTCATTCGTCGCGTTTTCCGGCAGACGCAGGATCGGGTCGATCGCGGCGTCCGAGAAGGTGCGGCGGAAACCCATGTCCGCATCAAGCCGCAGCATCGCATCGCGCGAGCTCAGATAGTTCTGCACGCTGATCGGATCGGTCATCGCGGCACCCGCCGCGCCCCGCGACAATATGCCGGCGCCTTCGCTGCCCGCGCCGCCCATGTCGGCCGACTGGATCGTATATTGCGATTCCGTGGCGTAAAGCGGCGTTGCGACGTTGAAATAGTAATAAACTGCCAGCGCCGTCGGAATGAACACGAAAAAAGTCACGCGTAACAGCAGCATGGCCAGACGCCACCGCCGGCGTTTGGCGATGTCGCGCTGAATTTTCAGGATTTCCGCCGCCCGACGTTCCTCGGTCAGCGTTTCGCGGGGCGGCAGTTGCGGCGCGCGCTGCGGCGCGATCTGGCCGATGGGCCGGCTTTCGGCGGGCAGCGTTTCGGTACGCCGGGCGACCTGATTGCCTTTGGTCGTAACCAGTTGATTCGATTCCGGTTTCTTGCCGGATCTTTCCGCCTCAGCCGCGACCAGTTGATGAATCGCGTCGCGGTGGAACGGGTCGATGCCGCGGCGGCGCAACAGAACCACGGCCTCAAGCTCGGATTCCGTGTCGATGCCGTTCTGCGCGGCGATCCGCAGCGCCATGCGCAGTTGCCGCGCGG
Organism: Paracoccus pacificus; assembly: GCF_042680785.1. Classification (NCBI taxonomy): domain Bacteria; kingdom Pseudomonadati; phylum Pseudomonadota; class Alphaproteobacteria; order Rhodobacterales; family Paracoccaceae; genus Paracoccus; species Paracoccus pacificus. The sequence continues at coordinate 4,679 of NZ_JBHUEN010000053.1, forward strand.
TCAGGTTTTCGGCACGGACGGCGGCGATCGCCTCTTCGGTGACGGTGCTCTGGGGGGGCTGACCGGGCGATCCGCCGGCGTCGCGGGTCGGGAAATGCATATCGGCAAAGCCGTCTTCTTCGCCGGTCTGATTGAAATAATCCGCGCCTTGCTCGGCCGAGGCGGGGGGGCCGCCGGGTTGGCCGCCCTGTTGTCCGCCGTGCTGTCCGGCCGGATTCTCCGGCGCTGCGCGATCCTCGGGCCGCTGCTGCGCCTCGGGCCGCTGCTGATCGGGTGCCTGCGACGCCTGTTCGGGGGTGTTGGCCGCGTCGGCAGACGCCGCCGGCGCTGTTTCGCCGTCGCGTTGCGGGTTGGCGGGCGCGTCGCTGCGCCGGATACGGAATACGCGGGCCTTAGGCGGTATAGTCATAATATTGCTTGGCCTCGTCGAGCGTTTCGAACTGATACAGCCTGCCATCGCGCAGAACCGCGGCGGAGCGGCAGAATTTTTCCAGCGTGCTGGGTTGATGCGAGACGATGATCACCGTCGCGTTCTTGAGCCGCTCAAACAGAACGCCGCCTGCCTTGCGGTTGAATTCGGCATCCGTCGATTGCGGCATGCCCTCGTCAATAAGATATATGTCGAATTCCAGCGCGAGCAGCAGCGAAAACGTGAACCGGGCCCGCATCCCGGCGCTGTAGATGCCCAGCGGCTGGTCGAAATATTCGCCGATATCGGTCAGCCAGCGGCAGAAGGATTCGACGTAATCGGGCTCCAACCCGTACAGCTTGGCGATAAAGCGCGCGTTTTCGGTGGCCGAGTGGCGGCTGACGATGCCACCCATGAACCCGAGGGGAAACGACACCCGGCAGGTCGAGCGGATCGAGCCTTCATCGGGCTTTTCCAGACCGCACATCATGTTGATGATCGTGGTCTTGCCGGTGCCGTTCGGCGCCAGAATGCCCAGCGAGTTCCCGAGATTCACCCGGAAAGAGGCGCGGTCAAGGATCACCTTGCGTTGCGTGCCCGTCCAGAACGACTTGGAAACATTGTCGAATTCAAGCATGACACCATGCCCCCGCCATCTGCGGAGCCCGTGCGGCCTGTGCCAGGCGAAACACCAGACTGATCAACGAAAATCCATGATCGCAACCCAAAACCAAGCGCCTACATAGGATTTCGGCGCAGTACTGTCCACTCTATCGCGCAAATGCTTTAGATTCTGTTACTCGAGAACTGTTGATCGCCCTCAAACCGGCACTAATTGCAAAGCATGCCCAATCTGCCCGACCAGATACGTGCCTGCCGGCTTTGCGCACCGCGGTTTGCCGTGACCGCCACCCGCCACAGCCCCGCGCCGGTGGTGTGGTATCGGACCGGGGCACGCATCCTGATCGTGGGGCAGGCGCCGGGCATGCGGGTGCATCTGGCCCAAAAGCCCTTTGCGGACCGCTCGGGCGAGCGGTTGCGGGCATGGATGGGGGTGGACGAAAAGGTATTTTATGACCGCGACCGGGTGGCGATCGTGCCCATGGCCTTCTGTTTTCCGGGCTATGATGCAAAGGGCGCAGACCTGCCGCCGCCGCCGATCTGCGCGCAGACCTGGCGGGCGCGGGTCATGCAGGATCTGGGGCAGGTATCGCTGACCCTGCTGGTCGGGGGTGCGGCCCAACATTGGCATCTGGGCGCGCGCGCGCCGGTCTCGAAGGCCGTGGCCGGCTGGCGCGACCATGCGCCCGACGTCTTTCCCTTGCCTCACCCGTCGTGGCGGAATACCGGATGGCTGAAGCGAAACCCGTGGTTCGAAGACGAGGTTCTTCCGGCGCTGCGGGCACGGGTTGCAGAGGTGCTTGAGCAATGACAGAGACGACCGCGCTGGATGCGCTTTGTTCGCAGCCCTTCGCCACGGCCTCGGATTCCGATCGCGCGCGGATCCTATCGCGGCTTGCGGATACGCCGCTGTTCGCCGCGCTCGGCGAAGAACCGGCGGGCGACACCGTCACGTTCCGCATCTTTGATCTGGCCGATGGGCCGTTCGCGCTGGCCTTCGATGTCGAGGAACGCCTGTCGACTTTCCTCGGCGGCCCGGCGGATTTCGTCGAGTTGCCCGGGCGCGTGCTGGCCGGGCGTCTGGGCGCGGCGGATACCGGCATTCTGATCAACCCCGGCCATCCGTCCGAGATGATGCTGCCCGCCGAGACCCTGCGCTGGCTGGCGCAGACCCTTTCGCAGGCGCCGCTTGCAGCAGAGGGGCAAGCCACGCAATATCGCCGGCCGGTGGCGCCCGCGCTGGTCGAGCCGCTTTCGGTCCGGCTGGCGGATATGGCGGGGCTGGCGCGTGCCGTCTGGCTGGTGGGGTCGCGGTTTCAGAATGACACCGGCGCCGGGCATCTGCTTCTTGTCGAGGGCGCCGCACCCGCCCAGCAGGACCGCATCGCTAAAGCGCTGGCCGAAACATTGGCGTTCCTGCCCGAGGTGCCGGGTGGTGTCGACATCGCGTTCACCGACCGGGTGCCGGCAGCGGTGGCGAAACTGGGGCTGTGCTTTGAATTGCCCCGACACGAAGTCCCGAGCCCCGTGGCTTCCATGCCACCCGGCAGCGACCCCGACCGGCCGCCACGGCTGCGCTGAACGCGTGGGGCGGCGCCCGTCGCCTCAATACCCCCGGTCGCGATCGACCAGATGCAGGAACGGTTGGCCGTCGCGCAGCCGGACGAGGTTTTCGGCCACCACCGTCGATGCGGTCGAAGGCTTGGTTTCGGCCGCGATATGGGGGGTGACGGTGACGGCGGGATGGTGCCAGAACGGATGCTCGGGCGGCAGGGGCTCGGTGCGGAAAACGTCCAGAACGGCATGCCGGACATGGCCGCTGTCCAACGCCGCCAGCAGCGCGTCATCGCTGATCAGCGGACCGCGTCCGGGGTTCAGGATCACCGCGCCCTTGGGCAGCATCGCAAGCGTGCTTTCGTTCAGCAGGCCGCGCGTGCCCGGCGTGTCGGGCAGCAGGGTGATCAGGAAATCCGCGCGCGACAGCGCCAAAGGCAGGGCATCACCCGCCAGCATCTCGACCCCGTCAACGCTGCCGCCGCCGCCGCGCCCCGAGGCCGACCAGCCGGTGACGCGGAACCCGACCGAGGCCAGCATGCCCGCCACCGCGCCGCCCAACTCACCCATTCCGGCGATGACGACATGCCGGTCAGACGCAAGGGGCGGCACGACGCGGTGCCGCCAGACGCCGTCCTGCCGATAATTGTCCATGCCCAGATGAAAGCGCAGCACCCAGCCCAGGCACCATTCGACCATGCTTTGCCGCAGCCCCGGATCGACCATCCGCGCCAAGGGTTGGGTCAGGGTGCGGTCGCCCACGATCCGCTCGACCCCGGCCCACAGGCTTTGCACCAGACCGACGTTCACATAGGGGGTGAAATCCTTCACCGGGCCGGTCGGGGCATAGATGATCGCGTCGACCTCGGCCGGATCGGCGAAGCTGCGCGACAGATCGACCTTCAGCCCGCGGGCCGCAAAGGCCGCGGAAAGGGCGCTTCGCCATTCCTCCCAATCATCGTCCCGGGCGGAAAAAAGCGCGCGCAGCGTTCTATCTTGGTCTGTTGACATGAGCGGATTGTACCATTCCAAAGGCCATGAGCAGGATCATCATCGCCGTACCACCATAGCTGACCAAGGGCAGCGGCACGCCGACGACAGGCATCAGCCCCATCACCATGGACATGTTCACCGCGAAATACAGAAAGAAGGTGGCGGCGACACCGATGGTCATCAGGCTGGCAAAACGGTCGCGGTTGGTCAGGGCCGAATAAAGGCAGAAACCGACGATAAGGGCGTAAAGCATCAAAAGCGAGAAGGCGCCGACAAAGCCGAATTCTTCGGCCAGCGTGGTGAAGATGAAATCCGTGTGCTTTTCGGGCAGGAAGTTCAGCCGGGACTGGGTGCCCTGCATGAAGCCCCGGCCGGCCCAGCCACCGGAACCCAAGGCGATCTGCGCCTGGGTAATGTTATATCCCGCGCCCAGCGGATCGCTTGACGGGTCAAGAAAGGTGTCGATGCGGCGGAACTGATATTCGTGCAACAGCGCCCAGTCGGTGCCGCGGCTTTCCATCACCGTGAACACCAGCCCCACGACCAGCGCGATGACGGCGGCGAAATACCACAGGCTGACACCGGCGGCGAACATCACGATGCCGCCGCCCGCGATCAGCATGATCGCCGTGCCAAGGTCGGGTTGCGTGACCACAAGCCCGGTCGGGATCAGGATCAGCAGGACCGGGATCAGCACCCAAAGCGGCCGCGATACCTTGGAAATATCAAGCCAGTCGTAATAGGCGGCCAGCGTCAGAACCAGCGCGATCTTGGTCAGTTCAGAGGGTTGCAGCCGGAGCGGCCCCAGTTCAAGCCAGCGTTGCGCCCCCATGCCGATGTCGCCGATCAAGTCCACCGCGACCAAAAGCAGCACGCAGACCACCCATGACACGACCGAGATCGAGCGCCAGAACCAGATCGGAACGAAAGCCAGCGCGAACATCGCGACCATCCCGGCGCCGAAGCGTTCCATCTGCGGTTCGGCCCAGATCGAGGCGCGGCCGCCAGCGACCGAATACAGCATCAGAAAACCGGTGCAGGCGACGGCGGTCAGCAGAAAGACCAGCGGCCAGTTCAGATACAGGATCTTGCGGAACCCGGTCGGCGTCGTGGTGACCTTGTAATCAAGATAGCTCATCCGCGACGCCCCCCTCAGGCCCGGTTCCGGGCGACCGGCTTCGGCGCCTCGGGCGCGCGCAGGTTCATGGTGGCGCGCTGCGCCTCGATCTGACCGCGCTGGCCGGCCGGATAGGCCGACAGCGGCGGCAGACCACCCGCCAGCGCAAACAACAGGATGTCGCGGGCGATGGGCGCGGCCACCGCCGAGCCGCCGCCGCCATGTTCGACCACGACCGAAACCGCATAGCGCGGCGCCTCGACCGGCGCATAGCAGACGAAAAGCGCGTGGTCACGCCGGTTCCACGGCAGTTGATCGTTCGAGATGACGCCGCGCGCGCGTTCGGCGGCGGTGATGTTGCGCACCTGACTGGTCCCGGTCTTGCCGGCCATGCTCCATTCCGGCGCGACGATCCGGGCGCCCCGCGCCGTGCCGCGCGATCCGTTCATCACCAGATCCATGCCCTGACGCGCCAATGCCAGATGCTGGGGTTTCAGGCCCAGTTCGGGCGCCTCGGCCACGGGAACCGGAACGCCGTCGATGGACCGTACCAACCTTGGCGCGACCGCACGGCCGGTCGCCACGCGCGCGGTCATGATCGCAAGCTGAAGGGGCGAGGCCAGCACATAGCCCTGACCGATGCTGGCGTTGAGCGAATCCCCGATCACCCAGTCCTGATCGTAACGCTGTTTCTTCCACGCCTTCGAGGGCGCGATCCCCTCGGCGATGGCGGACATGGGCAGATCATGGCGCACGCCGATGCCCAGCCGCTTGGCCATGTCGCCGATGGCGTCGATACCGACCCGTTGCGCCAGTTCGTAATAGAAAACGTCGCAGGACAGTTCCAGACTGTTGGGTACCGCGACACGACCATGGCCGCCGCGCCGCCAGCAGTGGAATTTGCGCCCGCCAAGGTCCAGCGATCCCGAGCAATAAAAGCTGTCGCCCGGCTTCACCGCGCCTGATTCCAGCCCGGCCAGCAAGGTCACCATCTTGAAGGTCGAGCCGGGCGGATAGACGCCCTGCACGGTCTTGTCGGCCAGCGGCCGATGGTCGTGGTTCATCAGCGCGCGATATTCGGGCCCCGAGATGCCGCGGACGAACATGTTCGGGTCAAAAGTGGGCGCCGAGGAAATCGCCAGAATGTCACCGTTCTGCACATCCATCACCACCGCCGCGGCGCTTTCGATGCCAAGGCGCTGAGCGGTGTAGTTCTGAAGCGCCGCGTCCAGCGTCATCTGAACCGTCGCGCCCTGCTGGCCCTCTTGCCGGCTCAGTTCGCGCATTTCGCGGCCGGCGCTGTTCACCTCGACCCGGCGGTTGCCGGCCTTGCCGCGCAACTGTTCCTCAAGCTTGGCTTCGACGCCCACCTTGCCAAGCTGAAACTTCGGAAGCCGCAGCAGTGGATCGGGGTTTTCCATCTTGGACAGGTCATAATCCGAGACCGGTCCGACATAGCCCAGCACATGGGCGAAATCGCCGCCGCGCGGATAGATGCGCGACAGCCCGACCTCCGGCGTGATGCCGGGCAGCGCCGGGGTGTTGACCGCGATGGAGGAAAATTGCCGCCAGGTCAGCCGGTCGGCGATGGAAATCGGCGTGGTCGGGCTGCGGCGCTTGATCTCGGCCAGAATCTGCGCGGTCTGATAATCCGTCATCGGGATGATCCGGCGCAGGCGCGCGATCACGGCTGATACGTCGCCGGCCTCTTCCTCGGTCAGGGTGACGCGGTAATTCTGCTCATTGCCGGCGATCAGCGTGCCGTTGCGGTCAAGGATCAGTCCGCGCGCGGGTGGCAAAAGCCGGATCTTGATCGAATTGCCGTCGGCCAGCAGGCGGTATTCATCGGCGTGCTGCAATTGCATCGAGCGCAGGCGAAAGCCCAGAATGCCGACGACACTGCCCATGATCGCGCCCAGCATCAGCCCCCGGCGCGAGATGCTGCGCGTGCTTTCGACGATGTCCTTGGGCGACTTCTTCATCCCCTGACCCTCTGCATTTCAGCCTCGGCCGGGGTGATCCGCCGCAAGCCGATCAGCCAATGCGCCGCAAGTACCACCACCGGATAAGCCCCGACCGTCGCCAGATATTGTAGCAGGCTTTCGCCCAAAGATCCCTGCGGCGTAAGCGAAACGGCCAGCGCGAAACGCCGGGCCAGCAGCATCACAGCAAGGATCAGCGCGATCCTCGGCCACTCCAGCATGAAAGGCAAATCACGCCAGCGCGGTTCGCGCCCCCGCAGATATTCCGTCGCCACCACGACGATCGCCGCCCAAAGCCCGATGGGCTGCAACAGGATGATGTCGGCGACCAGAAAGGTCGCGGCGATCAGAAGCACGGGCACCTGCTGGGGGCGGCGCAGCACCCAGGCCATGGTCAGACACAGGAAAATATCCGGGCCGGGCCACGAGATCCGGCCGGGGGCCAGCGGGATCAGCCGGAAGAACAGGCAGATGAGGAACAGCAGGACGAACAGGATCTGGCCGGCAAGGCGGCCGCCGCCCTGTCCGTCAATCATTCTCCTGCCCTCCGCGCTCGGTGGTGCCGGGGACGGGAACGGGCGGCGGCGCAAGCTCGGCCGCGGCGGAATCGTTCTGCACCGGGGCCGCGCCCGCCATCGGCAGGACCGGGCCGATGAAATCGGGCGCCAAGGGCGGGATCAGCGCGCCGGTATCCTGCAGGACCTCGGCCGGATGGGTGCGCAGCACGCGCAGGAATTCCAATTGCCCATAATCCGCCGCCATCCGCACCCGCAGGCGCCCGTCGCTGCCCTCGGCCACCTGACCGACCAGCAGCCCGGGCGGAAACACGCCGCCATCGCCGGAACTGACCACGCGGTCGCCGGCGCGTACGTTTTCCGGCGATTCGAGAAAATCAAGCAGCGGAAGCTCGGTATTGTCCCCGGTCAGGAACGCCCGCTGCCCCGAGGGCTGGATGTTGACCGGCGTCCGGCTGGACGGGTCGGTCAGCAGCATGACCCGGCTGGTCCGTTCACCCACGCCCGCGATGCGGCCGACCAGCCCGATCCCGTCCATCGTCGCCCAGCCGTCGACGATTCCGTCCCGCGCGCCGACGTTCAGCAACACCGATTGCCGAAAGGCGGTGCCGCTGTCGGTCATCACGACGCCCGTAACCGAGGTCAGTTTCGGATCAATCCGCACCTTGTTCTGGGCCAGCAGCTTGGCGTTTTCCTGTTCAAGCTGGACGGCGGCCTCTTTCCACGCCGACATTTTCTGAAGCTCACGCCGAAGCTCTTGATTCTGCTCATAGATCCGCGCGTAGGATTGAAAGCCCGCGATCATGCGCGAAACCTTGGTGACCGGGGTCAGGGCCCATTCGAACGAGGGCACGAAACGGTCGACGAAATTCGCCCGCATGCGTTCGGCACGCGGGCTGTCGATGCGCCAGAACAGGAACAGGCCGATCAGGACCAGCACCAGCAGCGCGATCAGCACGCGCCGCAGCGGAGTGGCGAAATCAGCGCTGTTCTTGCCTGCCATCGTCGCATGTCCTGACTGCCGGGCCTTGGTCGATCATAGGATCAGAGCGCCGGCGCGTCAGCTTTCATAGTCGATGACGTGGCGAAGCTGCTTTTCAAACTCCAGCGCCTTGCCGGTGCCAAGCGCCACGCAGCTCATCGGTTGATCGGCAAGCGTGATCGACAGGCCGGTCTGTTCGCGCAACGCAAGGTCCAGATCGCCCAGCATGGCGCCGCCGCCAGTCAGCATGACGCCGCGATCGACGATGTCGGCGGCCAGATCGGGGGGCGTCGCCTCCAGCGCGACCATCACCGCCTCGCAGATCTGCTGCATCGGCTCGGCCAGTGCTTCGGCGACCATGGCCTGGTTGATCTCGATTTCCTTCGGCACGCCGTTGATCAGATCCTTGCCGCGCACGTTCATGGTGGCGCCGCGCCCGTCGTCGGGCATCCGTGCGGTGCCGATCTGGGTCTTGATCCGCTCGGCCGCCGAATCGCCGATATGCAGGTTCTGGTGCCGGCGCAGATAGTTGATGATCGCCTCATCCATGCGGTCGCCGCCGATGCGGACCGAGCGGGCATAGACCACATCGCCCAGCGACAGGATCGCCACCTCGGTGGTGCCGCCGCCGATATCCACGACCATGCTGCCGGTCGGATCGGTGATCGGCATGCCGGCCCCGATGGCCGCCGCGATCGGTTCGGCGATCAGCCCGGCGCGGCGGGCGCCGGCGGACAAGACCGACTGACGGATCGCGCGCTTCTCGACCGGGGTCGCGCCATGGGGCACGCAGACGATGATCTTGGGTTTCGAGAAGGTGGTGCGCTTGAACACCTTCTTGATGAAATGCTTGATCATCTGCTCGGCGCTGTCGAAATCGGCAATCACGCCTTCGCGCATCGGCCGGATCGCCTCGATGCTGCCCGGGGTGCGGCCCAGCATCATCTTGGCGTCCTCGCCCACCGCGAGGATCTGCTTTTTGCCATCCTTGACGTGATAGGCGACGACCGAGGGCTCGTTCAGGATGATGCCCTTGCCCTTGACATAGACCAGCGTATTGGCCGTGCCCAAATCAATCGCGATATCGGTCGAAAACAACCCGCCGAACATGCCTGTATCCTTTCGCGCCGGTTTGCCCGGCTTGCTCCATATGCAAAGCGATGCCGCCGGGGGAATCGCCCGGTGCATGCCGCTGCCCCATATAGAAGCCCTGCAGACAAGGCGAAAGCCCCCTGTGCCTCTTGGGTGGAACTGCGCCGGCGGTTTGCCGGTCGCTGTTGCAGGGGCGCCAGCCGGGAGCGGTCGCGCGGGTAGCGGTCAGCCAAAACGCGATGGGCCGGGCGGCACGCGCCCGGCCCATTTTCCAGCGTGAAATCAGATCAGTGGGAATACATGCTGATCTGCTTTGCGTCGCCGTCCTTGCCCATCTGGGCCCGGCGCACGATCAGATGGTTCAGCGCCCCCACATAAGCCTTGACCGAGGCGAGGATGGTGTCGGTGTCGGCCGCCTGTCCATTGACGATGCGGCCGTCCTCTTCCATCCGTACCGAGACCGTCGCCTGCGCATCGGTCCCCTCGGTCACGGCGTGGACCTGATAAAGCTGCAGGCGCGCGTCATGCGGAAAGATCTGCTTCACGGCGTTGAAACAGGCATCAACCGGTCCGTCGCCGGTCGCATGGACGGTTTTCTCCTCGCCGTCGACCGTCATGGTCAGGTCGGCCGATTGCCCATCGCTGCCGCAGACCACGCGCAGATGCTTGACCTGAAGATGATCCTCGCCGGTGTTGGCGGCGCTGTCCTGCATAAGCGCGATCAGGTCGTCGTCGAAAACCTCTTTCTTGCGGTCGGCCAGCGCCTTGAACCGCACGAACACGTCCTTGAGCTGGTTGTCCCCGACCTCATAGCCCAGATCGCGCAGCTTGGCGCGAAGCGCGGCGCGGCCGGAATGCTTGCCCATGGCGATATTGGCCTCGTTCAGGCCGATATCGGCGGGGCGCATGATCTCGAAGGTTTCCACATTCTTCAGCACGCCGTCCTGGTGGATGCCGGATTCGTGCAGGAAGGCGTTCTTGCCGACGACCGCCTTGTTGAACTGCACCGGAAACCCCGAGACCTGCGCGACCCGCCGCGAAAGCCCCATGATCTTGGTGGTGTCAAGGCCGGTGTCGAAGGGCATGATGTCATGGCGCACCCGCATGGCCATCACCACCTCTTCCAGCGCGGTGTTGCCGGCGCGCTCGCCCAGACCGTTGATCGTGCATTCGATCTGCCGCGCGCCCGCCTCGACCGCGGCAAGGCTGTTCGCCGTCGCCATGCCAAGATCGTTATGGCAATGGGTCGAGAAGATGATCTGATCGGCACCGGGCACACGTTCAAGCAGCATGCGGATCAGGGCGGCGCTTTCGCGTGGCGCGGTATAGCCGACCGTATCGGGAATGTTGATCGTCGTCGCCCCGCATCTGATGGCGATTTCGACCACGCGGCACAGATAATCATGTTCGGTCCGGGTGGCGTCCATCGGCGACCATTGCACGTTGTCGCACAGATTGCGGGCATGGGTGACGGTCTGCTCGATCCGCTCGGCCATCTGATCCATGTCGAGGTTCGGAATCGCGCGGTGCAGGGGCGAGGTGCCGATAAACGTGTGAATGCGCGGCTGTCGCGCGTGTTTCACCGCCTCCCAGCAGCGGTCGATATCCGGTATCTGGGCCCGCGCAAGACCGCAGATCACGCTGTTCTGCGCCTGTCTGGCGATGTCCGAGACGGCGGCGAAATCCCCCTCGGAGGCGATCGGGAACCCGGCCTCGATGATGTCCACACCCATCTCGTCCAGCATGGCGGCGATTTCCAGCTTTTCCGCATGGGACATGGTGGCGCCGGGGGACTGTTCCCCGTCGCGAAGCGTGGTGTCGAAAATCAATACGCGATTCTTGTCTGTCATCTGTCTGTCTTTCAGCTGCTTGCTTGTGCTTCCCGGGCGCTGACCATCTGAGCGGCGGCCCGGAAGACCCGCTCAGCGCAGCGTAAGAAGCAGCAGGCCACGCAAACCGGAACGGCGGCGCGCCGGGGCGGCGTCCGTGCTCTGGGTCAAGGCGATGATGCTGTTGCGTGACATGGCCGTCACTATAGGCAATCCGCAGACGATGAAAAGACGGAAAAAACCGCCTAAGGTGCGGGTTTTCCCACGCGGCGGCGTTCCATGCGATAATTGCCTTCGGGCAAGTCCAGCGCCGCCCGCAACTCGTCAAGCTGCTCCATAGTCAGCACGATCCTGACGACCTCGCTTCCGGTCTCGTCCGATTGCTCAATCACCACCCGGTCGTCGAAGCTGAGGATGGTCACATCCTCATTCAGCGGGCGCTGTTCGCCCGGGGGCAACTCGTCGATCAGTGTGATCACGGTGGCATCGAATTCATGCTCGATGGTGAACATCGCCTTGCCCTTTCCATATCCGCGTTGCGGCGGCTTCAGCCCAACATCTGCGTGATTTCGACAGGGCGCAAGGGTCGCGGGACTTTTCCCTTGCGCGCGGCAACGCTAGTCTGCGGCGAACCGGGACACAGGGCGCAGGTGATCGAAGATGAGTTTTCAGCGGATCATGACTGCCGCGGCCGTGCTGGCTGCGGTATCGGCACTGGTCGCCTGTACGCCTTTGCCCACCGGCCCGACCGGCTATCCCGCCCAGCCGCCGATCCCCACGGTGCAGGTGCCAGTTGCGAATCCGGTGCGCAGCGCGCCGCCCGCCTCGGCACGCATGGCGGCGCGGAACTTCATCACCGTCCTGAACCGGATGGAACCGGCGGTCGAGCGTGAGTGCATGCGCCGCCGCACCAGCGCGATCAGTTGCGATTATCTTTTCGTCGTTGACGATCGCCCCGCGATGCCGCCGAACGCCTTCCAGACCGTCGGTGACGACGGCCGTCCGGTCGTCGGCTTCACGCTGGCGCTGATCGCGCAGGCCCGCAACCCCGATGAGCTGGCCTTTGCCATGGGGCACGAGGCCGCCCACCATATTTTGGGCCATATCCCGCAGCAGGGCCGGGCGGCCACCGCCGGCGCGATCCTGATGGGCGGGATCGCCGCGGCAACGGGGGGCGATGCGGGCGCGGTGCGCTCGGCGCAGAACATGGGGGCGCAACTGGGGGCGCGGGTTTATTCCAAGAACTGGGAGCTGGAGGCAGACAGGCTTGGCGCGATCATTGCGCTGAACGCGGGCTATGATCCGGTGCTGGGGGCCGAGTTCTTCCGGCGCATCCCCGATCCCGGCAACCGGATTCTCGGCTCGCACCCCGCGACGGCCGAGCGCATGGCCGCCGTGACCCAGGCGGTGCAGGACGTGCAAAGCGGCCGTGCCCGCTGATCGTCCCGATTCGGCTGCGGCAACCCTGCCGCTAATCTTGCGGGACGTGATTCGGGACCGGGGCTCACGTTACGCGGTATCCGCCGCGCCGGCCATTGATGCTGCCGAGGCAAAGGCCTTCGTGCGTCACCTGTGTACCGACCGCAAATTCGCCCGTGCAACACATCACAGTTGGGCCCTTTTGCCCACGGATCAGCAACCGATCGCGGATGACGATGGCGAAGCCGGCGCGGGTGCGATCATCGCCCAGATGCTGGTCCGGGCCGGATTATATAACCATGTGGTTGTGGTAACGCGCTGGTATGGCGGTAAAAAACTGGGCGGGGACAGATTTCGCCACGTCCGCGACTCGGTTCGTATCCTGCTGAAAGAGCTTGGTTTATAACCACCCGACCCGTAATGATCCGCGCTGATTGGCGATCAGTCCGGCTTTAACCTGAAGTTGTAGAATTGTGCCATATGAGACGGTTTTTGATCCGGCATTAATTTTTTAGTTGCCAAGGTTAATATTGCAGACAATTGTCGCAATTGCACGAACGGGTGATCCCGGCGTGATCTGTGGGGGCTTGTATATGATCGGCGTGATTGTCTGGAGTAACGCGAGCCGCCTGAAGGCCGTGGTGTGGTGCGAAGATCAGGGCGCGCTCGCCTATCTCAACGGCACGGACAATCTGCTGGGCGATCGCTGGCCGGTTGCGGGCGACATGGTCGAACTCGACAGCGAAAATCGCGACGGCCTTCGTTATGCGCTGGCGGTCAGGCTGGTCGGCGGATGCGGCTGTCCCGATCTGCCCGAACGTCTGCGCAGCGCTGCGCCTAACGCCAAGCCGGCGGCGCGCGAAAAGTCACCGGCGTTGCGCCTTGTCGCCAGTAACGAGACGCCGCGAACCCAGCCACAGATAAGCAAGATCTGCAACGGCTTCGCGGCAAGCTGAATCCGGTCAGATGCCCCGGGACAGCGCGGCCACGCCGGTCCGCGCCATGTCGCTTAAACCAAGCGGCCGCATCAGTTCGGCCAGCGCATCCAGCTTTTCCGGCGCGCCGGTTATCTCGAATACAAAGCTCTGCAAGGTGGAATCGACGACTTTCGCCCGGAAAATCTCGGCGATCCGCAGGGCTTCCAGACGTTTTTCTCCGGTGCCCGCGACCTTGAACAGCCCCAGTTCCCGCTCGACCGAGGGTCCTTCGACGGTCAGGTCATGCACCTCGTGCACCGGGATGATGCGGCCAAGCTGGGCCTTGATCTGCTCGATCACCTGCGGGGTGCCGCGGGTCACCACGGTAATCCGCGAGCGGTGCCCGCTGTGGTCGACCTCGGCCACCGTCAGGCTGTCGATGTTGTAACCGCGGCCGGAAAAAAGCCCGATCACCCGGGCCAGAACGCCCGCCTCGTTATCGACCAGAACGGCCAGCGTATGCTTTTCCTCGACCGAGGAGTGGGGGTCGCGCAGGTCATAAGCCGAATGGCTGGAGGCGCCGCGCTCGATTTTCAGTGCCGACATGGGATGTCTTCCTTGTCAAATATCCTCGGGGGTCCGGGGGCAGACAGCCCCCGGTGCCTTGCATCACACCAGAACCGATCCGGCCCCGCCGATCGCGCCCGCGACGGCCGCGTCGCCCAGCAGCATCTCGTTATGCGGCTTGCCCGAGGGGATCATCGGGAAGCAGTTCTCGTGCTTCTCGACCAGGCAGTCGAAAATGACCGGGCCGTCATAATCCAGCATCTCCTGAATCGCGTCATCCAGCTTGGCGGGATCGTCGCAGCGGATGCCCTTGCAGCCGAAGGCCTCGGCCAGCTTGACGAAATCGGGCAGGCTTTCCGACCATGACTGACTGTAACGCTCGCCATGCAGCAACTGCTGCCATTGCCGCACCATGCCCAGACGCTCGTTGTTCAGGATGAACTGCTTGACGGGCGCGCGGAACTGCACCGCCGTGCCCATTTCCTGCATGTTCATCATCCAGCTTGCTTCGCCGGCGACGTTGATCACCAGGGCTTCGGGATGGGCGACCTGAACGCCGATCGAGGCCGGCAGGCCATAGCCCATCGTGCCAAGCCCGCCCGAGGTCATCCAGCGGTTGGGTTCGTCGAAATTCAGGAATTGCGCCGCCCACATCTGATGCTGGCCGACCTCGGTGGTGATATAGCGGTCGCGGTCCCGGGTCAGCGCCTCAAGCCGCTGAAGCGCGTATTGCGGTTTGATGATCTTGTCCGAGTTGCGATAGGCAAGGCAGTTCCGGGCCTTCCAGCCCTCGATCTGCGTCCACCATTGCCGCACCGCCGCCGCGTTCGTCTTGCGTCCGCGCGATTTCCAGATCTTGATCGCATCTTCCAGAACATGGCCCACGTCGCCGACGATGGGCAGATCGACATGCACGACCTTGTTGATCGACGACGGGTCGATGTCGACATGCACCTTGATCGAGCCGGGGCTGAAATCGGCGATCCGCCCGGTGATGCGGTCGTCGAAACGCGCGCCGAGATTGATCATCAGATCACAGCCATGCATGGCCAGATTGGCCTCGTACAGCCCATGCATGCCCAGCATGCCCAGCCAGTTCTTCCCCGACGCCGGATAGGCGCCAAGCCCCATCAGCGTCGAGGTGACGGGAAAGCCGGTCGCGTCCACGAATTCGGTCAGCAACTGGCTGGCGCCGCGACCCGCATTGATCACGCCGCCGCCGGTGTAGAAAATCGGCCGTTCGGCCTTTTCGATCAACTCGACCAGTTGCGTGATCGCGGCGGTGTTGCCCTTGGTCGCGGGCTGATAGCGGATGCTCATCTCTTTCGGGCCCGTATAGGTGCCGGTCGCGAATTGCACATCTTTCGGCAGGTCGATCAACACCGGCCCCGGGCGACCCGTCCGCGCGACGTGAAAGGCGCGGTGGATCGTCTCGGACAGGGTTTCCGTGTCCTTGACCAGCCAGTTATGCTTGGTGCAGGGGCGGGTGATGCCGATCGTGTCACCTTCCTGAAAGGCGTCGGTGCCGATCAGGAAGGTCGGAACCTGACCGGTCAGAACCACGATCGGGATCGAATCCAGCAGCGCGTCGGTAAGGCCGGTCACCGCATTGGTCGCCCCCGGCCCCGAGGTCACCAGAACGACACCGACCTTGCCGGTCGAGCGGGCATAACCCTCGGCCATATGGACGGCGCCCTGTTCATGGCGGACCAGAACGTGCTGAATGTCGTTCTGCTGGAAAATCTCGTCATAGATCGGCAGTACGGCGCCGCCGGGATACCCGAATACGGTATCCACCCCCTGATCCCTCAGGGCTTCGACAACCATCCTTGCGCCGGTCATGGTCCGGGACATCCGCGCCTCCTGTTCGGGCTGATCTGTAATCCGCACGGGCGCCACCGGCCCCATGCTGCGACGCCGCAATCTATGGGGGTGCCGTGACCGGGTCAATGCCGAAATTTCAGTTAAATGACAAAAAAACGGCTATTTTTGTACTAAAGTTACGTTTTGCGATAATCACGGGTAACTTTATTCCAAAATTACCGGCTACCCGGCAAGTGGATTCGCGCCACCTGCTCAACGATGGGATCGACCGACAGCGGGTGCGATTCAGGCGAGTGGCTTTCGATGTCGCCGATATCCTGCCAAACGCCGCCCTTGTAGATATCTAGGGCGCTGAAATTCGCCTTGTATCCCATCTTGCGGCTACCCGGGACCCAATAACCCAGATAGACGAAGGGAAGCCCCGAACTGCGGGCGATTTCGACGTGATCCAGAATGATCTGCGTGCCCAGACTGCGGTCGCGCTGATCGGGGTCGTAGAAGCTGTAGACCAGCGACAACCCGTCATCCAGAATATCGGTCAGGCAGACCGCGATAAGCTCGTTCTGATCGCCTTGGGGGCGCGCGCTGTCCCGATATTCGATGATGCGGGTGCGGACCGGCGATTCCTCGATCATCGCGGCGAATTCGAAAATATCCATATCGGCCATACCGCCATCGGCGTGGCGGCGGTTCAGATAGCGGCGGAAAAGATCGAACTGTTCCTCGGTGGCCCAGGCGCTGGTCGCGGCGCGCTCCAGCGTGGAGTTGCGGCGCAACACCCGGCGCTGCGCCCGGCTGGGGATGAAATCGGCAACCCGGATGCGGGCGGACATGCAGGCCACGCAGGCCTCGCAGCTCGGCCGGTAGAGAACGTTCTGCGAGCGGCGGAAACCCTGGCGGGACAGGGCATTGTTCAACTCGACCGCACCGTCGCCCTGCAAAGCGGTGAACAGCTTCCGCTCGGCCCGCCCGTGCAGATACGGGCACGGTTGCGGGGCCGTGACATAGAATTGCGGCGCGTTGGACAGCGTATGGCGCATTCTTTAGTCCTGAAAGCAGGGGTTGGTCGGGGTCACGTCTCGGTTTCGCCTGAATTTAGACAATCTGGTTCGGCACACCATTTGTGGTCAACCCCCAGTTGCCTCAAGCTGTGCTTTCGGGCAGGTGCGGGGCACGCAACGGGCGGTTGACCGCCCATGCGCAGGGCTTAGGGTGCCAGATATGAGCTTTGCTGACCAGATTTCCCGGCTGCCTGTCGCGATCGACCGCGAGCGCGGCGCCGATGCCGCGGCGCTTTTCCCGGGCGCGGCACCGGCTTTGCGGGATCTGGTCAATGGCGCGGCGGGGTCCAGCCCCTATCTTGCCGGGCTGATCGCACAGGAAAGCGAATGGCTGCCCGCGGGGCTGGAGAATGCCGCAAATCTGGTCGGGGTCGAAACCGACGGGCTGTCCCGGTTGGATCCGGATGCCCTGGGCTCGGCCCTGCGACGGGCCAAGCGCCGGGTGGCGCTGGTCACGGCCTTGGCCGATCTGGGCGGCGTCTGGACGTTGGAGCAGGTGACCGGCGCGTTGACGGACCTTGCCGACC
The DNA here is from genome assembly GCF_042680785.1 of Paracoccus pacificus. Classification (NCBI taxonomy): domain Bacteria; kingdom Pseudomonadati; phylum Pseudomonadota; class Alphaproteobacteria; order Rhodobacterales; family Paracoccaceae; genus Paracoccus; species Paracoccus pacificus. The sequence goes on from NZ_JBHUEN010000053.1 coordinate 22,088, forward strand.
GCGCCACCGATCTGGCGCTGCGGGTGCATCTGGCCGAGGAATATCGCCGCGACAAGCTGCCCCGGGTCGATGCCGATGCGGGCGGTCTGTTCGCGCTGGCCATGGGCAAGATGGGCGCGGGCGAGTTGAACTATTCCTCGGATATCGACCTGATCGTGCTTTACGACGACGCGCTTTATGACGACCCGGCCGAGGCGCGCGCGGCGTTGATCCGGATCACCCGCAAAGCCGCGGCGACGCTTTCGGACATCACCGCCGAGGGTTACGTCTTTCGCACCGACCTGCGGTTGCGCCCCGATGCGGCCGTCACCCCGGTCTGCCTGTCGATGTCGGCGGCCGAGGCCTATTATGAGGCCGAGGGCCGCACATGGGAACGCGCCGCCTATATCAAGGCACGACCCTGTGCCGGTGACCTGAAGGCGGGCGCGCGTTTCCTGACCGCGTTGCGGCCCTTTGTCTGGCGGCGGCATCTGGATTTCGCGGCCATTCAGGATGCCCATGACATGCGGCTGCGCATCCGCGACCACAAGGGCCTGAACCGCAGGCTGGACGTGCCCGGACATGACATGAAACTGGGCGAGGGTGGTATTCGCGAAATCGAGTTCTTCGCCCAGACCCGCCAGCTTATCGCCGGTGGCCGTGATCCGGCGCTGCGGGTACGCGGCACGGTCCCCGCACTTGCCGCACTTGCCGCGCATGACTGGCTGCCCGCCGATGTCGCCGCCGAACTGACCGACCATTACCGGGCGCATCGCGAGGTCGAGCATCGCATCCAGATGGTGAACGACGCCCAGACCCACAAATTGCCCACGACCGAGGAAGGGCTGGCCACCGTCGCCGCGCTGATGGGGGAAACCGATGTGCAGGGCTGGGCCGATGCCCTCAAGGCCCGTCTGGCCCGCGTCGAGGAACTGACCGGCGCGTTCTTCGCGCCCTCGCAGCCCGGGACCGGGCCGGTGCGGCCGCAGCTTTCGGCGGTATCCGAGGCGCTGATCAAGGGGTGGCGGAATTATCCGGCCCTGCGCTCGGAACGCGCGCGGGCGTTGTTTCGCCGGATCGAGCCCGAGCTTCTGACCCGCATGGACCGCGCCGCCCATACTGACGAGGCGCTGCGCCGGTTTGATGCCTTCTTGGCGGGATTGCCGGCCGGGGTGCAGTTGTTTTCGCTTTTCGAGGCCAATCCGCAACTGATCGACCTGATCGTCGACATATTCGCGACCGCCCCCGGGCTTTCCGAATATCTCTCGCGCCACCCGGGCGTGCTGGACGCGGTTCTGGGCGGTGCCTTCTTTTCGCCCTGGCCGGGGCCCGAGGCGCTGCGACAATCTCTTTCCGAAACGCTGGCGGCGCGGCTGATGGCCCCTGACGGCGGTTACGAGCGGGCCTTGGACGAGGCGCGGAAATGGGATCACGAATGGCATTTCCGCATTGGCGTGCATCACCTGCGCGGGCTGGTCGACGCGGCCGAGGCCGCCATTCAATATGCCGATCTGGCTGATGCGGTTCTTGGCGCGCTGTTCCCCATGGTCGCCGATGAATTCGCCCGCCGCCACGGGGCGCCCCCCGGACGCGGTGCGGTCTTGCTGGGGATGGGCTCGCTTGGCGCGCGACAGCTTAACGCGGAATCCGACCTTGACCTGATCATGATCTATGACGCGGCGGGCGAGGAAAGCTCGGACGGGTCAAGGCCGCTGGCGCCGCGTCCCTATTACGCCCGGCTGACGCAGGCCATGGTCACGGCGCTGACCGCGCTGATGCCCGAGGGGCGGCTCTACGAGGTCGATATGCGTCTGCGGCCCTCGGGGCGCGGCGGGCCGGTCGCGACCTCGATCCAGTCGTTCCGGGATTATCAGCTGACTGAGGCATGGACCTGGGAGCATCTGGCGCTGACCCGCGCAAGGGTGGTCGCGCTATGCGGCACGGGCGGTACCGAACTGGCCGCCGAAGTCGAAGCGATCCGGCAGGAGGTGCTGCGCACACGCGGCGACGATCCCCGGATTCTGCCGGATCTGGCCGAAATGCGCGAGCGCATCTTTGCGGCCAAGCGCATTGACGGCGCGTGGGAGGCCAAGGTCGGCCCGGGACGTTTGCAGGACATCGAACTGCTCGCCCAAAGTTTTGCGTTGCGCGCGGGTTCGGGCGCACGCGGCACCCGGCAGCAGATCGCGGCGGGCCAGCGCGCCGGGCTGATCGACCGCGACAAGGGCGAGGCGCTGGCGCAGGCGCTGCGGCTTTTGTGGCGGCTTCAGGCCGGCACCCGTCTTCTGACCGAACGTCCTTTGGACATGGAGGCGATCGGCCCCGGCGGTCAGGCGTTTCTGCTGCGCGAAACCGGATTCGACGATCTGGACGGGCTGGCCGCGCGTCTGACCGAGGTCACGGGTCGCGCGGCGGGGATCATCGACGCGGAACTGGGCACGGCGGCGACCCCGGTCTGATGGACGAACGTCTGACGGGCGATCACGACCGCGCGAGCAGGCCGGACCCGAACCGCGCCCCGACGGGTTGGGTTTGGTGACATCCCGACAACCCAAACCCAAAGGATTTTCCCGATGTTCCTGTTCCGCGCCCTGCCGATTGCGCTGATGGCCACCGCCGTGCCGGTTGCCATTTTCGCCCTTCCCGCCGCCGCCCAAGAGACCGCGCGTCCCTCGGCCGAAACCCAGGCGCCGAACGCGGAATATAAGCCCGCCTTCCCGGGGCAGACCCGCGCGCCGCTGCCCGCCCGTCCCACCGAGATCAGGCAAGAGGTCATCGCCAAGGACCTGCCGCAGCTTTGGGCGATGGAGTTTCTGCCCGATGGCCGGATGCTGGTCACCGCCAAGGCCGGCGCGATGCATATCATCACGCCCGACGGGCAGATCGGCCCCGAAATCGCCGGTGTGCCGAAGGTTTCGCAAGCGGGGCAGGGCGGGTTGCTCGACGTGGCGCTGGCGCCGGATTTTGAACAGTCCGGGCAGATCTACTTCAGCTTCGCCGAGCCGCGCGACGGCGGCAACGGCACCTCGGTCGCGCGGGGCAGGCTGGTGCAGGACGATGCCGGCGGGGGTAAGCTGGAGGATGTGGCGGTGATCTTCCGCCAGATGCCGACCTATGACGGCGACAAGCATTTCGGGTCGCGGCTGGTGTTCGCGCCGGATGGCAATCTGTTCGTGACGGTCGGGGAAAGGTCGGACCAACAGACGCGCGTTCACGCCCAGGATCTGGCAAGCGGGTTCGGCAAGGTGTTCAGATTGCAGCCGGATGGCAAACCGGTGCCCGATAATCCCTTTGTCGGAAATGCCGACCAGCTCCCCGAAATCTGGTCGCTGGGTCACCGCAACACCCAGTCGGCCGCGCTGGACGGGCAGGGCAGGCTGTGGGTGGTCGAGCATGGACCGATGGGTGGGGACGAACTGAACCGCCCCGAGGCCGGCAAGAACTATGGCTGGCCCGAGGTGACCTATGGGCTGGAATACAGCGGCGCGAAAATCGGCGACGGCCAGACGGCGATGTCGGGAACCGAACAACCGGTCTATTACTGGGACCCGGTGATCGCGCCCTCGGGGATGGCCTGGTACGACGCCGACGCGATTCCGGAATGGAAAGGCAGCTTCCTGATCGGCGGGCTGGTCAGTCAGGGCGTCGTCGTGGTGCATCTGGCCGACGACAAGGTGGATTGGGAAGAGCGGATCCCGGTCGAGGCCCGCGTGCGCGACGTCAAGGTCGGACCGGACGGCGCGGTCTATGCGGTGACCGAGGCCCGCGGCTCCGGCGGATCGACCATCGTCCGGCTAAGCAAGGGGTGACACGGGGGCGGGCAGAATTATCCCGATGCGTCGCGCGGATCCGCGCCTGAGTCTGCGCGGGTGATCAATACCACTGGCCGGTCAATGATTGGCCGGTTCCCCGTTTGGGGCGCGGAAAGGATGCTCCGGCGATGATTGCGTTTTCGCCGGATTCTGGATTCGGCTTGTGGATCATGCTCATAGCTCATAGCTCATAGCTCATAGCTCATAGCTCGCGGCTCATGGCTCATCGCTCCATGAGGCATGAGTCATGGGGGCGCGTCTGGGGGCCATGCGTCACGGGTCCGCGGCGCTGTGGGGCGGGTCCTGTCGCAAGCTGCGGGTTGGGGCGTGACGCCGGGCGCGACCGGCTTAGCGACAAAGCCCTCCGTTCAGCGGCGCGTATTGATGCTGCCGCGAAGCTCCAGCGTCGGGGCGGGGACCATGGCGGCCACCGGCAGGACCGCGGCGGCCTCATCACCGGCGCCGGACGGCACGGCGATCAAGGCGGGATCGGGGACCGCGCCTGTCATTGCACCCTGCGGCACGCGAAGCGGGATCAGCGCCTCCATCACCGGCGCCGGCGCGGTCGGTTCGGTGCTCTCGGCCTCGTCATAGACGCCGTGTTCGGTCTTGTCCCAATAGAAGGGCTTCGCCACGACCTCATAGATCGCCTTCCAGCCGGCGAGACAGCCCAGCGGAAAATAAAGATGCATCGTCGGCACCCAAGGCAGCAGATGGCGGTGCGCGCGCCCGCGGGTCGCCCATGCCGCCACCACCATGTTCAAAAGCTCCGAGGCGACGAACAGCGTAAACATGAGCGCCACCGCATATCCGCCCAGCAATCCCGCCAAAGGCGCCTGCATCGGGTGGGGCAGGCCAAGCGACAGCACCCAGAAGCTCCACAGCACCGGCGTCAGCAGATATTGGGTGACCGAGGCGAAAAGCTGGACCTGAAGCCCCAGAAAGCGCCGCCAACCCAGATCGCGCCACAGGCCGACCGGGTCGCGCATATGCACCCCCCAGGTCATCACAAACCCCTTCAGCCAGCGAGAACGCTGCTTGATCCACGGCAGCGTCCGGCAGTTGGCCTCTTCCAGGGTGACGGTGTCGATGATCTCGGTCCGCCAGCCGCGCCGGACCAGACGAACGCCCAGATCGGCATCCTCGGTCACGTTCCAGGCGTCCCAGGCGCCGACCTTTTCAAGCGCGTCACGGCGAAAGAACAGGGTCGTGCCCCCCAAAGGCACCACCAGCCCCATCCGCGCCAGTCCCGGCAGATAAGACCGGAACCACGCCGCGTATTCCATGGTGAAGCAGCGCGCCAGCCAGTTTGTGCGCGGATTATAGTAGTCCAGAATGCCCTGAAGGCAGGCCACATCGGGCGCGGCCCCGGCAAAACCGGCGGCGACCTTTTGCAATTGCTCGGGCTCGGGCCGGTCCTCGGCGTCCCAGACCCCGATGATCGTGCCGCGGCAGAAATTCAGCGCATAGTTCAGCGCCCGGGGCTTGGTGCGCACGGGCCCATCGGGCACGGTGATGGTTCGGATCCAATGCGGCAACCGGGCCCCGTTCAAAGCCGCGCGCGTGACTAGGTCGGTTTCCTCGATCACGATCAGCACGTCGGTCAGTTCCCGGGGATAGGTCAGCCGCGACAGCCGTGTGACCAGTTTTTCCAGCACGTCGCTTTCGTTGAACATCGGCACCATCACCGAGATCACCGGAAGCTGTGGGGGCCGCGCTTTGGTTCCCGGCGCATCCGCATCCGCATCGCCGGCGGCGCGGCGGTCGCGTTCCCGCCGATCCGACAGTGCCGCGCTGAAGGACATGAGCTTCAGCGCCATGCAAAGGATCAGGGACAGGGTCGCGATCGCGGTCAGCACCGCGAATACCCCGACCGGCGAGATCAGCAGCCCCGCCGCCGCCAGCGCCATCATCGTCACCGCGATGCCGCCGGTCAGCCGCTCATCCCGCGTGCGGCAGCTTTCACGGGCGGGCACGCGGGTTTCGGCCTGACGGATCAGTGCGGTCTGGCGCTGGCGCAGAAGCGATTCGTGTATCTGCCGCTCGGACGCAAGGACCATGCGCAGCCGGCTGAACCCGGACGGCAGCCGGGCGCGGATCTGGGCGAACTCATCGGGGCGGGCGGTGGCGATAAAGGTCACACCGCCGACCCGCCGCCACGGGACGAAGCCGCCGGACAGGCAGACATCGGCCCCGACCTGATCGACAAGCCGCGTATCCGGGGGCGTCGCCTGCAGATCGACCGTCGAGGTGCGCCACTGTCGCGACAGGGCGTGGGCCAGCGCATGCTCGGTAACCCAGCCCTGGGCCAGCAAAATCTCACCCAGACGGACGTTCTGCCGCTGGCGCATCATCACGGCGCGCAGCAGATTGCCGGGATCGACCGCCCCGTCCTCAAGCAGGATTTCACCCAAGGGGCGCTGATCGCGCGGGCCGAAAGTCGCGGCGACGGGGCGATCGGTCGGCCGCGCCAGCCGCGGCCGCATCGGCGCGACGGCGACCGGCACCACCGGCATCTGCGGTTGAATGTCAGCCTTGCGATTCGATTCGGCAGGTCCGGACATGGGCAAAATCCAAAAGGTTGCCCGCCGATCCTGACATCTGATTCGTTAAATCGAGGTTAACGACCCGTCGTCACGCGGTCGGACGATTGCCGCCCGACATGCCCCCCCGACGCGCCCGCATCGCATCGGCGAAGCGGGTGAACAGATAGCCGCTGTCCTGCGGGCCGGGGCTGGCCTCGGGGTGATACTGGACCGAGAACACCGGCCGGTCGGCCACCCGCAACCCGCAGTTCGAGCCGTCGAACAGGCTGATATGGGTCTCGATCACGCCTTCGGGCAGGGTCTGGCTATCGACGGCGAACCCGTGGTTCATCGAGGTGATCTCGACCTTTCCGGTCTCCATGTCGCGGACCGGATGGTTGGCGCCGTGGTGGCCGTGGCCCATTTTCACGGTCTTGGCCCCCAGCGCCAGCGCCAGCATCTGATGGCCAAGGCAGATGCCGAAAATCGGCATGTCGCGCTCCAGCAGCGCCTTGATCATCGGCACGGCATAGGCGCCGGTTGCGGCCGGATCGCCGGGGCCGTTCGACAGGAACACGCCCTCGGGCGCGTGCGCCAGAACCTCTTCGGCGGTGGCGGTTGCGGGCAGCACCGTCACTTCGGCCCCCGACGACGCCAGCGAGCGCAGGATGTTGCGCTTGGCGCCGTAATCCAGCGCCACGACCTTGAACGGTCTGGGCTCGGGGTTCGTGCCGAACTGTCCGGGCCACGCCCACAGCCCTTCGTCCCAGCGATAGGATTGAGTGCAACTGACGTCGCGGGCCAGATCCAGCCCCACAAGACCTTTCCAGCCACGGGCGCGCGCGATCATCGCCTCGATGTCGAAATTCCCCGCGGGATCGTGGGCCAGCACCACATGCGGCGCGCCTTGCTGCCGGATGGCGCGGGTCAGGCGGCGCGTGTCGATGCCGCCGATGCCGATCCGGCCGCGACGCGCCATCCAGTCCTGAAGATCCCCGGTCGCCCGCCAGTTCGACGGGTCGGTCGGATCCCATTTGACCACGATACCGCTGGCCACCGGATCGGCGGCCTCGTCGTCCTGCGCGGTGATGCCGGTGTTGCCGATATGGGGGAAAGTAAAGGTCACGACCTGCGCCGCATAGCTGGGGTCGGTCATGATTTCCTGATAGCCGGTCATCGCGGTGTTGAAGACCAGTTCGGCGACGCATTCCCCGGTGGCGCCGAAACCCTTGCCATAGAAAACCGTGCCGTCGGCAAGCGCGAGACAGGCGGTTGGCTTTGGCGTCGGCGCGGACGACATCGGCATGGCGTTACCCCAAGGTGGCGAAGATCGGCGGGACACTAGTCCCCGGCCCCGGCAGGGTCAAGGTGCCCGGCCCGTGCAAAGGCGGCTCGGGCGGCAGAAATGGAACCCGGACCCCACGGCGCTGGTTGACCCCAAGCGCGGAATCGGCCATCGCCGTGGCGGTCAATTGATAGGAAGCATGATGGAACTGCGCCAACGTATCCTTGCAGACACCAAAGAGGCGATGAAATCCAAGGATTCCGCCCGGCTGTCGACGCTGCGACTGATCACGGCCGCCTTCAAGGACCGCGAGATCGCCGGTCGCGGCGATGGCGGCGGGGATGAGCTGTCATCCTCGGATCTGCTGGATATTCTGGGCAAGATGGTCAAACAGCGTCAGGAATCCGCCCGCGCCTATGAGGAAGGCGGCCGGCTGGAACTGGCCGAGAAAGAGCTGGAGGAAATCCGTATCATTCAGGAATATCTGCCCCGGCAGATGGACAGCGCCGAGGTCGAGGCCGCAGTGTCCGCGGTGATCGCCGATCTTGGCGCCGATAATGTGCGCGACATGGGCCGCGTCATGGCCGAGCTGAAATCGCGCCATCTGGGACAGATGGATTTCGGCGCCGTCGGGCCGCTGGTCCGCGCGCGCCTGATGTAACCGCACGGATGGCCGCTTACGGGCGGCCGGACAAAGGAGGAAGCCGATGCCGGCACGATCCAAAGCCCAGCAGCGGGCGGCAGGGGCGGCGCTTTCCGCCAAGCGCGGAGAAACCAAAGTCAGCGACCTGATTGGCGCCTCTCGCGAGATGTATGACAGCATGACCGAGGCCGAGCTGGAAGAACTCGCCTCGACCGATCTGGACGGATTGCCCGAGCATGTCGAGGACGATCCGCCCAAGAAGGGACGCGGTTAAGGCCCCAGCGGTCTGAATGCGGCGAAAGCGCCGCCGCGCTAGCCGTGGCGCCGCCGTGTCAGTTGCTGTCGTAGTTCCGCCGCAAGCTGGCGCCGTTCCTCGGGCGAGAGGAAGGCGCCGAGTTCCACCGCGCGCTGGCCGTCGGTCAGGGTCAGGTAATCCTCGACCGGGCCGTCGCGCAGATTGACCCGGACCCAATGCGGATTGGCCTGCCAATGCCGATCGGGGCGGCCGGGATCTTTGCGGGTCAGGCTCAGCGCATCTTCGCGGATCACCAGAAGCTCCTGCGTTTGGCCGCCACGGTAACTGTAGCGGATCGCCCACCAAAGCGCCGCGACCGCGATCGCCGCGAACGGCAGCAATCCCCACAGCGCCGGCGTCCCGACCAGCGCCAGCATCGGGATTGCCAGCATGACGGCGGTGATCCCGATCACCCAGACAAATCCGGTGACGGGCAGGGACCTGTGCGGCCACAGGTTCAGGCGGGTGACGGCTGGCCCCGTCCCGCTGTCCTGCCAGCTATAGGGCACGGGCGCGCACGGCCGGACGCCGCCCCAGAGTTTCGGCGAAACGCAGCAGATAACCATCGGGATCGGCGACGATGAACTGCCGCTGGCCGACTTCATCATCCCCGGCCCGATACCATTTTTCCTCGACCGGAAGATACAGCGGATAGCCGGCGGCGTGCAGCGCCTTCAGCAGGGGCGCGAGCGCGGGAACCTCGATCTCAAGGTTCATGCCGCGCCCGAAGGGACGGTCCGTCGGCGTCAGGGTCTTGTCAAAGTTCCGGCCGACCCGCAGCCCGTCGATCATCAGCCGGATATCGCCCAGGGACAGCATGGCGAAATCCTCCTCGGGGCGGTCATAGACCACCTGCCAGCCCAGCAGATCGCAATAGAACCGCTTTGAGGCGGCAAAATCGGTGACGTTCAGTTCGGGGATCATTGTGACAGGCATGAGGGGCCTTTAACGAAAACGGCCCCGGAGTGATCCGGGGCCGAATGCGGTTTTTCGGAACTTAATGTGCGTGGCTGCGGTCCCAATCCTCGCGCTTGGGCAGTTGCTCGAACGTATGTTCGGGCGGCGGCGAGGGAAGCGTCCATTCCAGCGTGTCGGCGTATTCGTTCCAATAGTTGTTCTCGGTCACGCGCTTGCCGAAGAAGATCGTGTAGAAAACGATGCCGATGAAGAACAGGAACGAGGCGAAGGCGATATAGGCGCCAACCGACGAGAACCAGTTCCAGTAGGCGAATTCCACCGGATAGTCGATATAGCGGCGCGGCATGCCCTGACGGCCAAGGAAGTGCTGCGGGAAGAAGATCAGGTTCGACCCGATGAACATCATCCAGAAATGCAGCTTGCCGGCCCATTCCGGGTACTGGCGGCCCGACATCTTGCCGATCCAGAAATAGATCCCGGCGAAGATGGCAAAGACCGCGCCCAGCGACATCACATAGTGGAAGTGCGCCACCACGTAATAGGTGTCATGATAGACCCGGTCCAGCGGCGCCTGCGACAGCACCACGCCGGTCACGCCGCCAACGGTGAACAGGAACAGGAAGCCGAAGGCCCAAAGCATCGGCGTCTTGAACTCGATCGAGCCGCCCCACATCGTCGCGATCCAACTGAACACCTTGATGCCGGTGGGCACCGCGATGGTCATGGTCGCCAGCATGAAGTAGCTTTGCTGGGTCAGCGACAGGCCCACGGTGTACATGTGGTGCGCCCAGACGACGAAGCCCAGAACCCCGATCGCGATCATCGCCAGAACCATCGGCAGATAGCCGAAGATCGGCTTTTTGGCGAAGGTGGCGATCACGGCCGAGATGATGCCGAAGCCCGGAACGATGATGATATAGACCTCGGGGTGGCCGAAGAACCAAAGGATGTGCTGGTAAAGGATCGGGTCACCGCCACCGGCCGGGTCAAAGAAGGCGGTGCCGAAGTTGCGGTCCATCAGCAGCATGGTGATGGCGCCCGCCAGAACCGGCAGAGCCAGCAGGATCAGCCACGCGGTCACGAACACCGACCATGCGAACAGCGGCACCTTGAACAGCGTCATGCCGGGGGCGCGCATGTTCAGGAATGTGGTGATGACGTTGATCGCGCCAAGGATCGACGAGGCGCCAGAGACGTGGATCGCGAAGATCGCCAGATCCATCGAATAGCCATCCTCGACCGTCGACAGCGGCGGATATAGCACCCAGCCCACGCCCGAGCCGCGCTCACCCCCTCCGCCCGGCGCAAAAAGCGAGGCGAGAGCAAGGCAGACACCGGTCACATACAGCCAGTAGGACAGGTTGTTCAGGCGCGGGAAGGCCATGTCCGGCGCGCCGATCTGCAACGGCATGAAATAGTTGCCGAAACCACCGAACAGCGCGGGGATGACGACGAAGAACATCATCAGGACGCCGTGATAGGTGACCACCACGTTCCAAAGATGGCCGTTCGGCGTACAGACCGAGCTTGGATCCGCGATGAAGCGGGTGCCTTCCATGCACATGTACTGGACGCCCGGATATTGCAGTTCCATCCGCATGAAAACGGTGAAACTGACCGAGATCAGACCGACGAGACCGGCCGTAAACAGGTAAAGGATCCCGATGTCCTTGTGGTTCGTTGACATGAACCAGCGGGTGAAGAACCCGCGCTTGTCATGGTGGTCGCCCTGCCCATGAACGGCTGCGTCTGCCATATGCTCGATCTCCTTGACGTTCGGCTGGCCGGCTGGCGACCGGCTGACTCGGTTCATGTTTTACGCCACAATTCCGCGATCGGCAATCCGCCGGTACCCGCGTTGTGGGCCGAATCTGCAACACTTGGCGCTGTTTAGGGGGGCGATGTTAACCGGTTAATCGCGATCCCGTGACGCCCCTGTGGCGGATTGTCGCACCCCCTTGAGTCGGGCGGGCGCCGCCTTGCGCCGCAGGGATCATGAATCGCCAAGCCGTCGGTCTGCGCGCGACGCGCGTCGAGCCGGCCACGCCTGAACCGCCCCGGTCGATGAAATCGGCGGGGCGGCGCTTTTCGGGCTGCCCGATCAGTTCGCGGGGGCCGCAGGAGCAGGGGCGGGGGCCGCAGGAGCAGAGGCAGCAGGGGCCGCGGGAGCAGCAGCCGGCGCGGCCCCTGCACCTGCCGCCGGCGAGTTCTGGGCCAGGAATGCCGCCACATCGGCCTGATTCTTGTTCAGCTTGAAGGTCATCTTGGTCTTCAGCTTGGGGTCGCCCAGCTTTTCCTCGGTGTATTTGTTGGGGTCGGTCATATAGGCCATCAGGTCTTCCTGATTCCAGACCTCGCCCGCCTCGCCAAGCTTCACCAGGGCATCCGAGTATTTGAAGCTTTCGACGCTGCCCGCCTTGCGGCCGACGACGCCGCCCAGATCGGGGCCGGTCTTGCCGCCCTTGACCACGACTGTGCCGTCGGCACCGGTGATCGAGTGGCATGCCTTGCATTTGCGGAATTCTTTTTCACCATTGGTGGCGTCACCTTGGGCCCACGCGGAACCGGCCAGGATCATAAATGCGGCCGATGCGGTGAATAGGGTCTTCATGGCGATGTCCTCTTTTGAACTTGCTTCGTGGTCTTTGTGCCGGACCGGCATGGTCCTGCGGCTGTACCTATCACTGAACCGCTTGACTCAGAAAACAACCCCTAACGCATATCATGGAAAGATTGTTTCAAAGCTGTGGCGCAAGGCCGCATCAAGATCGTGTAACCCGACCGGCAAACCCAGATCGACAAGGCTGGTGACGCCGTGGTCAGATATGCCGCAGGGCACGATGCCCGCATAATGGCTCAGGTCGGGCTCGACGTTGATCGAAATGCCGTGAAAGCTGATCCAGCGGCGCAGCTTGACGCCGATCGCGGCGATCTTGTCCTCGCGCATGGTCCCGTCGGGCAGGGGGGTCTTGTCGGGCCGCTCGATCCAGACGCCGACGCGGCCGTCGCGGATATGACCGCGCAGCCCGAATTCGGCCAGCGCGGCGATGACCCAGTTCTCCAGCGCCTTGACGAAGGCCCGCACGTCGCGGCCGCGCCGGTTCAGGTCCAGCATGACATAGACGACCCGCTGGCCGGGACCGTGATAGGTATATTGCCCGCCGCGCCCGCTGGCATGAACCGGAAAGCGGGCATCAAGCAGATCTTCGGGCCGCGCGCTGGTGCCCGCGGTGTAAAGCGGCGGGTGTTCGACCAGCCAGATCAGTTCCGGCGCCGCGTCGGCGGCAATGGCGGCCACCCGCGCCTCCATGAAGGCGACGGCGTCGCCATAGCCGGTCAGGCCGTCGCTGATCTTCCATTCCACCATGCCGCGCAATGTGACCGCAGCGGCGGCAAGGTCAATCCCCCCTGCGATCCGACATGAGCGCGTCGATGGCGGCGCCGGGCATCGCGCGGGCGGCATAGGAAAAATCACCCTGACCCCTTATCGCGGCGGCGGCGCGCTGCAACTCTCCCATCGCGGCGCGCATCAGGCTGCCGCCGGTGCTGATCCGCCGCGCCCCGGCCGCGGCCAGTTCGTCGATGCGCAGCGCCGCCCCGGACAGGCCCATGAGCACGTTCACCGGCTTGTCCACCGATGCGCAGACCCGGCGGATCGCGTCCGCGTCCGTCAGGCCCGGCGCGAAAAGCACATCGGCACCCGCCTCGGCATAGGCCTGAAGCCGGGCGATGATGTCGGCGAGTTCGGTCTGGCCCCACAGCAGACCATCGGCCCGGGCGGTCAGGACAAAGCCTGCGCCCTTCGCGACCTCGGCCGCCGCCCGCACCCGATCGGCCGCCAGCCCGATTTCAAAGACCGGCGCGGCGGCGTCCTCAGTCACATCCTCGATGGAACCGCCGGCCAGTCCGATCGCGATCGCCTGCCGGATCGTCTCGGCGCAATCCTCGGGCGCGGGGCCGAAGCCGTTCTGCAGATCGGCCGAGACCGGCAGATCGGTCGCGGCGACGATGGCGCGGGCGTTTTCGATGATCGCCTCGCGGGTGATCAGACGGGCCAGATCCTGAAGCCCCGCCGAATAGGCATAGCCGGCGCTGGTCGTCGCCAGCGCCGAAAAACCCATCGGCGCCAGAATCCGCGCCGAACCCGCGTCCCAGACGTTCGGCATCACGAAGATCCGGTCGTGGAGTTTGCGAAACTGCGCGCGTTTGCCGGCCGGGTCGTCAGGATGCGTGGTCATTCTTTCTCCGACAATTTGGTGGCGCGGGTTTTGGTGGTGCGGGTTCGGGGCGGGGCGACCGCCCGCGCATCTTGCGGCGAGCATTCGACGCCCTTGATCGGTGCCACCCGCTTGCTGGCGATCATCAACTGATCCTTGCCGATTCCCATGCGTTCCTCAAGTTCACGCTCGAGCATGCCGATCTGGGCCTTGTCTTCACGGGAATAGGCCATTGCAAGCCTGTCGAGCATTGAGTCGACCAAATCGCGGACCTGCGGGTCCATCGGTTCCCATACATCGGGTGGCAGGATGACACGCACTGCCGGCATCTCTGCATGCTCGATCTCTGCCTTCAACCTGGAAAGGCAGTTTCGGTAAGAATCGTGGAACGTCTGGGGATATTCATAGGCCAGCCCGCGCAGTCGAAAGGAATCGTCCGTGATGCCGAGGCCAACCGATGTTTCGATTTGCAGTTGAAACCGGAAATCCAGACGCCCGGCGCCGGCCCTGTTCCTGACGCGAAGCTCGACATAGCCCTCCATAGCCATCAGATCGTAATCGACCTTGACCATGCCGTCACGTGTGTCGACCCCCAGATCGGGGCGCGGGAACCCGATTGAGTTGAACCAGATATCCGCCGTGCCAGAGCCGGGGTTCAGAATAACGGTGGGGCCACCCCGTTCGCTGATGACACAGCTTGCCAGAGATATTGGCGTAATAGAGGCATCGTTATACCGGATGCGGGCCTCCTGAACGTATTCGGTTTCCCTATACATCCACGTTCCGCTTCGGCACAGCTGGCCATCGAAGTTCTGAAAGCCAATTCTTCGGATACGACTGGACTGATCGCTAACGGTGATGCTGGTTCGTTCACCGGTCGGGACGATACGGACGGTAATATCGTCTCCTTCGGGATCCCATGCTGTGATCTGACACTCTAATTCGTCGCCCATCACATTGCCTAGACGCATCGGCTCATCCAGCCGCATCAGAGCATGCAAGGCAATATGGGACACATAGTCGACCCTGCCCCATGTTGGTGGATCACCTTCTGACGCGCTGAATTGCTTGGTCAGAATCAGATGAGGGCGGATCAGACCCGTGTCCCAGAATCTGGCGCGGCGATACTCCAGGACATAGCGGTTGCGGCCACGTTCGACGATCAGCGCCTTGGGTATCACAGGCGGCCGGCGATTCATGAAGACGCTTCGGCTTAGTATTTTATGCTCCTCGCCTTCCGGCGGAATTCGGGTGGCCGGGCTGCCTCTGATTGCGCCGGCTCGCTTGCCCGTGATCCATCCGCGATCCAGTGCCGAGGCGGCGTTCAGGCTGGGCCCACGCCGTGTCAGACTGGGATGGGGGTCGTCGTTATCCGAGACGTTCGGACCGTCGGGACCTTCGGGTAGCTCCGCGGGTGTGTAGCCATAACCGCCCGGAGAACCCATCACACATAAGGGGTGCCCATATTCCCCGGTCGGGCCGTAGGGATGTCCCAAGCCTATCGTATGTCCAAGTTCGTGCGCGATCGTTTGCCAGGCGCTGTCTCCGAAGACGATTCCGTAATTAAGGCTGCGATCATCGACCATCATATATGAAGCAGCGGCCCGAATCCGGGACTCGAAATTGCCGGAGACCACCACCATGACTGCATCATATTGGCCGAACCACAGGCCTCGCCGGCGGTAGTCACGCACGGCGTAGGTCGCGAGCGTGTGATGCGCCATGTCTCCATCAGAAAATGCCGGTGGTTCGGGGGCATCGTACATCAGCCACTCGTAGACTTGGCCTGTCACAAGCAGATGTCCGTCGCTTTGCCAGGACCAGTAGTTGCTAAGGCCGTCGCTGCGGTCAAAGAAAAGCCGGCGATAATCTGCGGCATTTCCCAAGCCATCAGGAGCCATCTTCGTGCGGTCGCCTTGGGGGTGATACATCAGCAGAACGGCAAGGTTGAAAATTTCCATGACCAGACCTTTCCTTGTAAACAACCGGAAATGGGGATGCGCGGGGGCCGCGTGGTCCGGGCCAGCCCGAACGTGTAGACGCCCGGCACAGCCGCCTTGGGCACAGCCTTATGGTGCTGATCTTCCTCAATCTGCGCCGCTTGGTCATCATTCACTCGCAGTAGCCCGGGCGCGGGAACTTGCCTGCCGCCAAACCGAAAAAACCCCTTTTCAAGGCGCGCGGCCTCGGCTATCAGGCGGTCCTGCCCGGATGCGGTCGTGGCGGAATTGGTAGACGCGCAGCGTTGAGGTCGCTGTTCCTTAACCGGAGTGGAAGTTCGAGTCTTCTCGACCGCACCATTTTTCATCCAGTGGAAAGCAGGCGGACAGCCGAAGCGGTTTCCTGCACGCCGGGCAGGCAGCCCCCGCGCGCCACATGGGCATGTCGCAAACCTGTCATGACACGCCGCAAGCGAACCCTATTGCCGGTTGCAATCGCGTATCAGCTTTGCATAGTCTGAACCTGCGCAAACAACCAAAATCAAAATTACAGGGAGCCAGCGCAATTGACATCCGCCGCCCGCGACGATGGGTTCGTCGTCTTTGATCACGTACAGAAAAGCTATGACGGTCAAACGCTTGTCGTCAAAGACCTGAACCTCTCGATCGGTAAGGGAGAGTTCCTGACCATGCTCGGCCCATCCGGATCGGGCAAGACGACCTGCCTGATGATGCTGGCGGGATTCGAGACCGCCACCCATGGCCAGATCATGCTGGATGGCCGCAACATCAACGATGTGCCGCCGCACAAGCGCGGCATCGGCATGGTGTTTCAGAATTACGCGCTGTTTCCGCATATGACGGTTGGCGAGAATCTCTCGTTTCCGCTGGAAGTGCGCGGCATGTCGAAGGATGAGCGCGCCGCGCGGGTAAAGCGGGCGCTGGACATGGTGCAGATGGGGGCTTTCATCAACCGGCGCCCGGCGCAGCTTTCCGGCGGCCAGCAACAGCGTATCGCACTGGCCCGGGCTCTGGTTTTCGACCCGCAACTGGTGCTGATGGACGAGCCGCTTGGCGCGCTGGACAAACAGTTGCGCGAACATATGCAGTTCGAAATCAAACGCTTGCACGACAATCTTGGCATCACCGTGGTTTATGTCACCCATGATCAGGGCGAGGCGCTGACCATGTCGGACCGGATCGCCGTGTTCAACGACGGCCGCATTCAGCAACTGGCCACCCCGTCCGAGCTGTACGAGCGTCCCGGCAACAGCTTCGTTGCCGGTTTTATCGGTGAAAACAACGCTTTGCCCGGCACTATTGAGCAACTGTCCGAGGGTCGCGCCCTGGTCAAGCTGGTGAATGGCGATGTGATCGACGCAACCCCGGTGAACGTCACCGACGTCGGGCAGCAGACCTTGGTCTCGATCCGGCCCGAGCGGGTCGAGTTCAAGCCCGAGATGATGCCGCCCGGCGCCCATACGGTCGAGGCCGAGGTGCTGGAGCGGGTCTATATGGGCGATATCCTGCGGACGCGGTTGCGTGTCGGCGGCAGCGATGATTTTGTGATGAAATGCCGCAATGCGCTGGGCCAGACCCAGCTGGAGCCCGGCCAGAAGGTGCGCATCGGCTGGCATCCGCAGGATGCGCGGGCCCTCGATCCGATCTGAAACAGGAGAAGTAACCATGAGACGCTTTCTTGTACTGACGACCGCGATTTGCGGCTTTGCCGGCGCCGCCTATGCGCAGGATCAGGCCCTCGACCTGCTGTCATGGGGTGGGGCGTACGGCAAAAGCCACGTGCAGGCCTATGCGCTGCCCTTCGAGGCCGAGACCGGGATCAAGGTCAACGTGTCGGATGCCGACAACCCCGCGACGCCGCTCAAGGCGCAGGTCGAGGCGGGAAACGTGACCACGGATGTGGCGTCGGTTGAATATGCCGATGCGGTGCGGCTGTGCGACGAAGGGCTGCTGGAAAATATCGACGTCGGCATCCTGACCGCAGGCACCGACGGTACCGCCGCGACCGAGGATTTCATCGAAGGCGCGGTGACCGATTGCTTCGTGGCGACGGATGTCTATTCGATGGTCATGGCCTATGACGACAGCAAATTCCCCGACGCCAAGCCCTCGACCCCCGCCGATTTCTTCGACACCGCCAAGTTTCCCGGCAAGCGGACGATGCGCAAGGGCGCCAAGTTCAATCTTGAATACGCCCTGCTGGCCGATGGCGTGCCCGCCGACAAGGTTTATGAAACCCTCGGCACGCCGGAAGGTGTGGATCAGGCATTCGCCAAGCTGGACACGATCAAGAACGACGTGATCTGGTGGGAGGCCGGGGCCCAGCCGCCGCAGCTTCTCGCGGATGGCGAGGTCACCATGGCCTTCGCGTTCAACGGTCGTATCTTCGACGCAGCTACGTCCGAGAAGAAGCCGTTCAAGATCGTCTGGGACGGACAGATTTACGAAATGGAAGGCTGGGTGATCCCCAAAGGCGCGCCGCATCTGGATAACGCGCTGAAATTCGTCGCCTTCTCGACCGGATCCGAACCGCTGGCCCGGGCTGCGGAGTGGATCAGCTACGGTCCGCCGCGCAAATCCTCGGGCAAGCTGGTCGGCAAGTTTCAGGGCGATGACAGCGTCGACATGGCCCCGAACCTGCCGACGTCCGAGGCGAACCTGAAGAACGCGCTTGCCTCGAACCTCGATTTCTGGGTCGACCATGACGCCGAACTGAACGAGCGGTTCAACGCATGGCTGGCCAAATAGGCCTGCGGTAACGACACGGGCGCCGCGCGGCAGGCGCGCGACGCCCGAACCTTGACGCGATACCTGCCCGAACCCGTGCGACGTGCACCGGGACGGCCGAAACCGGAAGCAGAATGATCGTTAGCCCGCCGATATCTCCGATACGTCACACCGCCCTTGCGGCGGCGATCGCATGCGGAATCGGTGGCTTTTCCGGCGCGTCGGCGCAGACGGCCGAGGCGATCACCGTCTATTCCTGGGGCGGCACGTTTTCGGCCGCGCAGGTGCAGGCGCTGAACCAGCCCTTTACCCGTGAAACCGGCATTGCGGTCAAGATGGTGGACGCCGACGATCCGGCGATTCCGCTCTTGGCGCAGGCGACGGCCGGGAACGTGACCATGGACGTGGCCAGCGTGGGCCTTTCCGACGCGCTGCGGCTGTGTGACGAAGGGCTGATCGAACCGCTGGACGATCTGGCCCTTGCCCCCGCACCCGACGGGACGCCTGCGGCGCAGGATTTCATGGACGGCACGCTCAGCGACTGCATGGTGCCGACCGATGTCTATTCGACGGTGCTGGCGATGGACAGCAGCCGGTTCCCCGGCGACAAGCCCGCGACGGCCGCGGATTTCTTCGATATCGAGAAATTTCCCGGCAAGCGCGGCATGCTGAAACAGCCGCGCTTCACGCTGGAACTGGCGTTGCTGGGCGACGGGGTGCCCGCCGATCAGGTCTATGATCTGATGCGCACGCCCGAAGGCGTGGACCGCGCCTTCGCCAAGCTTGACACCATCCGCGACCAGATCATCTGGTGGGACGCGGGCGCCCAGCCGGTCCAGCTTTTGGCCGATAAAGAGGTCAGCCTGACCCAGGCCTACAACGGCCGCATCTTCAACGCCGTGATCGAGGACGGCCTGCCCTTCGCGATCATCTGGGACGGCCAGATCTATGAGTTCGAGGGCTGGGTGATCCCCAAGGGCGCGCCCCATCCTGAAGCCGCGCGCGAATATGTCGTGCGGACGACCTCGGCCCCGGCGCAGGCGCGGTTTTCGGGGATCATCAGCTATGGTCCGACGCGCAAATCAGCCTCGGCGCTGATCGGCATGTACAAGGACGGAAAGAACGCCATGGCGCCGCATTTGCCGACCGCCGAGGTCAACATGAACAACGCGCTTGCCTTCGATGTCGGCTTTTGGGCCGACCACGACGCCGAGTTGGGCGAGCGTTTTGCCGCCTGGCTTGCCAGCGGCTGAAAGAACCGGGGTGACCGGGCGCAAGATCCGGGAAACCCGTAACACGTCTCTGCCGGACCAAACCGGGCGGCGGGGCATAACAGGGAGCTGAAGATGAAGAAGACCCTCATACTGACGACCGCGCTTTGCGGCATGGCGTTCACCGCCAATGCGCAGGACAAGGAAGTCAACGTTGTCTCATGGGGCGGTGCCTATGAGAAATCCCAGGTCGAGGCCTATAACAAGCCGTTCGAGGCCAAGACCGGCATCAAGGTCAACATGATTGCCGCCGACAACCCGGCCACGCCGCTGAAGGCGCAGGTCGAGGCCAATAACATCACCGGCGACGTGTTCGATATCGAGGTCAGCGACGCGATCCGTCTGTGCGACGAAGGCGCGCTTGTGGAAATCAACCCCGCCGATCTGCCCGCCGCGCCCGACGGCACCCCCGCCGCCGAGGATTTCCTTGACGGGGCGCTGCGCGATTGCGCCGTCGCCAACATCTTCTGGGGCACGGTCATCGCCTATGACAAGACCAAGTTCGGGGACAAGGCGCCCAAGACGGCGGCGGATTTCTTTGACACCACGAATTTCCCCGGCAAGCGCGGATTGCCGAAGAACCCCAAGCGGACGCTGTATCTGGCGCTGATCGCCGACGGCGTGCCGCCCGACCAGATCTATGAAAAGCTCGGCACCCCCGAAGGCGTGGATCAGGCATTCGCGAAACTCGACACGATCAAGAAAGACGTTGTCTGGTGGGAGGCCGGCGCCCAGCCGGTGCAGCTTCTGGCCGATGGCGAGGTCACGATGGCGACCGGCTATAACGGCCGCTTCTTCGACGCCATGGTGGCCGAGGGCAAGCCCTTCGAGATCATCTGGGACGGGCAGTACATGGATCTGGACATGTTCGCGATCCCGAAAGGCTCGCCCAACCCGGAAGCGGCGATGGAGTATCTGAAGTTCGCGACCGATACCCAGCAACTGGCGGAACAGGCGAAATACATCGCCTATGGCCCGGCGCGCAAATCCTCGGCCGCGCTGGTCGGGATGTATCAGGACGGCAAGACCGAAATGGCGCCCTATATGCCGACCAACCCCGAATACATGACCACCGCCGTCATGGACGATCCGGAGTTCTGGGCCGACCACGACGCCGAGATGAGCGAGCGTTTCAACGCCTGGCTGGCCAGCTGACCCCGGCCGTCCGATCACGCAAACCGCCATCCCGTCCGTTTGTGACGGGGTGGCGCATCCCTTCCCGCAGGACCGTACAGTATCATGTCATTACCGCTCGATCCGCATGCAGCCATCGCCACCGAAGCCTCGGGGGGGCGCCCGACGGCGCCGCTGACCACCGCTGACGGGCGGCCGCTGGCCCGTGCGCTGGCGCGTTCGTCGCGGCGGGCGCGGTGGCGTGCCTTCCTGCTGGTGCTGCCGCTTTTGATGTTCATTCTGCTGACCTTCGTGGTCCCGATCTTCCAGATGCTCAGCCGTTCGGTTCACAACAACGGCTTTTCGGCCAATATGCCGCAGGTATCGGCATGGTTCGCCGAAAACCCCGGCGTCGCGCCGGACGAGGCCGCCTATGCCGCGCTGGTCGCCGACATCGTCGCCTCGGCCAAGGCCAAGACCATCGGCGTGGTCGGCACACGGATCAATTACGACGTCGCCGGGACGCGATCACTTTTCACCTCGACCGGACGCAAGGCGGATGAGCTGAAGCCGCCCTTCATGCAGTCCCTGCCCGAGGTCAACGCGAAATGGGCCGACCCGAAAATCTGGGGCGCGATGCGATCGGCCTCGACGCCCTACACGGCGAATTTCTATCTTGCCGCGCTGGACCGAACCCATGACGACAAGGGCAATATCGTTCAGGTCGCGCCACAGCAGCGGATCTATATCACGCTGTTCATGCGCACGCTTTTCCTGTCGGCGCTGATCACCCTGATGACGTTCGTCCTTGGTTTTCCGGTGGCCTATCTGCTGGCGAACCTGCCGCTGCGCTATTCCAACCTGCTGATGATCCTTGTGCTGCTGCCGTTCTGGACCTCGCTTCTGGTGCGCACGACCTCGTGGATGGTGATCCTGCAACAACAGGGCGTGCTGAACAGCCTGATGGTGGCGCTGGGGATCATCGACGACAATGGCCGTATCCAGATGATCTATAACCAGACCGGCACCATCGTGGCGATGACCCATGTCCTGCTGCCGTTCATGATCCTGCCGCTGTATTCGGTGATGCGCACGATCAACCCCAGCTATGTCCGCGCCGCCCGCAGTCTTGGCGCGACAAGCTGGACCGCATTCCGGCGCATCTATTTCCCCCAGACCCTTCCGGGGCTTGGGGCGGGGGCGTTACTGGTCTTCATTCTGGCGGTTGGCTACTACATCACGCCCGCATTGGTCGGCGGCGCTTCGGGGCAACTGATCTCGAACATGATCGCCATGCATATGCAGGAGACGCTGAACTGGTCGATGGCGGCGGCGCTGGCGTCGCTGCTGCTGGCGGGAGTGCTGGTTCTTTACTGGGTCTATGACCGTCTTGTCGGCATCGACAATCTGAAGCTGGGGTAACCGAACATGGCGCTTCCGACATATGCAACACCGCTGGAACGGGTCTGGCACTGGACCTATCTGGTCATTTGCACGCTGATCTTCATTTTCCTGATCGCGCCGATCCTGATCATCATCCCGCTGAGCTTCAACGCCGAGCCGTTCTTTACCTTCACCTCGAAGATGCTGGCGCTTGATCCGGAGGGCTATTCGCTGCGCTGGTATCGCAACCTCGCGGCCTTCGGCACCTCGAACCCCGATGCGCCGACCTGGGCCGATACCTTCGCCAACGCGACCTGGGTGCGGGCGGCGAAGAATTCGCTCATCATCGGCTTCTTTTCGACCCTGATCGCGACCGTGTTGGGCACGCTGGCGGCACTTGGCCTGTCCCGGCCGGAAATGCCGGGGCGGCGGCTGATCATGGCGATCCTGATCTCGCCGATGATCGTGCCGATCATCATCACCGCGACGGGGTTGTTCTTCTTCTACTCCTCGACCTGCGTGCCGACGAACAGCTGGCTGGGCGAGTTGCTGCGGCCGGTGCTTTCGTCGCGTGGCTGTCTTGCCAACACCTATCTGGGCGTGATCCTCGCCCATGCGACGCTGGGCATTCCCTTCGTGATCATCACCGTCACCGCCACGCTGATCGGCTTTGATCACTCGCTGTCCCGCGCCGCCGCCAGCCTTGGCGCCAATCCCCGGACGACCTTCTTCCGGGTGATCATGCCGCTGATCCTGCCGGGCGTGATCTCGGGCGCGCTGTTCGCCTTTGTCACCTCGTTCGATGAGGTCGTGGCGGTGCTGTTTCTGGCCGGCCCCGATCAGCAGACCATCCCCCGCCAGATGTGGAACGGCATCCGCGAGCAGATCAGCCCGGCGATCCTTGCCGTCGCCACATTGCTGGTCATCGTCTCGATCGCGCTTCTGGCAGTGGTCGAACTGCTCAGGCGGCGGGGTGAGAGGTTGCGCGGCATCACGCCCTCTTGACCCTGAAAGGCCGTCTTACTTACCCTTTGGTATTCTCTCATTTCAGCGCCATTCAGGCGACGCGCTGGCTGGACGAATTTCATCGCATCGCACGTCCGGGTGCGACGCTTATTCTGACGACCTATGGTCGCGGTCATATGTCGTATCTTTTCGGTGCAGATCCCGAAAACCTGCCTGCGGGGCACCGTGCGCAGCGACAGATGATTACCGAATGCGGCGGACCGTCGGAAATTACCCGCATGTTCGAATTGGGCGAGATGATGTATTTCAGCGTAGGAAACGCATTCGGCGCCTATGACTATGGCCACGCTTATGTCGGTGAAGAATTCGTACGCCGGATCTGGGGCCGGAAATTCGATGTGGTCGAGGTTGTCGACGACTATCAAAAACTGGAACAGATGGCGGTGGTTCTGCGAAAACCGGGTTGATTCACGGCAGAACGCTAAGCCAGAACCAGATCGTCAGGATCGAAACCGTGGTCGCGATCAGAACCGATGAAGCCGCGACCCGTTTGCCGACGCCGTAAATGCTTGCGAACAGATAGGCGTTGACCCCCGGCGCCATCGCCGCCGTGACGACGGCCGAACGCATTCCCGCCGCGCCCAGCCCGAACAGATGCCCAAGGCCAAAGGTGATCGCCGGATGCAGGACAAGCGAGGCACCGCAGACCATGGCGATGGCCCGCATCTCGCCTTCGGGGCGATAGCGGTAAAGGATGCCGCCCAGCCCGAACAGCGCCGCCGGAAGGGCCGAGCGGCTCATCATCTCGACCGCCGACCAGACGGTTTCCGGCACCGACAGGCCCAGTTGGATCAGCACGTTGAGCGCCAGACCGCTGAGAATGCCGATGACCAGCGGCGTATGCAGCACGCCCGACAGCGCCCGCGCCGCGACCCGGCCGATGCCGATATCCTCACCCCGGGCGCGGGTGAACTCCATCAGGGTGATGCCGAATGTGTAAAGCAGCGGCGAGTGGATCGCGATGATCGCAAGGTTCCCCGACAGGGAATCCGGCCCATAAGCCCGTTCCATGATCGGCAGGCCCAGCAGAAGCGAGTTGGAGAACAGGCAGGCAAAGCCGATCGAGACCGCATCCTCGGCCGGGCGGCGCAGCACATAGCGGGTTCCCAGCCAGCCGACCGTAAAGGCGGCGAAAGCGCCGATATAGAACGGCAGCAGCAGTTTCAGATCGAATTCGGCGCCAAGATCCATCTCGGCCATGGATTTGAACAACAGCACCGGCACGGCGAAATTCTGGGCAAAGCGCATCAGCCCGTCGACGGCGCTTTCGCTGAACCACCCGCGCCAACTGACCACCCAACCAAAGCCGATCACCAGAAAGACCGGCAGGATGACGGTGAACAGCGCGCTCATCCGGGGATCTCGATCTGCATGCCGTCATAGGCCGGGAAAACGCCGGCGGGCAGGCTGGTCAGCAGCGTCGCATAATCAAGGTCGATATGCATGTTGGTGATGATGCCGATCTCGGGCTCAAGCCGCGCCATCCATTCCAGCGTCAGATCAAGATGCGCGTGGCTTGAATGCGGCCGCGGGCGCAGCGCGTCGCAGATGAACACCTTTGCGCCCGCGATGATCTGCCACGCGGTTTCGGGAATTGCCTTGACATCGGGCAGATAGACCAGCGATCCGACGCGATAGCCCAGTGCCGGGAAGCCGCCGTGATCGACCGCGAAGGGGATCATTTCGACCGGGCCGCCGGCGCCCTTTATGGTGAACGGTCCGTCGATCAGGTTCAGCGCGCAGACCGGCGGATAGGCCGACCATTCGGGGGTGCGGAAGATGTAACCGAAACGCTCCTGCATCACCTCGGCGGTGGCGGCGTCGGCATAACCCTGCACGATGGCCTGATTGTTGAAGGCGACCTGACGCAGGTCGTCGATGCCATGCAGGTGGTCGGCGTGGGAATGCGTCCACGCCACCCCGTCCAGCGTCGAGGCGCCCGCGTCGAGCAACTGGCCCACCATGTCGGGGCCGGTGTCGATCAGCACGGTCGTGGTGCCGCCGTCCGCGATCTTCTCGATCAGCAGCGCGCAGCGGCGGCGGCGGTTCCGGGGTTCGGCGGGGTCGCAGGCACCCCAGTGGGGGCCGATACGCGGCACCCCGCCGGACGATCCGCAACCAAGGATCGTCGCCCGCATCATTACCTGACCCCGCTGGCCTTGCTGAACAGCCGGTCGAAGTTGGCCGAGGTCAGGGCGGCGAAATCGGCATAGTCCATGCCGAACACTTCGGCGCCGCGGCGGGCGGTATGGGCGGTATAGGCGGGCTCGTTGCGTTTGCCGCGAAAAGGCGGGGGCGCCAGATAGGGGGCGTCGGTCTCAACCAGCACCCGGTCAGGGGGGCAGGCCGCGAAGATGGCGCGCAATTCGGCGCTACGTGGAAACGCCGCGATGCCCGACATGGACAGGTAGAACCCCAGATCAATCGCGGCGCGCGCCAGCCCCTCACCGCTGGAAAAGCAATGCATGACGCAGGAATAGGCGCCGGCGCGATGTTCTTCGCTAAGGATCCGGGCCATGTCGTCATCGGCATCGCGGGCGTGGATGATCAGCGGCAGGCCGGTCTGGCGCGCAGCCTCGATATGGATGCGCAGGCTTTCGGCCTGCTGGGCAGCGGATTCGGCGGTATAGTGATAATCAAGTCCGGTTTCGCCGAAGCCGACGAATTTCGGATGCGCCGCAAGCGCGACCAGCTCCGCGACCGAGGCCATGGGTTCCTTGGCGACGCTCATCGGATGGGTGCCGGCGGCATAGAAAACGCCGTCATGCGCCTCGGCAATGGCGCGGACCGCGGGTTCGTTGCGCAGCGCGGTGCATATGGTGACCATGCGGGTCACGCCGGCCTCGCGCGCGCGGGCGACGATGGCCGGAAGCTCGCCGGCGAAATCCGGGAAATCGAGATGGCAATGGCTGTCGACGATGGCGGGCGGTGTCCCGGTCGGCGGGGTTTCGGTGGTCATCAGTGGCCTGTGGTCATCGCGCGGGAACCTGCGCCAATGTCGTCAGCATATCCATCACCAGCGCCGAAGGGTCAAGGTTGACCGCCCGGCCGGCGCGCACCCGCGCGCCCAGATCCGCCTGCGCCGAGGCCCAGGCCCGCGCGGCGCGGTCATCGGGGCTGATCCGCGCCATCAACTGTGCTTCGCCCCGTGCCGCCTGCTCCAGCGGCGCGCCGATCAGGCCGGCGCGGGCGGTGCGGGACAGGAACAGATCCAGAAGCGTCACCACCAGATCGAACGGGTCGCCGTCGGCTCCGGGCCGCCCCGCCGCCGCGTCGGCCAGCGCCCGCGCGCGCGGCCGGTCGAAATCGGGCAGGCGGCCGAAAAGATCGACGATGGACTGATAGACCGGCAGGCCGTCCTGACCGGCCAGCCGCAGCGCTTCGCCCACCGAACCGCCGGCGAGGGCGGCGAGCGCCTCGGCATCCTTGCCGGGCTCGGCCCCCGCCTGCGCCATCGCCTGCGCCATCTCGGCGGGGGCAAGCGGCGCCAGCCGCAGCACCCGGCAACGCGAGCGGATCGTCGGCAAAAGCCGCGCGGGCTGATGGGCGACCATCAGGATCACCGCGCCGGCCGGCGGTTCCTCCAGCATCTTCAAAAGCGCGTTCGCGGCGGCGGTGTTCATGTCATCGGCGGCGTCGATGATGGCGACGCGATGGCCGCCCTCGGCCGCCGAAAGGTGGAAGAAGGACAGCAGCGTGCGGATCTCATCGACGGTGATTTCGGCCCGCAGTCGCTTGGTTTTCTCATCCCACGGCCGGCGCGTCAGGTGCAGGCGCGGCTCGGACAAGGCGGCCAGACGGCGGGTGACGGGATCGGTGCCATCGACCGCCAGACCGGGCAGGGCGGCGCTGGCCTGATCCCCCAGCAGCTTGCGCGCGATGGCCCAGGCCAGGGTCGCCTTGCCGACCCCGCGCGGACCGGTCAAAAGCCAAGCGTGATGCAACCGGCCGTGACCCATCGCGTCGGCAAAGCTGGCGATCGCCTCGTCCTGACCGAAAATCTGCGGGGTATGGCGCGGGTGGGGCGCACCGGGAACCCGGTCGGGTTCCGGGATGTCGGTGTCGTCGCTCATCCCAGCGCGGCCAGCACGCGGGCCGCGACCGCCGCGGGGCTTCCCGCCCCGTCGATCATCCGGACGCGTTCGGGAAACTCGACCGCGAGGGCGCGAAAGCCCATCTGCAGGCGGCGCTGAAAATCGGGGCCCAGCCGCTCGAACCGATCTTCGATGCTGCCGCGGGCGTGGCTTCGATCAAGCGCCCGGTCCGGGTCAAGGTCGATGACGAAGGTCAGCGCGGGCTCAAGCCCGATGACGAGCCGGTGCAACTCATCCACCAACTCGCGCAACGCGGGGCCGCGCGCGACGCCCTGATAGACGCGGCTGCTGTCGGCAAAGCGGTCGGTGATCACGGTTTGCCCGGCCTCCAGCGCCGGGCGAATCCGGCGCTCGACGTGATCGCGACGGGCGGCGTTGAACAACAAAAGCTCGGTTTCCGCCGACCAGCGGTCGGCGCCGCCTTCGACCAGAAGCCGGCGGATTTCCTCGGCCCCCGGGCTGCCGCCGGGTTCGCGCGTCAGGACGACCTCGCGTCCTTCGGCGCGCAGATGATCGGCCAAAAGCCGCGCCTGTGTGGATTTGCCGGACCCGTCGATGCCTTCAAAACTGATGAACATGCCGGGCAGGATCAGCTTCCGACCGCTGTCCAGGCCTTGGTGCCAAGCCGGATCGCCGCGCTTTTCATGCGGCCGACAAAGCCCGCCTCGGACACATCCTCGGCCGCGATCAGCGGGATCGAGCTTTCGCCGGTGCCGGGCACGTTCAGCACCAGATCGCCCAGCTTGTCGCCGGCCTTGATCGGGGCGGGAATGGGGGAGTCGTAGACCGCCTCGGCGGTGATGCCGGATTCGGCCGCGGCCGGGATCAGCACCCGTACGCCGTCCGCCGTGGTCAGCGGCACCGACGATTTGACGCCCAGCCAGACCGGTGCCGAGGCGACGGTCTGCCCCTTTGGCACCAGTGTTTTCATGCTGAACTGCCGGAACGCCCAGTTCACGATGCGCTCGGCCTCTTCGGCGCGGGCCTTATCGCTGGGCAGGCCCGAGATCACGAAGATCACCCGGCGGCCGTCCTGCACGGCCGATCCGACCAGACCATAGCCCGCTTCGATAGTGTGGCCGGTCTTCAGCCCGTCGGCGCCGATGTTCTGTTTCAACAGCGGGTTGCGGTTGAAACGGTTGGCCGGCGCGCGGTTGTCGTAACGGAATTCCTTGACCGCGAAATTCTTGTAAAGCTCCGGGTAATCCTCGATCAGGCGCAGGGCCAGAACGCCAAGGTCGTGGGCGGTCATGCTGTGCCCCGGCGCGGGCCAGCCCGAGGCGTTCTTGAACTGCGAATTGGTCAGCCCCAGACCCTTGGCGCGTTCGGTCATCTGCGCCGCAAACGCCTCTTCGGAGCCCGACAGACCTTCGGCCACCACCACGCAGGCGTCATTGCCTGACAGCACGATGATCCCTTGGATAAGCTCCTCGACCGTCGGGCGGTCCTTTTCGTTCAGGAACATGGTCGATCCGGCCATTTGCCGGGCCTTGGTCGACACCGGCAGGCGGGTGTCCATGTTGACGCGCCCTTCCTTCAGCGCCTCGAACAGCATGTAGATCGTCATCAGCTTGGACATCGACGCCGGCGGCATCGGCTGATCGGCGTTCTTTTCCATCATCACGGTGCGGGTCGAGACGTCATAGACCCACGCCTCGCGCGCCTGAGTGTCAAAGGCGCGGGCGGCCGTGGCAAAGCTCAGAAACAGCGCGATTGCGATGAAAATGCGCGAGACGATGGGCATCCGGGCGTCGGTCATCGGGATCCTGTCCTTGGTGGCGGTTTTGCGCTTGGGTTATTGCCCATGCGATACAGGAACGGGCGGAAAGCCGCAACTTTCCGCGCGGGCGCCGTGCCGAAGATTTGAAGCGGATCGGTGCATCCACGACACGATTGCCTCGGCGGTTGCGGCGGCGCATGCTGGGGGCGTCCGAAACCTTGGGTATAGGAGCTGCCATGTCAGAGATCACCGACAAGGATATGGGCTTTGACTTCGCCGTCTTTATCGACCGTCCCGTCGAACAGGTCTATGAGGCCGTCGCCGACCCCGCCCAGCTTTCCAAGTATTTCACCACCAACGGCGCCAAGGGCCGGCTGGAAACCGGCGCGACGGCCACCTGGGATTTTGCCGATTTCCCCGGGCCTTTCCCGGTGCGTGTCATTCGCGCGGAAAAGCCCGGGCTGATCGAATTCGCCTGGCCGTCGGACATAGAGGGCGCGGATGAGACGCGGGTGACATTCCGGTTCGAGGATCAGGACGGCCGCACCCGCGTAAGCGTCGCCGAAACCGGCTGGCCGGCAACGCCTGCCGGGCTGAAAGCGGCGCTGGGGAATGCCTATGGCTGGGCGCATATGCTTGCGGCGCTGAAGGCGTGGCTGGATCATGGGATCGTGCTGCGGCAGGGCATGTTCCGCTGATCACGCCCATGCGGATGCCCCCCTTTGCGTCCGTGCCGACCTGTGCCAAGGATGGCGTGACGGGATGGGGTGGGGCGGTCGCGTCAGGACGGCCCAAGGGGGGCGCGCGTGGACAGAAATCCGACCGGCAAGGCAGCGGCGCTGATCCTTGGCTATGCCCTTATCATCGGCTTCGTCGATTGCGGCGTGCGTTTCATCGCAAGGGAAATCAGCCTGTGGCAATTCCACCTGCTGCGCGGCCTGATTGCGCTGCCGTTGATGATCGCCGCGGCCCGTGCGCTGGGTTTCCGGCTTTGGCCGCGCAACCTGCGTCCGGTCGTCGCCCGCAGTCTGGTGCAGGGCTTTGCGATGCTGCTGTATTTCGGCAGCCTTGGGTTTCTGCCGTTGCCGCAGGTCGTGGCCGGGCTGTTCACGGCGCCGATCTTCGTGCTGCTGATCGTGCGTCTGGTCTATGGCGACCCGATCGGCCCGGTGCGGATCATCGCGGTCGGTCTGGGCTTTGTCGGCATATTGCTGGCGCTGCGACCGTTTCAGAACGGCGGCATCTCGATGCTGATGATGGTCCCGGTCGCGGCCGGGTTCTTCTATG
Organism: Paracoccus pacificus; assembly: GCF_042680785.1. Taxonomy (NCBI): domain Bacteria; kingdom Pseudomonadati; phylum Pseudomonadota; class Alphaproteobacteria; order Rhodobacterales; family Paracoccaceae; genus Paracoccus; species Paracoccus pacificus. The sequence continues at coordinate 52,344 of NZ_JBHUEN010000053.1, forward strand.
GTCTGGCCAATATCGCCACCCGCCGCTGGTGCGAGGGCGAGACGGCCGAAACCCTGACCTTCGGATTTTTCACCGCGCTTGCCCTGTCCGGCGTCATCGGGACGCTTTACCTGCTGATCTGGCCCGCGACCCCGGCCGGCGGCCCCGCCGCGTTTCTGCAACATCCGGCCGCGATGCCTTCGCCGACCGTCTGGGCATGGGTCATTGCGCAAGCCATCGGCTCGGTCGTCGGGGTGACGATGATGATGCGGGCCTATCAGCTGATCGAGACCAGCCGCGCGGCCGGTGCTTGAATATGCCATCCTGCCGGTCACGGTCGGCTGGACCTGGCTTCTGTTCGGAGAGTTGCCCGACATGCCGACGGTGGCGGGGATCGTCCTGATCATCGCGGCCGGGCTGATGATCGTGCTGCGCGGCTCGACGGCCGAGGATCGCGGCGCGCCCGAATCCGAGACCGTGTTGCCGTGACCGAAAAGAAAGGCCCCCGTCAGGGAATAGGGGCCAATCAGGTTTCATGCGCCGATGCGGCAGGGGGCGCCCGCGATCACGCCGCTTTCTTGGACGGCTGTCCAAACCGGCCATAGAAGGTCTGGCCCTTCTCGGCCATCTCGCGCAAAAGCTTCGGCGCCTTGAAACGATCGCCATAGGCCTTGGTCAGATGATCGCAGATCTCGACCGCGCGAGGGGCGCCCACCATGTCAAGCCAACTGAACGGGCCGCCCGACCACGGCGCGAAGCCCCAGCCGAGGATGGCGCCGACATCGCCTTCGCGGATATCCTCCAACACGCCTTCCTCGAGCGCGCGGACGGCCTCCAGCGACTGGATGAACATCAGCCGGTGCTGAACCTCGGTCAGTTCGGGCTGATCGGCGCTTTCAGGCCACGCCACCGACAACCCGTCCCACAAGCCGCCGCGCTTGCCGGCCGCGTCATAGTCGTAAAAGCCGGCATTCGCCTTGCGCCCCATACGGCCCTGATCGGCCAGCTTGAAGATCACCTCGTCTACCGCGCCATCGGGGTAGGCATCACCCATCGCGGCTTTGGTGGCCTTGGCGATCTTGACGCCCAGATCCAGCGAGATTTCGTCCATCAGTTGCAAGGGGCCAAGCGGCATCCCCATCATCTTGGCCGCGTTTTCGATAAGGGTCGGATTGACACCCTCGGCCAGCATGCGGACGCCTTCGTTCAGATAGGGAATGATGCAGCGGTTGGCGTAGAAGAAGCGTGCATCATTGACCACGATCGGCGTCTTGCGGATCTGGCGCACGAAATCCAGCGCCTTGGCCACCGCGCGCGGGCCGGTCTGTTTGCCCTTGATGATCTCGACCAGCATCATCTTGTCCACGGGGCTGAAGAAGTGGATGCCGATGAACTGCTCGGGACGGCTGCTGGCCTTCGCCAGATCGCTGATCGGCAGGGTCGAGGTGTTGGTGGCGAAGATCGCGGTCGGCGGAATCGCTGCCTCGGCCTTCTTCGTCACCTCGGCCTTGACCGCGGGGTCTTCGAACACCGCTTCGACGATCAGGTCGCAATCCGCCAGCGCCGCATAATCGGTGGTGGCATTGATGCGGCCCAGCACTTCGGCCTTCTTCTCCTCGGTGGCTTTCTTGCGGCTGATCGCCTTGTCCAGCAGGTCCGCCGAATGCGCCTTACCCTTGTCGGCCGCTTCCTGTTTGGCGTCGATCAGCACCACCTGAATGCCGGCCATGGCCGAGACATAAGCGATGCCCGCGCCCATCATCCCGGCGCCGAGGATGCCGACCTTCTGGACCTTCTCATCGGGCACATCGGGGCGGTTCGCGCCTTTTTCCAGCGCCTCCTTATTGATGAAAAGGCTGCGGATCATCGCGCCGGACGAGGGGTTCATCAGCACATTGGTGAACCAGCGGGCCTCGATCTTCAGGGCCTGATCGAAGGGCACCATCGCGCCCTCATAGACCGCGCTCAGCAGCGCCTTGGCCGCCGGATAGACGCCGAGCGTCTTGCCATGGACCATCGCATTCGCGCCGACGAAGGTCATGAAGCCCGACGCGGTATAAGGCTCGCCCCCCGGCATCTTGTAGCCCTTGGCGTCCCAGGGCTTGACGATATCGGCGTCTTTGGCTTTCAGCACCCAGTCGCGCGCGGCGGCGACCGGATCCTCGACCACCTCGTCGATGACGCCGGCGGCTTTCGCCTTCTTCGGATCGTTCAGCTTGCCTTCCAGCAGCAGCGGTGCCGCGCCCATCGCGCCCAGCTTGCGGACGAGGCGCGTGGTGCCGCCGGCGCCCGGAAAAATGCCGACCATGATTTCCGGCAGGCCGATCTTGGCCTTGGGATTGTCGGCGGCAAAGATGCGATGCGTGGACAAAGGCAGTTCCAGCCCGATGCCGAGCGCCGTGCCGGGCAGCGCCGCCGCAATCGGCTTGCCGCCCTTCATGGTCTTCGGGTCCATGCCCGCGCGCTCGATCTTGCGCAGGACGCCATGCAACTGCATGACCAGCCCGAAGATCGCCTCGGCCCCGCCCTGTTCCTTCATCGAACCCAGCACGTTCAGGTCCATGCCGGCGGCGAAATCGGGCTTGCCCGAGGTGATGACGATGCCCTTCACGGCTTCGTCCGCCAGAGCATCGTCGATCAGCCCGTCCAACTCGCGGATGCCGTTTTCCGACAGCACGTTCATCGACTTGTTCGGCACATCCCAGGTGATGATGGCGACGCCGTCGGCGTCTTTCTTCATGGTGAAATCGGTCATTTCGGAACCTCCCCTACACCCGCTCGATAATGGTGGCCGCGCCCATGCCGGACGCGACACACAGCGTGGCGAGGCCCACGTTCTTGTCCTGCCGCTCCAGTTCGTCCAGCAGGGTGCCGATGATGATGGCGCCGGTGGCCCCCAGCGGGTGGCCAAGCGCGATCGCGCCGCCATTGACGTTGACCTTGCCCGGATCGACCTGAAACGCCTGCATGAAGCGCAGGACGACCGCGGCGAAGGCCTCGTTCACCTCGAACAGGTCGATGTCGGAAATCGACATGCCGCTTTCGCGCAGGATTTTTTCCGTCACCGGCACCGGGCCGGTCAGCATGATCGTCGGATCGGTCCCGATCTTGGCATTGGCGCGGATGCGGGCGCGGGGCTTCAGGCCGAACTGCTCGCCGAATTCCTTGTTGCCGATCAGCACCGCGCCGGCCCCGTCGACGATCCCCGAGGAGTTGCCGGCATGGTGGATATGCTCGATATGGTCGAGATGCGGGTATTTCAGCATCGCCACCTTGTCGAAGCCCGGCATGACCTCACCCATGTCCTTGAAGCTGGCCTTCAGCTTGGCCAGATCCTCGGTTGTGGTGCCGGGGCGCATGTATTCGTCGTGATCGAGGATCACCAGCCCGTTCTGGTCGCGCACCGGAACGATGGATTTGGCGAAGCGGTTATCGGCCCAGGCCTCGGCGGCGCGGCGCTGCGATTCCACCGCCAGCGCGTCGGCTTCCTCGCGCGTGAAACCGTATTCGGTGGCGATGATGTCGGCGCTGATGCCCTGAGGCACGAAATAGGTCTTGAAGGCGACCGAGGGATCGACGGCGATCGCCGCCCCGTCGCTGCCCATGGCCACGCGGCCCATCATCTCGACGCCGCCGGCGATATAGCCGTTGCCGCCGCCGCCCTTGACCTGATTGGCGGCGAGGTTCACCGCCTCCAGCCCCGAGGCGCAGAAGCGGTTGATCGACAGGCCGGGAATGGATTCGTCCAGATCCGAGGCCAGCACCGCCGAGCGGGCAAGGCAGCCGCCCTGTTCCTTGACCTGCGTGGCATTGCCCCAGATCACGTCCTCGACCGCATGGCCTTCAAGGTTGTTGCGTTCCTTGACGGCGTTCAGCAGACCCGCCGAAAGCGTCAGCGAGGTGACTTCGTGCAGGCTGCCATCGGGGCGGCCCTTGCCGCGCGGGGTGCGCACGGCGTCATAGATATAGGCGTCTGACATGGGTCCTCCTGTTACGCCCGCTCGGATGGGTTGCCGGGCATCAGATCGTAGGGATGTTTCCAGCCGGGCAGGGCTTTGAGCCCGTCCAGCCAGCGGTCGATATTGGGCCATTCGGCGCGATCGAAACCGAAGGGTTCCGGGTAGAAAAGGTAGCCGCAGCAGGCCGCATCGGCGATGGTGAACGTATCGTCAGCCACCCAGTTACGTCCCGTCAGATGGGTGTCGAGCGTCCGGTAAGCGGTCTTCAGCCGCGCCATCAGGAAGTCGATCACCGGCTGTGGACGCTTTTCCGGCGGAATGAAGTTTTGCAGGAATCGGGCGGTGCCGATCTGTCCCGACAGCTTGTGATTGTCGAACATGACCCAGCGCAGCACTTCATTGCGGTCGCGGCCCAGAAAACTGCCGGTCTTTTCGGCGACATGATACTGGATCACTGCCGATTGGGTCAGCGTCAGGCCATCCTCGCGAAAGACCGGAACTTCGCCCATCTCGTTGATGGCGCGGAATTCGGGGCTGCGGGTCTCGCCGTTGAAGAAATCGACATAGACGGGCTGCCAGTCGTAACCGGCCAGCTGCATGGTCAGCGCCGCCTTATAGGCATTGCCGGATTCGCCAAAGCACCAAAGCTGAGCCGTCATTCCATCTCCGATTCCGTTTTCACCGGGGGCTTTGCGCCCCCGGACCCCCGCAGGATATTTTCACAAGGAAGATGCGGACGGTAACCAATTCTCAACCTTTTCGAGGCAGTTTGTCGATGCGGGACAGGCTGGGAAGCCGTTGGCCGTCAAGGAAGAAGCCCCGATCCGGCAATGATGCCCAAGGGCCCGCAGGATCGGGGCCCCAAAGACAGGTTATGTGCATTCTTCCTTGTCCAAATATCCCCGCCGGAGGCACGCGCGCGTTCCGGCGGGACGATTGCCCGAAATTTCAGAACTGCGCGGCATCCAGCGCCATCACCGGATCGGCGCCGGATTTGATGCGGGCCAGATGGGTCGCCGTCATCGGCAGTTGCCGCGCCATGTAATAGCGCCCGGTGGCCAGCTTGGTCTCGTAAAAACCCGCGTCGGCCGCCCCGGCATCCAGCGCCGCCTGCGCGGCCACCGCCATACGGCCCCACATCAGGCCAAGCGCGACATGACCGAACAGATGCATGAAGTCATACGAGCCGGCCAGCGCCGCATTGGGGTTCTTCATGCCGTTTTCCATGAAGAACATGCCGGCCGCCTGCAGATCCTTCGAGGCGGCTTTCAGCGGTTCGATGAAATCGGCGGCGAGGGGTCCGCCGGCGTTCTCCTTGCAGAAATCCTTCACCATCTCGAAGAAGGCCATGATCGGTTTGCCGCCATCGGCCGCCAGCTTGCGGCCGACCAGATCCAGCGCCTGCACGCCGTTCGCGCCCTCATAGATCATGGTGATGCGGGTATCGCGGACGAACTGGGACATGCCCTGTTCCTCGATATAGCCATGGCCGCCGAACACCTGTTGCGCCAGCACCGTGGTGTCGAAACCCTTGTCGGTCAGAAAGCCCTTGATGACCGGCGTCAGTAACGAGATCATACCGTCCGCCGCCTTGTCGCCGTTATGGGCCTGGTCGATCAGATGTGCGCCCCAGAAGGCCAGCATCCGAGCGCCTTCCAGAAAGCTTTTCTGGTCCATCAGGCTGCGCCGGATGTCGGGATGGACGATCAGCGGATCGGCCGGGCCCTTCGGGTTCGCATCGCCGGTAACGGCACGGCCCTGCAGACGTTCGCGGGCATAATTTGCCGCCGCCTGATATGCGCCGACCGCGCAGGCATAGCCCTGAAGCCCGACCCCCATGCGCGCTTCGTTCATCATCGTGAACATGGCCCGCATGCCTTTGTGCAGATCGCCCAAAAGCCAGCCCTTGGCGCCGTCATAGTTCATGACGCAGGTGGCATTGCCGTGAATGCCCATCTTTTCTTCAAGATTGCCGACGCTGACCCGGTTGCGTTCGCCCAGCGAGCCATCCGCGTTGACCAGAAACTTCGGCACGATGAACAGGCTGATGCCCTTGGTGCCCTCGCCGCCGCCGGGCGCCTTTGCCAGCACCAGATGGATGACGTTCTCTGCCAGATCATGGTCGCCGGCCGAGATGAAGATCTTCTGTCCGGTGATCAGATAACTGCCATCCTCCTGCGGTTCGGCCTTGGTGCGCAGCATGCCCAGATCGGTGCCGGCATGGGGCTCGGTCAGGTTCATGGTGCCGGTCCATTCGCAACTGACCATCCTGGGCAGATAGGTCTGCTTTTGCGCATCGGTGCCGTGGGCGTGGATCGCCGAATAGGCGCCATGCGTCAGGCCCTGATACATGTTCAGAGCCATGTTGGCCGAAACGAACATCTCGCCCGTCGCCAGCCCCAGAAGATAGGGCATGCCCTGACCGCCATATTCGGGGTCGCAGTCAAGCGCGGTCCAGCCGCCGTCACGTATTGCGGCAAAGGCGCCGTCAAAGCCGGTCGGCGTCCGCACCACGCCGTTTTCCAGCGTGCAGCCCTCGCGGTCGCCGACGGCGTTCAGGGGCGCCAACACTTCCGCGGCAAGCTGCCCGGCCGCTTCCAGCACGGCCGCGGTGAATTCCCGGTCCAGTTCGGCGTGGCCCGGCAACGGGCTTTCCGAGACTTTCAGAACGTCATGCAGCACGAACTGCATATCCTGGACGGGCGGGGTATAGGCGGTCATTTAAGCTCTCCGTGGGCGGGGGATTCGAATTTGGCGGTCTCGGTTTTGGCGGTCTCGGTTTTGGCGGTTTCGGTGGCCAGCTTTTCCTCGATCAGGTCCAACTGGCCGCGCAGGTCCTTGATCGCGATGCCCAGATCCTGACGTTGCCGTTCCAGCGCGATCAGACGCTCGCGCCCTATCTGAATGGCGGCGGACAGTTGGGCCATGTTCTTGCCGGGCTCGTAAAGCTCCAGCAGCTCGCGGATTTCCTCGAGGCTGAAGCCAAAGCGCTTGCCGCGCAGGATCAGCGTCAGCCGGCCCCGGTCGGCGCGGTTGTAAAGACGATGCTGACCGCGCCGGATCGGGGACAGCAGTTCCCGCGCCTCGTAGAAACGCAATGTCCGGGGGGTAACGCCGAAACGATCACACATCTCTCGAATATTCATGAGGTCCGATAAGGGTGTGACTTCAGCCATTGGTTCACCGCGTACTGATCGACATGCCGCACCGAAATGGTGCAACGTTATCATGGCATATAGTTGACGCGAACGTAAACAAAACGTCGCGTCAGGAATTGCCCGCGACGTGGCGCCGGAAATTGGCGACGGGCCCCGCGTCGGCGCGCCATGGGCCATAGCCGCCCGACGGCGCCGGGCAATCCGCCGCCGCGCCGTTTAGCGTGTTTCGGGTCAGGACCGATGCGGCACCCGCCCTGGGTCGGGCGCGGCGCGGACGGATCAGGCGTTGCGGAATTCCTCATAGCCGTAGCCCTGAAGGTACAGCAGCGAGGTCAGGTCACCGTGGTTGATCCGGACATCCGTCTGGGCCGCGACGACGGGTTTCGCGTGCAGCGCCACGCCGGTTCCGGCCAGATGCAGCATGCCCAGATCATTGGCGCCGTCCCCGACCGCGATCACGTCCAGCCGCGACAGCCCGCGTTCCTCGGTGATTTCGCGCAGGGCGTCGACCTTGGCCTCGCGCCCGAGGATCGGCAGCGAGACATGCCCGGTCAGCACCCCGTCGTCGATCATCAGGATATTGCCGCGGGTCTGATCAAAGCCCAGCACCTCGGCCACCTTGTCGGTGAATGCCGTGAACCCGCCCGAAACGAGGACGCACCATGCGCCGTTGGCCTTCATCGTCGCCATCAGGGTCTGGGCACCGGGGGCGAGCGTGATGCGGGTATCCAGCACCTCCTGGATGACGGATTCGGGAAGGCCCGCCAGAAGCCCGACGCGCTCGGTCAGCGCCTCGTCAAAGGCAAGCTCTCCGTTCATCGCGCGGGCGGTGATTTCGGCCACGCGCGGACCGACGCCGGCGAAATCGGCAAGTTCGTCGACGCATTCCTGCTCGATCATGGTGCTGTCCATGTCGGCCATCAGCATCGCCTTGCGCCGGCCCTGACTGGGCTGGACGACCAGATCAATGCCCTGAGCCTGCAATTCCTCCCAGACGCGCCACTGATCTTCCGGGGGTTCGGCAAGGCGCAGATCGACGGCGATTCCGGGGTTCAGCCAGTCAAGCCCGCTTGCCTGCCAGCGCGCGGCAAGGTTTTCGGCCAGCCTCTGGGTCAGATCGGCGCGCGTCGGATTTGCAAGCAATGTGGCGGTGAACATCGGAAAACTCGCGGCTTTGAATGGCGGATGGGGGCTGGTTAGAACACAATGCCCGCTCGCGCCATGGTGGAAAGCGCAGATCGCAGGAAACCCTTCGGCGGCGCGGCGCGTTAGTGGGCAAATGTTTAACAGGAGGGCGCCATGTCCATCGCACGCGTAACCGAAATTTCCGCAACCTCGGAAAAGGGCTTTGAAGACGCCGTCCGGCAGGGGTTGCAGCGCGCCAATGAGACGCTGCGCAACGTCAAAAGCGCCTGGATCAAGGAACAGAGTGTCGATTGCGAGGGCGGCGAGATCGGCCGCTTTCGGGTCAACATGATGGTGACCTTCGTTCTGGACGACTGACGAGGTCTCCTGCAAACGGATTGTTAAACAGTTTTCGTATTACGAGTTTGGGAAGGTCGGGTCGGGCTAACGCTTGTACCCGGCCTTTCTAACTGTGCGTTTCCAGTTCCGTGACGGGCTTGCCATTCCGGTCACCTGTTTCTGGCACCGGCTTCCGGGTGCGAGCTTCCGGCCACCAGCTTCCAGCCACCAGCGCATCGCCGCATCCATCGGAGATGACCCGAAAATCCGCTTGCGGGAATCGCGGCGCGGGTATATCGCCGATAGCGGGACACGCCGCCCCAACGCGGCGCTTATAGCTGGAAGGCTAATCATATGGGCAATACTGCTCCGGCCGCGCGGCCGGTCAATCCGCGCTTTTCATCTGGCCCCTGTGCCAAGATCCCCGGATATTCGCTGGACATGCTTGCCGACGCGCCCTTGGGCCGGTCGCATCGTGCCGCCGTGGGCAAGGCCAAGCTGGCCGAGGCCATCGACCTGACCCGTCAGGTGCTGGGCGTTCCCGAAGATTACCGCATCGGCATCGTCCCCGCCTCGGACACCGGCGCGGTCGAAATGGCGCTGTGGTCGCTGCTGGGCGCGCGCCCGGTCGAGATGCTCGCATGGGAAAGTTTCGGCGAGGGATGGGTCACCGACGTAGTCAAGCAGCTTAAGCTGGACGCGACGGTGCGCAAGGCCGATTACGGCAAGATCGTCGATTTCGCCGAGGTCGATTTCGACCGCGACGTGGTTTTTACGTGGAACGGCACCACCTCGGGCGTGCGGCTGCCGAACGGCGACGCGATCCCGGCCGACCGGGCCGGGCTGACCATCTGCGACGCCACCAGCGCCGCCTATGCGATGGATCTGCCGTGGGACAAGCTGGATGTGGTGACGTTCAGTTGGCAGAAGGTTCTGGGCGGCGAGGGCGGACATGGCGTCCTGATCCTGTCGCCGCGTGCCGTCGAGCGGTTGGAAAGCCATGTTCCGGCCTGGCCGCTGCCGAAGATTTTCCGCATGACCAAGGGCGGCAAGCTGATCGAGGGCATCTTCAAGGGCGAGACGATCAACACGCCCTCGATGCTGTGCGTCGAGGATTATCTGGTGTCGCTGAAATGGGCGCAGAACCTGGGCGGTCTCTCCGCGCTGATCGGGCGTTGCGATGCCAATGCCGCCGCAATCCGCGATTTCATCGCCGGCAAGGACTGGATCGCCGATCTGGCCGAGGATCCGGCGACGGGATCGACCACCAGCGTCTGCCTGAAATTCACCGATCCCGCGATCCGGGACGGTGCGGCTTTCGCCAAAGCCGTGGCCAAGCGGCTGGAGCGTGAGGGCGTGGCGCTGGACGCCGGTTCCTATCGCGATGCGCCCCCCGGTCTGCGGATCTGGTGCGGGGCCACGATCGAGGCCGCGGATGTGGCGGCGCTGATGCCCTGGGTCGAGTGGGCCTACCGCGCCGAGATCGAAGCGCAGGGCTGAACCGTCGGCCGGGGGCGCTGCCCCCGGACCCCCGGGATATTTTCGCAAGAAAGAAATGAATTTGCGTGGCTGCCTGCCCGCATCCTGTCAAAGGACATATGACATGCCGAAGGTACTTGTTTCCGACAAGCTGAGCGAAACCGCCGTCCAGATCTTTCGCGATCGCGGCGTCGAGGTGGATTATCTGCCCGATCTGGGCAAGGACAAGGAAAAGCTGGCCGAGGTGATCGGGCAGTACGACGGGTTGGCGATCCGTTCGGCCACCAAGGTGACCGAAAAGCTGCTGGAGAAGGCGGTCAATCTGAAGGTGATCGGCCGCGCCGGGATCGGGGTCGACAATGTCGATATTCCGGCCGCGAGCAAAAAGGGCGTGATCGTCATGAACACGCCCTTCGGCAATTCGGTCACCACGGCCGAGCATGCCATCGCCATGATGTTCGCCGTCGCCCGGCAATTGCCCGAGGCCAGCAGCTCGACCCATGCGGGCAAGTGGGAGAAGAACCGCTTCATGGGGGTTGAGCTGTTCAACAAGACGCTGGGGGTGGTCGGCGCGGGCAACATCGGGTCCATCGTCATCAACCGAGCGCTTGGGCTGCATATGAAGGTGCTGGCCTATGATCCCTTCCTGTCCGAGGAGCGCGCCAAGGAACTTGGGGTGACCAAGGTCGAACTGGATGACCTGTGGGCGAAGTCGGATTTCATCACCTTCCACGTGCCGCTGACCGACAAGACCCGCGATATCCTGTCGCGCGACGCGATTGCCAAGCTGAAGCCCGGCGTGCGCATCATCAACTGCGCCCGTGGCGGACTGGTGGATGAGGCGGCGCTGGCCGAGGCGCTGCGGGACGGCCGCGTCGCCGGTGCGGCCTTCGATGTCTTTGCCGAGGAGCCGGCCACGGCGAGCCCCTTGTTCAACCTGCCGAATGTGGTGGTGACGCCGCATCTGGGCGCCTCGACCACCGAAGCGCAGGAAAACGTGGCCCTTCAGGTCGCCGAACAGATGTCGGACTATCTGCTGACCGGGGCAGTGCAGAACGCGCTGAACATGCCCAGCGTCACCGCCGAGGAAGCCGCCGTCATGGGGCCGTGGCTGCGGCTTGCGGGTCATCTGGGCGCCTTCGTCGGGCAGATGACCGATCAGCCGATCAAGGCGATCAACGTGCTTTACGACGGCTCGGTCGCCGAGATGAACCTGAACGCGCTGAATGCGGCGGTGATCGCGGGGGTGATGAAGGCCACGAACCCGGATGTGAACATGGTCTCGGCCCCGGTCATGGCGCGCGAACGCGGCGTGCAGGTCGCCACCACGCATCAGGAAAAATCGGGCGCTTTCGATGGTTACATCAAGGTCACCGTGGTGACGGCCGAGCGTGAACGCTCGATCGCCGGGACGGTGTTCAGCGACGGCAAGCCCCGCTTCATCCAGATCCGCGGGATCAATGTTGACGCCGAAATCGGCGAGCATATGCTTTACACCCGGAACAAGGACGTGCCGGGTGTGATCGGTGCGCTGGGGACGACGCTGGGCGATCTTGGGGTCAACATCGCGAACTTTACCCTTGGCCGCACCCGCTCGGGCGAGGATGCGATCGCGATCCTTTATCTGGACGAGCCGCCCCGGACCGAGGTGCTGGACGCGCTGCGCCGGACCGGCAAGTTCCTGCAGGTGCGCCCGCTGCACTTCGAGATCGGCTGATCACGATGGCGCAGGTCTATGCCATCGGCGATATCCACGGCCAGCTGGACCTGCTGAGATCGGCCCATGCCCGCATCACGGCCGATGCGGGCACGGATAATCCCCGCATCGTTCATATAGGCGATCTTCTGGATCGCGGACCGGACAGCCGGGGCGTCGTCGATTACCTGATCGAGGGCCAGCGCGCCGGGCGCGACTGGATCGTCGTGAAAGGCAATCACGACAGGTTCCTGCCCCGGCTCATCACCAATCCCGAATGGATAGACTCCGGGCTGGCGTCCGGGCGGCACTGGCTGGATCATACCGGGCTGGGCGCGGCGGCGACCTTGCGCAGCTATGGCATCGATCCCGATCAGCCGAAGGACGCGATTATTGCCGAGGCCCGGGCCAAAGTGCCCACGCACCATGTCAAATGGCTGAAAAGCCTGCCGAACTGGTATCTGGACCCGCACGGGCTGTTCGTGCATGCCGGGATCCGGCCCGGCGTCGATATTCAGGACCAGGCCGAGCAGGATCTGGTCTGGATACGGCAGGGCTGGCTGGAAAACACCCGCGATCACGGCGTTCTGGTGGTGCACGGCCATACCGCGCTGGACCACGCGACCCATTACGGCAACCGGCTGAACATCGACAGCGGGGCAGCCTATGGCGGTCCGTTGTCGGCGATCGTGCTGGATGATGACGGCGCGTCGCTGCTGGTCGAGGGTGGCGGCCGCCAGCCGTTGCGCCCCGGGATCGCGCAGTGAGATCGACGCGCCTGCCCTGGCTGCTGACAGGGGTGATCATCCTGGGCGCGGCGGTCATCCTTCTGGCCATGGGCCGGGTGCCGATCTGCACATGCGGATCCGTCAAGCTGTGGTACGGCGAGACCATGAGCAGCGAGAATTCGCAGCATCTCATCGACTGGTATTCGCCCTCTCATATCCTGCACGGAATTCTGTTCTATGCCGCGCTGTGGCTGGTGGCGCGGCGTATCCCCATCAGCTGGCGGCTGGTCATCGCGACGCTGATCGAAGCGGCATGGGAGCTGACCGAGAACAGCGATGCGATCATCGAGCGGTATCGCGCGGTCACGATCTCGCTGCACTATTATGGCGATTCGGTCGTCAACTCGGTCTCGGACATGGTGATGATGGTGATCGGCTTCGGTCTGGCGCGGGTTTTGCCGGTCTGGGCCAGCGTCGCCATCGTGATCGGGGCGGAATTGCTGACCATGTGGATCATTCGCGACGGTTTGGCGTTGAACATACTGATGCTGGTCCATCCGATGGACTGGGTACGCACATGGCAAGCGGGGGGCTGAGATGAAAACGGCGATCGTGATGGCGGGGCTTGTCCTGTCGGGCTTGGCCCCTGCGGCAGCCGAAGAGGTCGGGCGGGTCGGTGTCGATTGGGTCGGCAACGACATCATCGTCGAGGCGGTGCCCGACCCCAAGGTGCAGGGCGTCACCTGCCATCTGGCCTATTTCGAACGGTCGACCTTTGACCGGCTGAAGAACGGCAACTGGTTCGAGGACCCCTCGAACAGCGCTATCGAATGCAGCCGCACCGGCAAGGTCGTGCTGGGCGACATCGCGCGGGGACCCGAGGGTGAAGAGGTGTTTTCGGAATCGCGCTCGCTGATCTTCAAGTCGCTGCGGGTGACGCGGATTTATGATGAGGCGAACCAGACGCTGATCTATCTGGCGCACGCGAATGAGGTGACCGAGGGTTCGGCGAAGATGGCGATTTCATCGGTGCCGCTTTTCGGCAACTGAAAATTTGACATCGCCCCCGCCAAGGCTAGGCTTTCCGTGGTCCATTAGGGGGGGATTAACATGTCCGATATCGTCATTCTGTCCGGGGCGCGTACCGCGATTGGCGGCTTTGGCGGGTCACTCGCCGCAATACCCCCGACCGAGCTTGCCGCGACGGTGACACGCGCGGCGCTGGAACGTGCGGGAGTGGCGCCCGACCGGATCGGCACGGTGGTTTTCGGCCATGTCATCAACACCGAACCCCGCGATATGTATCTGTCCCGGGTCGCGATGCTGGATGCCGCTATTCCCGACACCACCCCGGCGATGAACGTCAACCGCCTGTGCGGCTCGGGCGTGCAGGCGATCGTTTCGGCGGCGCAGGCGCTGACCCTGGGCGAGGCCGAGTTCGCCGTTGCCGGCGGCGCCGAATCGATGAGCCGCGCCCCCTACGGCCTGTTGACCGCGCGTTGGGGGCAGAAAATGGGCGATACCAAGGCGCTGGACATGATGACCGGGGCGCTGACCTGCCCGATGGGCACCGGGCATATGGGCGTGACGGCGGAAAACGTCGCCGCTGAACATGGCATCTCGCGTCAGGATCAGGATGCTTTCGCGCTGGAAAGCCAGAACCGCGCCGCCGCCGCCATCGCCGAGGGGCGGTTCCGCGACCAGATCGTGCCCATCGAGGTCAAGACCCGCAAGGGCGTGGTGTCGTTCGACACCGATGAACATCCGAAACAGACCAGCCCCGAGGCTCTGGCCGGTCTGAAAACCGTATTCCAGAAAGACGGCACCGTCACCGCCGGCAACGCGAGCGGCATCAACGATGGTGCGGCCGCGCTGGTTCTGGCCCGAGCCGATGCCGCCCGGACCGCCGGTCTGACGCCCCGCGCGCGCATCATCGGCTGGGCGGTGGCCGGCGTGCCGCCGCAGGTCATGGGCATCGGCCCGGTGCCGGCGGTGCGCAAATTGCTGGAGAAAACCGGGCTTGGTGTCGGCGATTTCGACGTGATCGAATCGAATGAGGCGTTCGCCGCGCAGGCGCTTGCCGTGTCGCGCGCGCTTGGCTTCGACGCGGACCGCGTGAACCCGAACGGTGGCGCCATCGCGCTTGGCCATCCGGTGGGCGCGACCGGGGCCATCATTACCGTCAAGGCGCTGGCCGAACTGGAACGTACCGGCGGCCAACGCGCGCTGGTCACCATGTGCATCGGCGGCGGGCAGGGGATCGCACTGGCCATCGAGCGGATCTGAGGGCGCTGCGCGGTACGCCCGGCCGGTGACGGCGTAAGCCTCGCCCGGACGGCAAGCCGGTTGGCAGAGCCCGCTGCCTGCGCCGTGGCCCCCGCGCGGATCGTCCGTATAGACCAAAAGCCACACGCCCGGTGACTGACTGAACCGCCGCGGTGAGCCGCCCGGCTGAGCGTGCGTCGCGCTCAGTCCATTGCCACGCGCCGCCGTGGGTCCGCGGGGACCGGCGTGCCGGCGATTTCCAGCACCATCTTGCGGCGCACCGCAGTCTCGAAACTTTCGTCGCCGTCCGCCGTGACCATGAACGCGCCCGAGCCGCCGATCAGCCGGTCCAGATATTCCTGTTCCAGATTCGGGCCGGTCGGCCTTCCGCTGCAATCAAGGCACAGAACCGGCAGACCGTTGATGGTGATGCCGGCGTCCAGCACCGCCTGCCGCGCTGACGCGATCGGCGGTCCGCTGCCGTTCCAAAGGCTGTCGCTTGAGAAATCAATCACCTTGCGCCAGCCGTTGAAGTCGTTTTTCTCGATAAGATCCAGACTGTACAACAGCGCCGCGCCGATAGCGTTGCCGCCGATCGATTCGCGCGGCGCGCCCATCAGCGCGTCGGCAAAGCGCCGGGCGTCCGTCGCGCCACCGATCACCATCCACGGCACGATCACATCGGTCGTATCGGCGAATTCGACATAGGTGACGGCAACGCCGCCGGCCGTGTCGGCGATTGCCGCCAGCACCTCGGGCGAGGTCATCGCGTTGGCATAGCCGCGTCGCTGCAACTCCAGCTCGATGGCGTCGATCGAACCCGAGGCATCGGTCAGAAGCACCAGCTCCAGTTCCACATCCTGCGCCAAAGCCGCGATCGGCGCGGAAAACAGCATCAGAACGGCGATGATGTGGCGCATGGGTTCAACCTTTCCGGCGAAAGATGACGTGCCCTGTCCCGGGGGTTTTTGACGGCGGCGCCAAAAACGGAAACGGGCCGCCCGGATCAGACGGCCCGCGAGATCTTCGGAGATGGTTCGGTTAGGGTTGGTGCCTACCGTCCCAGTCAGGGCTCTCAACCCTTGGGTCTGCCCTTAGGCCACGGCCCCCCTGACTGTCCCGTCACCTCTCTCCAATATCACTCTCGACACTGGACCACCTCCTTTCGCTCTGGTTGCCGTTACCAAAAGCGTGCCACAGTTTTGAATCCTGTCAACGCATTTCTGCGATCCGCGTGGCGCGGCGATCCAACATGTTGCGTACGATGATGCGAAACGGCACCAGCGCCAGTATGCCGATGGCCAGCTTCACCAGAAAGTCAGCGGCGCCAAGCGACAGCCATACCGGCACCAAAGGACCCCAGCCCAGCAGCGGCACCGCCTCGTTCGCCCAGGCCACATCCTCGGCCGGGTTGATGAAGCTGAAGGCGCTGGCGAATGCGACCGAAAAGAACGTGAGCGTGTCCAGCACCGATCCGGCGATGGTTCCGAACAGCGGCGCTTTCCACCAGCCCAGCCGGTCGCGCAGCCGGTTGAAGACGCCGATGTCCAGAAACTGCGCCAACAGGAACGCCAGTCCCGAGGCGACGGCGATGCGCGTCGTCGTCGCATCCACCCGGGCGGCGATGGCCGAACAGATCAGCCCGACCACGAAACCGGCGACCACGACCCGTCGTGCTGCCGCTGGGCCGTGGACGCGGTTGACGATGTCGGTCACCAGAAAGGCGAACGGGTAGGTGAAGGCCCCCCAGGTCAGCGATTCGCCAAAACGGAACTGGACAAGGATGTTCGAGGCCACGACGACGATGGCCATGGCGATGATGCCGGGCAGAAAGCGGGTCATTATGATTTCCGTTTTACAAGGTTGCGGAAGAACTCGGCCCGCCAGCGCGGACAGGGGGGCGGATAGCCCCGCCCGCACCGCCTGTCAATGCCGAGATCACGGGCCGCCGGCGGGACCCGCGTTCAGGCCGTGGTCAACGTGCAGTCAGGGGACGACCCGGTATTCGACCAGTTCGGTGCGCTGCACGAACAGGAAATTGTCGTCTGAGATCATGGTCAGCCGCACGCCTTTGTCATCCTGCCAGACCGCGATGCCTTCCAGATTGTCGAACCGCATCGGTCCCGCGACCAACAGCTCTTGCTCATCGGTGAAACCGTCCTCGCCAAGCGCGAAGCTGCGCACCCGCGACCGAAAGCCCAGAACCCCCCAGAAGTCGCGTTCCAGCAGATAGAACCGTCCGTCGGGGCCGAAATCCGAGCCGACCGGCAACCACGGACCACGGCGCGGAATCTGGAACGGCTGGTCCCATTCGCCGTCCCGCAGCCGCCAGACCGGAAACGGCTGGTCCTCGGCCTTGGAACGCTCGGGCATCGTGTAAATCGTCCCCTCCGGGGAAACGGCCAGCGATTCAAGCCCCTTGTTCGGCTCGAACGATTTGAATGCATCGGGCGAGTTCAGCAGGATCGCGGGCCCGTCCGGCCTGTCATAGGCGACCACCCGGTGCAGCCCCTCGTAAGACACGTAGATCCGGCCGTTCGCGTCGATCGCCAGCCCCTCGCTATCGCCGAGCTGACCGGGCTTCAGGACTTTGCCCTTGCTGTCGCGCAGTCTGGAGCCGCCCGTGGTCTTGACCGCCTCGATCCTGCCGTCGGCATTGCGGGTGATGGTCCCCCAGCGCAGCGTGGCGCGATCCGACAGGACGGTCAGTTCCGTGCCGTCATCGCTGATCTCCAGCCCCGAGAAGCCGCCGAAATCGGCGTCATCCTCTTGCCAGATATAGGTGCCAATATATTCGGCGCTGGCTGAGATGGCGGGAATCGGCATCCCCGCCGCCAGCGCCGTGCAAAGCCCCGCGATCAGCGCGCGGCAGCTACGTTTCGACATACAGAAGGAAGCTCACTCAATCGGTAGGAACGGGGGTGACGGGTCGCGGGCTGGGGCCCGGGCGCGGGTTTCGGCGGGTTGATCCGCTCCTGTATCGCCTGCGCCGCCGCATCGCAATGATCGCCGGGCGGCACTTCGGCCTGACCGGTGCAGCCGGGACTGCCGGCGGGGCAGCGCAGCCGGACGTGGAAATGATAGTCATGCCCGTTCAGGACCTGAATCTTGCGCAGATAGCTGCGGTCGCCGCGCTCGGACTGGCACATCGACCATTTCGCCACCGGATCGACGAAGATGCGCTGCACCCGCGGGTCGCGGGCGGCGGCGCGGATGATCGCCATATGCGCCCCCGACCACAGCGCGCTGGGTTGGGTGCCGTTGCCGGCGACCACGGATTGCGACGAGATTTTCTCGCGTTCGCCCTGCGACAGTTGCAGGCTGGGCGGCGGCAGCATCCAGATATCGGCATCCAGCCCAAGCTGATGGCTGGCATGGCCGGTGACCATGGGGCCACCGCGCGGCTGGCTCATGTCGCCGAAATAAAGCCCGCGCCAGCCGACCTGGGCGGCCACCTGCGACAGCCCCTGCAACAGGCCGACCAGATCGGGGGTGCCGTAAAAGCGGTTCCGCGACAGGCGCATCACCTGCCATGTGGGGCCGGATTCGGGCATCGCCACCAGCCCGCTCGCACAGCCCTTGCTGTAAAATCCGATCGCCTGCGCCGGTCCGGCGGTGGGGCCGCGCGCTGCGCCGAAGACGTCCTTTGCAAGCGGGTCGGCCGTCGCGGGAACCCCGCAAATCAGCGCCAGCCCGGCGGCAAGCGCCCAAGAAACGATCTTGCCCATCACTGCCCCTCATCTCCTTTTGGTTGGACCCAGAGTAGCAGCCACAGCCCGAAAAGGAATATCACGATCAGCGGAGAAATGCCGACGCGCTGGGACCCGCTTAACGTGGTCGCAAGCGTGATAAGCATCGGCGCGAGGAAGGTGGTCGCCTTGCCGGAAAGCGCGTAAAGGCCGAACGCTTCGGTCGCGCGATCGGGCACGGTGTGGCGCGCCATCATGGTGCGCCCCGCCGCCTGCATCGCACCCCCCGCGCCGCCGATGATACAGCCGCAGACATAGAATATTTGATCGGGCAGGCGCGAGCCTTGGGCGACCGCGATGCCGAAAATGCTCTCCCGGCCCATGCCGATCAGGATGACGCAGACCACCAGCAACGCCAGCGCGCAGGCGATGATCACCGGCTTGGGTCCCCAGCGGCGGTCGGCGTGGCCACCCAGCCAACTGACCACGGCGGCCGCGACCACGCTGACCAGACCAAAGCGCCCGACATCGACCACCGTCCAGCCAAGCACGCCGGCGCCATATATGCCGCCGAATGCATACATGCCGTTCAGCGCGTCACGCAGCAGCATCGAGCTTGCCAGCCAGGCGGCAAGGCTGGTCCGGTGGCGCAGGCTGGCGATCAGCCGCACCAGATTTGTCATCGCCGCCCCGATCCGCAGCCGCTTGCCGGTCGCGGCGGGCTCGCGCACCCACAGGAAGAACGGGATCATGAACACGACATACCAGATGGCGGTGAACGGGCCGACAAAGCGCGTGCCCTCGCGCGTCTCGGGGTTCAGCCCGAACAGCGGATCGAAACCCAGCAGGGTCTTTCCCGACGTGCCGCTTTCGGCGAAAAACCCGACCATGATCAAAAGCGCGACGGCGCCGCCGACATAGCCAAGCGCGAAACCATTGCCGGAAATGCGGCCGATCTCTTGCTCGGGGCCAAGCGAGGGCAGCATCGCGTTGGTGAAGATGGTCGCAAACTCCATCCCGATCAGCCCGATGCCGAACATGGTGATGGTCAGGATCAGGTCGGGCGACTGGGGTGCCAGCCACCACAGCCCGGCCGCGCCGATCACATACAGCGCCGAGAACAGCCAGATCCAGATCAGCCGCCGCCCGGTGTTGTCGGCGATCGCGCCCAGCACCGGCGCAAGCACCGCCACGATGACGCCCGATATGGTCAGACCCAGACCCCAAAGCGATTGCGCATTGGCCTTGGCCTGCATCACGTCAAGCCCCTGCGAGACATAATGAATGCGCGCGATCTCGCTGAAATAGGTCGAGAAAATGAACGTCAGCAGCAAGGTCGCATAGGGTTGGCTGGCCCAGTCGAACAGCCACCAGCCCCAGATTCTGCGCCGTTGCCCGCCGGTCGTCATATCAGCCATGGCTCTGGTTATCCCTCATGTCGATTGCATAAGGCCGAAAACCGGCCGCTCTGGCAACCCGCCTAGGCGTCTTCGGGCGGCGCGTTCAGGGGCGGCCATGGCCGCAGGGCGTCGGCCTTGATCCAGGCCGCGACCCAATCGGGCAGGGCGGGGCTGTCGTGTTCCTGTCCGATGACCCTTAGCAGTTCGGCCGGCGGAACGATGCCATCGGCCGAGGTCACCGCCGAACGCAGCAGCATCTGCGAGGTGCATTTGCCCTTACGCCACATGCTTTGCTCCATATAAAAGAACCGCTCGTCCCAGCCGATGACCCGCGACAGCATCACGAAGCGGTCGAACAGGCGCACGCGGTGGCGATAGCGCACGGTATTGCCCGCGACGGTGATGCCCCAGCGGTTCTTGCGCAAATGGCCGATCAGGCCGGTTCGCCGCGCCATCGGAATGCGGCCAAGATCGTAAAGCGTCAGGGTGCGGCCGTTGTTCAGCTCGATCCACGGGTCGATGTCCCACGGCCAGCAGATATGGGTCGAGACATGGGTGCCCGTCATCGGGATGGCGGGCGCATTGCGGAACTTCCACAGCTCCTTGACGAAACGGACGACAGGATACACGCGGGATCCCCCTTTTTGACCAGCGGGTAAGCCGTGGTCCGCTGCGCGTCAATCGAAACGCCGCGACACCTTTGCGCGAAGGCCGGTCAAGGGCGGTTGCAACCGGGCCCCCGCTGCCTTACGTGAATTGCCGGACCAGCAAGCGAGCGAGGATCGAATGACGACGCTGTACCAGGCGCTGATGCTAATCTTGGACGTGGTGTGGTTCGTGATGATCGCGCATATCCTGCTGTCCTGGCTACTCGGCTTTGGTGTTCTGAACCCGCGCCAGCCGATCGTCGCCCAGCTTTGGCAAGGGCTGAGCCGTCTGCTCGAGCCGATCTATGGCCCGATCCGCGCGATCCTTCCGAATACCGGCGGGCTGGATCTGGCGCCGCTGGTGGTCTTTATCATCGTCATCATCCTGCAACGCGCGCTTCAGAACAACGCCGGCTTCTTTCTGGGCTGAGTGATGCCGCCCGACCTGCTTTTGCGTCAGGTCTTTGGCTATGACGCCTTTCGTCCCGGTCAGGCCGAGATCGTCGAGGCCGTAGCCGCCGGGCGCGATGTGCTGGCGATCATGCCGACGGGCGGCGGCAAATCGCTTTGCTTTCAGCTTCCGGCGCTCATGCGCGAAGGGCTGACGGTCGTCATCTCGCCGCTGATCGCGCTGATGCGGGATCAGGTCCGGGGGCTCGAGGCGCTGGGCGTGGCTGCGGGGGCGCTGACCAGCGGCAACACCGATGCGGAAACCGCGGCGGTTCATCAGGCCGTCGCCGACGGGCGGCTGCGGCTTTTGTACATGGCGCCCGAGCGGCTGGCGGCGGGCGGGACGGTGCACTTCCTGCGCCGCGCCGGGGTGACGGCGATCGCCGTGGACGAGGCGCATTGCGTCAGCCAGTGGGGCCATGATTTCCGCCCCGACTATCTGCGCATCGGCGAATTGAAGCGGGCGCTGAACGTGCCGCTTGCGGCCTTTACCGCCACGGCCGACGCCGAGACCCGGACCGAGATCGTGGCGCGGCTGTTCGGCGGGGCGGATCCGGTCACCTTTCTGCGCGGTTTCGATCGCCCGAACATCCGTCTGGCGTTTCAGCCAAAGGACCAGCCCCGCCGCCAGCTCATGGAGTTCGCCGCCGCGCGTCGCGGGCAGTCGGGCATCGTCTATTGCGCCAGCCGGGCGCGCACCGAAACGCTTGCCGCCGCGCTGTCACAGGCCGGTCAGCCCGCCATCCCCTATCACGGCGGCATGGAGGCCGGGCCGCGGCGCGAGGCCGAGACTCGCTTTCAGCGCGATGACGGGCTGATCGTCGTCGCCACCGTTGCCTTTGGCATGGGCATCGACAAGCCCGACATCCGTTGGGTGGCGCATGCCGACCTGCCGAAGTCGATCGAGGCTTATTATCAGGAAATCGGCCGTGCCGGGCGCGACGGCGCGCCGGCCGAGACGCTGACGCTTTACGGCGCCGACGACATTCGCTTGCGCCGTGCCCAGATCGACGAAGGGCTGGCCCCGCCCGGCCGCAAGGCGGCCGATCATGCGCGGCTGAACGCGCTTCTGGGTCTGGCCGAAGCGCAGGGCTGCCGCCGCCGCCGACTGCTCGACTATTTCGGCGAGGACAGCGGCCCTTGCGGCAATTGCGACCTGTGCAGCGATCCGCCGAAGCTGTTCGACGGCACCGAAGCCGTGCGCAAGGCGCTTTCGGCGGTTCTGCGGACGGATGAATGGTTCGGCACCGGCCATCTGATCGACATCCTGCTGGGGCAGGCGACCGAAAAGGTGCGGGCGCGCGGTCATGACCATCTGCCGACCTTCGGCGTCGGCTCAGATCTGTCGCGGGCGCAATGGGGCGCGGTGTTTCGTCAGATGTTGGGGCTGGATCTGCTGCGGCCCGACCCGTCCCGCCACGGCGCGCTGCGCATGACCGAGGGCGCGCGGCCGATCCTGCGCGGTGAGAACACCGTCACGCTGCGGCGTGACCTGATCGGCAAGGCGCGTCCGGCCTATGCGGTCCGTGCCCTTGTGGATGACGAGGATGCGCCTCTGTTGTCGGCGCTGAAGGCCGCCCGCCGCGCGCTGGCCGAGGCGCAGCGGGTGCCGGCCTATGTCATCTTTACCGACAAGACGCTGATCGAAATGGCCCAGACCCGGCCCGCCGATCTGGACCAGATGGCGCGGATCGGCGGGGTCGGGGCCAAGAAGCTTGAAAGCTATGGCGCGGCATTCCTGAAGGTCATCGCGGGCGAGGCCCCGGCCGCGATGCACCCGGCGCGGCGCAAGCTGGCCGGCAGCGCCTCGGGCGATTTGTATGACCGGCTGATGGCGGTTCAGCAGCAGCTTGCGCGCGGCGACGACGGCACGGCCAAGCCGATGTCATGCCCGGCCGGCACCATCCGCCGCATCGCGCAGGATCGCCCGCGCGATCTGTCGCGCTATCTGGATCCGAACCGGCTGGAGCGTTTCGGCGCCGCCTTCGCGGCCGAGATCGAGATGCCGGATCAGGTCGGCTGAGCACCGGCGGCGCCGGCTGTGGGGTTCGCTTCCGCGCCGGGATTCGCCGTGTTCTCGTTTTTGTCCTCGTTCTCGGGCGTGTTTTGCGGCGGCTTCACCCGGAAGATCGCGCAATACAGCGCCGGCACGAACACCAGCGTGACCAGCGTACCCGCGATGATCCCGCCCATCATGGCGAATGCCATCGGCCCCCAGAAAACTTCACGCGAAATCGGGATAAGCGCCAGGCTTGCCGCCGCGGCGGTCAGCAGGATCGGGCGTGCGCGGCTGTCGGACGCCTCGAACACCGCGTCCCAACGCGAGCGGCCCTTTTGCAGCAACACCTCGATCTCGTGCACCAGAATGATCGAGTTGCGGATCAGGATGCCGATCAGCGCCAGAATGCCCAGAATCGCCACGAACCCCATCGGTACGCCGAACGGCAACAATGCCGCCACCACGCCGATCAGCCCAAGCGGCGCCGCCGCAAAGACGATCAGCGCAAGCCGGAAACTTTGCATCTGCGCCATGACCAGAACCGCCATGATCAGCAGCATGACCGGAACCACGGCGGCGATCGGCGCCTGACTTTCGGATGAGGATTCGACCGTGCCGCCGATCTCGACGCGAATATCGGATGGCAGCTTCGCCGTATATTCGGCGACGGCGGGGCCAAGCGCGTTGACCAGCGTGGCGGGCTGGTCGACCGAGGCGATGGCCGCCTTGACGGTCACCGTGGGCAGGCCGTTCCGCTGCTGGATCAGCGGTTGTTCGGTGCCATAGGTCAGCCGCGCAAGGCTGATCAGCGGAATCCCCACGCCGCTCGGGGTCGACAGTTGCAGGTTCTGCAACGAATCCACCGACTGCCGGTCGGCCGCATCACCCCGCGCCACCACGTCGATCAGGAAAATATCGTCGCGCAACTGGGTGACCACCTTGCCGCTGAACATGGCCGAGACCGCGGTTGCGATAGATTGCGAGCTGATCCCGATCCGGCGCACCTTGTCCTGATCAATCTCCAACCGCAGAACCCGGGCCGGTTCGTTCCAGTTGAGTTCGATATCGCGCAGCCGCGGCTCGGTGGCCAGAACCGTCGCCAGTCCGCGCGCGGCGTCGCGCACCGTCTCGGTATCCGGTCCGCTGACCCGGTACTGCACCGGCTTGCCCACCGGCGGCCCGATTTCCAGATTTTTCACAAAGACATTGACGCCGGTGAGTTCGGTCGCCGCGAATGCGTTCAGCTTGGCCTTTACCCGGTCGCGCTGCGCCAGCCCGCCGGTCTGGATGATGATCTGGCCCATCTGCGGGCCCGGCGTCGGCACGTCCAGCGACAGGACAAAGCGCGGTGCGCCGCGCCCCACATACGAGGTCCAGAAGGCAACGTCCTCGTCGTCCTTCAGTTGCGCTTCCAGCCTGTCCATGACCTCGGTCGTCGCCGCGATCGAGGCGTTTTGCCGCAACCCGACATCGACGATCACCTCGGGCCGGTCCGAGGTCGGGAAAAACTGCTGCTCGACGAAGCGCATGCCGAATACCGATGCCGCGAACAGCAGCACCGTGACCGCGATGGTCAGCCATTTGGCCCGCATCGCCGCCCGCAGCAGGGCATGGAACATCCGGCGCAGACGGCCGGGGCCGGCGTGGGCGTGTTTCATCTGCCGGGGCAAAAGCGTCACCCCAAGGATGGGCGCGAACAGCACCGCCACGATCCAGCTGACCACCAGCGAAACCGCGATGACGACGAACAGCGAGAAGGTGAATTCGCCCGCGGCGGAAGAGTTCAGCCCGATCGGAATGAACCCCGCGACCGTCACCAGCGTCCCCGACAGCATCGGGAATGCGATCGAGGTCCAGGCATAGCTTGCCGCCTGCTCGCGGCTCTCGCCCAGTTCCAGCCGCGAGATCATCGTCTCGATGGCGATCATCGCGTCATCGACCAAGAGCCCCAGCGCGATGATCAGCGCCCCCAGCGAGATGCGCTGCAAGGTGATGTCATACAGATCGAGGATCACGAAGGTGATGGCCAGAACCAGCGGAATGGTCAGCGTGACGACAAAGCCGGCCCGGAGGCCAAGGCTGACGAAG
This sequence comes from Paracoccus pacificus, assembly GCF_042680785.1. Taxonomy (NCBI): domain Bacteria; kingdom Pseudomonadati; phylum Pseudomonadota; class Alphaproteobacteria; order Rhodobacterales; family Paracoccaceae; genus Paracoccus; species Paracoccus pacificus. The sequence goes on from NZ_JBHUEN010000053.1 coordinate 77,345, forward strand.
CTGACCAGAAGCACGATGGCCACCGCCTCGGCCAGCGCGCGGACGAAATGGCCCACCGCCTCGTCCACCACGCGGGGCTGGTCGGCGACCTTGTGCATCTCGATCCCGATCGGCAGATCCTCGGCGATCTGATTCATCATCTGGTCCAGCTCTTCGCCGAATTTGACGATGTTCTGGCCCTCGCGCATGCCGATCTGAAGCCCGATCGCGTCCTTGCCGTCATAGCGGAAAAGCTCGGTCGGCGGATCTTCATATCCGCGCCGCACCGTGGCCACGTCGGACAGGTTGAAGAACTTGCCGTTGACGACGAAATTCACCGCCGCGATCGCGCTCGCATCGCTGAACTGACCGTCCATGCGCACCAGAATACGCTCGGGCCCGGCCTGAATCTCGCCCGAGGGCACGATCGAGTTCTGGGTGGCAAGCGAGTTCATCACCTCTTGCTCGTTCAGGCCAAGCGCGGCCAGACGGCTGGGCGAGAATTCCAAGAACACCTGTTCCTTGCGCTCGCCCAGCAACTCGGTCTTGCCGGCCGCGCTGATGCCCTGAACGCGCTTGCGGATCGCCTCGACCCGGTCGCGCATCTCGCGATAGCTGAACCCGTCCGAGGTGAAGGCATAGATGTTGCCGTAAACGTCGCCGAAATCGTCGTTGAACTGAAAACCCTGGAATTCCTGCGGAAACTCGGGCCGCAGGTCGGCCATCATGTTGCGGACCCGCTGCCAGCTTGCCTTGACCTCCGGGCCGCGCACAGTGTCCAGAAGCTCGACATAGACGATGGCCCGGCCCGGCATGGTCACCGAACGGGTGTTTTTCAGCTCGTTCAGCGCCTCGAGTTTGGTCTCGATGCGCGTGGTGACCTGTTTCAGCGTTTCATCGACGGTTGCGCCGGGCAGGCTGGCGCCGATGATCATGGTCTTGATCGTGAAGCTGGGGTCTTCCTCGCGGCCAAGGCCGTTATAGGAAAGCATCCCCGCGATCATCGACACGATCAGCAGGAACCACACGAATGAGCGGTGATGCAGCGCCCAGTCGGACAGGTTGAACCGTTTCATTCGGTGATCCCTTTACCGACTTGCTGGCCTTCTTGCAGGCTGTGAATGCCGCGCACCACGACCTCCTGACCCTCGGTCAGGCCGTCGGTCACGCGCAGCCTGCCCGCGATCAGGTTCGGCCCGGGCGCAACCGTGATCGGGGTCAGGGTGACGGTGCCGGTCTGGTTTGTTCCCGTCTGGTCAGTTCTCGTCTGGTCCGCTCCGGTCTGGCCCGATCCCGTCTGGCCTTGTGCGGTCTGGTCCGATCCCATCTGATCGGTGCCCCCCGGTTCTGCGCCGGGCCGGTTGACGACCCACACCGCCGAACTGCCGTCATCGCGTTTCAGGACCGCGCTTTCCGGCAGGCTGAGACTGGTCGTCGCCGAGGCCGAATTCGCCAGTCGCGCCCGGATCAGACTGCCAAGGCGGAAGATGCTGCCATCCTCAAGCGCCAGATAGACGCGCCGCGTCCGGGTGGCGGCATCGGCCAATGGCTCGATCCGGTCCAGCGTCGCCCCGGTCGTGACATCGGGGGCAGTCTGGTTCCAGACCGCAAAGCGGGCTTTCGGATCCAGCGCCGACAACACCGTCTCGGGCAGGTCGACGACCGCCTCGCGCGCGCCGACGCCGGACAGGACCAGTATCGGCTCGCCCGCCGAAACCACCGCGCCGGGATCGGTCAGCACCTTGCTGACGACGCCGTTGAAAGGCGCGGTCAATTCGGCGAAGCCCCGCGCGTCGCGGGCGCTGGCAAGCTGCGCCTCGGCCTGATCAAACGCCGCCTGCGCCGAGGTCAGGGCCTGTTCGGCCGCCTCGACCTGCGAGGCCGAGGAGATGCCGCGCGACGACAGTTCGCGGGTCCGCTCGGCGGTCGAGCGGGCGGTATCCAGTTGCACTTTGGCCGAGTCGACCGCCGCCGTCGCCGCGCGCACGTCGCCCTCCAGATCCCCGGGGTCCAGTTCGGCCAGCGTATCGCCCTTCTTGACCTCGTCGCCAAGATCGACCGGGCGCGAGACCATGCGCCCAAGGGTCTGAAACCCAAGCTGCACCTCGTTGCGGGCCTGAATGACGCCGGGCGTGCCGTATTGAACCGGGGGCAGTTCGCTGACCCGTTCCGTCACCACGGGGCGCGGCGGTGGTGGTGCGGCCGGCGCGGCCGCTTCCTGTGACCACGGCCAGCGGAAGCCTTCGGCCAAGGCCGTCTGCGGCACGGCGGTAAGCGTCAGCGCGGCCACGGTCAGCAGGGCCGGGACAACGGTTACCGTCGGGATTGCCGATCTGATCGTCATTTCGGCGCCCCCGGGTTGGCCGCATCCGCGCTGCCGGCACCCTTATCGCCGGACGCCGCGCCGCTGACCCCCGTATCGCTGGCCCCCGCGTCGTCGGCCCCCGCGCCGCTGCTCCCTACTTCGTTTGGCCGCGCCGCCTCGACCAGCCGCCCCGGATACAGCATCTGTGAACCGGCGCCGACGACGATCTGCCCCGGTGACAGCCCGTCCGATACAAGCACGCTGTCGGTGGTGAACCGGGCGATCGAAATCTTGGCCATGGTGACGGTCTGGGTCTTGGGATCGACCACCCAGACCGCCGGATCGGTGCCGTCCTCGGACAGAACCGTCCATGGCAGCCGGATGCTGGGGGTGCTTGGAAGCTGGACCGTGCCCCTGACCGCCGCCCCCAGCAGCGAGGCGTCGGGCGGGGCGTCGCGGATTTCGGCCCGGACCGCGACCGAGGCGGTGTTCGGATCGACCAGAGGCGCGATTTCGGTGACCGTGCCGGACATGCCCGGGCCCGGCGCGTCGATCAGTTCCAGCGACACCGGCGCGCCCATCGCCTTTTCGGTATGCGGATCGTCGGGGGTTTGAAACACCGCCTCGAACCCGTCCATCGCGGCAAGCGACAGGACCGGCTGCGCCGCCCCGACGATCTGGCCCGGTTCGGCATTGCGCGCGGTGATGACCCCGTCGACCGACGCCCGCAGCACGGTGTCGTCCACGCTGCGCCGACCCTGCGCCTGATCGGTCAGCGCCTGTTGCAGGCGGCCTTGCGCCTGGCTTAACGCCTCGGCCGCACTGTCACGCGCGGCGCGGGTTCCGACGCCGCGCTCCAGCATCGCGGCCTGACGTTGCGCGGCCTGCTCGGCCTGCGCCACGATCGCCTGCGCCGAAACGACGGCGGCATCGGCCGCCAGCATGCTTTGATATTGCTGCAACGGGTCGATCCGGGCCAGCAGATCGCCACGCTTGACCCTGTCGCCGACCTCTGCGCGCACCTCGATCACCCGGCCGCCGCTACGGAAACTAAGATCGACGCTGGTCTTGGCCTCGATCGTTCCGGTCAGCGATATCGAATAGGTCTGCGGGCTGATCTCGACGGGGACGTATTCGACCCGCAGCGGAACCTCGGCCATTGCCGAAAGCGGAGAAATGGCCGCGACCCAAAACGCCGACAATAGAAAATACCGCATGAACCCGATCTTTCGTCCGCCGTATCTTGCGCCTTACTGGACCGATTGCATGGTCAGATATCGGCGAAAAGACAAGTTTGTCGTTAGGTCACATCGCCCCGGCGGTGGAATTCCGCCCGTTGCCACATCGCCGAACCCAGCACCATGGCAAGGGTGTCGACGGCCCGGTCCACATCCTCGATGCCGTTGTAAAGCGGGGCGAAACCAAAGCGCAGCACGTCGGGGGCGCGGAAATCGCCGATCACCCCGTTCGCGATCAGGGCCTGCATCACCGCAAAGGCCGAGGCGTGACGGAACGACACCTGAGAGCCGCGCCGGGCCGGATCGCGGGGGCTGTGGAGTTCAAGTTGCGGGCAACGCGCCTCGACCCCCGCGATGAACCTTTGGCCAAGCGTGATCGAACGGGCGCGTAACGCGGCCATGTCGACCCCGTCCCAGACATCCAAAGCCGCGTCCAGCGCAGTGAGCGCGATGACCGGCGGGGTCCCGACGCGCATCCGTTCGATCCCGGCGGCGGGTTGATAGTCCCGGTCGAAATCAAACGGGGCCGCATGTCCCATCCAGCCCTGAAGGCTGGGCTGCGCCCGTTCCGCATGACGTGGATTGACCCAGATGAACGCCGGCGCGCCGGGGCCGCCGTTCAGGTATTTATAGGTGCAGCCAACGGCGAAATCGGCACCCACCCCCAGCAGATCCACATCCACCGCGCCCGCCGAATGGGCCAGATCCCACAGGGTAAGCACGCCGTTTTCATGCGCGCGCGCGGTCAGCGCGGCCATGTCGTGCCGACGTCCGGTGCGATAGTCGACCTCGGTCAGCATCAGAACCGCGACCTCGGGGCCGATCATCCCGGCGACCTCCCCGGGCGCCACCACCCGCAGATCCGCGTCGCGGGACCGCGCGATACCCTGCGCGACATAAAGGTCGGACGGAAAATTGCCGCTGTCGGACAGGATGACCCGCCGTTCCGGACGCAGGGACAGGGCGGCGGACAGGGCCTGATAGACCTTGATCGACAGCGTGTCGCCCATCACGACCTGCCCCGGCCCGGCGCCGATCAACCCCGCGATCCGGTCGCCGACGCGACGCGGCTGCGTATACCAGCCGGCCTGATTCCAGCCGCCGATCAGCATGTTTCCCCATTCCTCGCCCATCATCCGCGCCACCCTGTCGCGGGCGGCAAGCGGCAGCGGCCCCAGCGAATTGCCATCCAGATAGGTGATGCTATCGGGCAGGTGGAAAAGCGCGCGCGTCTGGCTAAAGTCGGTCATCAAAGGGCCTGATCGTTGTTCGGAAAGGATTTCATGGCGCAGCATATCACCGATTGGGACGATGCCTATGCCAACGGAATCCATATTCCCGACGGCGCGACCTATCCGGCGCGATGGCAAGCCGCGGCCGCCGCTTTCCGGCAGGCGCGCGGCGCGCGGGCACGGATCGGCCTGCGCTATGGGCCAGAGGTGCGGCAGCTTATGGACCTGTTTCTTCCCGATTTTCTTCCCGATGGCACGGCAAAGGGGCTTTGCATATTCGTTCACGGCGGCTGGTGGATGGATTTCGACCCCTCGTTCTGGTCGCATCTGGCGGCGGGTCCGCTGGCCCACGGCTGGGCGGTGGCGATGCCCGGCTATACCTTGGCGCCCATGGCGCGGATCGCCGGGATCACCCGGCAGATCGCCGCCGCCATCGCCCACGCCGCCGCTTTGATCCCCGACGTGCCGGTCGCTCTGACCGGCCATTCGGCGGGCGGTCATCTTGTCGCACGCATGGTCTGCGATCCGTCGCCATTGCCACCCGCCACGGCCGCCCGGCTGCGCCGGTGCTTGCCGATCTCGGCGCTGGCGGATCTGCGGCCGCTTATGCGGCTGGCCGATAACCGGATCCTGCAAATCGACCCGGACGAGGCGATGCGCGAAAGCCCGATATTGCTGGCGCCCCGCCTTGACCTGCCGATACCGGTCTGGATCGGCGGCGATGAACGGCCCGAGTTCCTGCGCCACTCGCGCATTCTGGCCGATATCTGGCAGGGCATGGGCGCCGACACCAGCCTGACGATCGCGCCCGGACGCCACCATTTCGACGTGATCGAAGGTCTGTCCGATCCGGATCATCCGCTGACCCGTGCGATCATCTGCGATTAATTCCGCTTTACAAAGTTGACTATTTTAGTCATCCGTCGGTCGAACCGACCTGATGGAGACCTGATGTCGCGCCGTATCGCCCTGATCGTTTGTACCGCCCTGACCCCTTTGCCGGCGCTTGCCGCGCCAACCACGGCCGAGGTGATCGACACTTACGCCGACATCGCCGAGGCCGGGTATTCGGACAGCCTGTCGACGGCGCGCGATCTGCAAACCGCCGTGCAAAGACTGACCGCCGACCCTTCCGAGGAAAACCTGAACGCCGCGCGCGAGGCGTGGAAGGCGGCTCGCGTTCCCTATCAGCAGACCGAGGTGTTTCGTTTCGGCAACCCGATCGTCGACGACTGGGAAGGGGCGATCAACTCCTGGCCGCTGGACGAGGGGCTGATTGACTATGTCGCCGACGGCTTCGGCACGAATGAGGAAAACGCGCTGGCGGGCCTGAATGTCATCGCCAACCCGACGATCACGATCGGAGGCAAGCAGATCGACGCGACGGTGATCACCCCCGAACTGATCTCCGGCACCCTGCACGAGGCCGACGGGAACGAGGCGAATGTCGCCTCGGGCTATCACGCCATCGAATTCCTGCTGTGGGGGCAGGATCTGAATGGCACCGGCCCGGGCGCGGGCGAACGGCCCTGGACCGATTATGCCAAGGGCGATGCCTGCACGGGCGGCAATTGCGACCGCCGCGCGGCATATCTTCAGGCGGCGACCGAATTGCTGGTCCGCGACATGGCCTATATGGCCGAGCAATGGGGCCCGGACGGCGCCGCGCGCAAAACCCTGACCGACGATCCCGACGCGGGCATCCGCGCCATGCTGACCGGCATGGGCAGCCTGTCCTATGGCGAGCAGGCGGGCGAGCGGATGAAGCTGGGTCTGATGCTGAACGACCCTGAAGAAGAGCATGACTGCTTTTCCGACAATACGCCGAACAGCCACTATTATGACGGGCTGGGCGTCGATAACGTCTATCTGGGCCGTTACAAGCGCGTCGACGGCACCGAGGTCGCGGGGCCTTCGCTGTCGGAACTCGTCGCCGCCGCCGATCCCGCGATCGACAGCCAGCTCAAGGCCGAACTGGCGGATTCGCTGACCAAGCTTGATGCGTTGCGCAAGGCGCAGGCGGCCGGAATGGCCTATGACCAGATGCTGGCGCCGGGCAATGACGAAGGGGAAAGACTGATCATGGCCGCGGTCGACGCGCTGGTCGCCCAGACCCGTTCGATCGAACGCGCCGCCAGTGCGCTGAATGTCGATCAGGTGACTATCGAGGGTTCGGACAGTCTGGACCAGCCCGAGGCGGTGTTTCAGTAAATGCCGGATCGGGACGGCGGCGGCGCTGTCCCGGCCGCGTGTAGGCAGATCATGAAAATTCGCGCCAGACACCTGATCCCGTTGTTTTCCTGCCTTTTCGGGGCGGCTCTCGCCGCCCAGCCGGCGGCCGATCAGAATGCGCTGGCCGTGCAGATGCTGCCGCGCACCAAGGCGGAAGCCGCGCGGATCAAGGCGGTCATCGCACCCACCACCGATTTCACCCGCCCCGAAAAGTTCGAACAGAAGCCCGGCGGCGCGGCAAGCGTGCGTGCGCGCGACACGGCCGACGCCTTTTCGCAAAGCTCGGCCAACATGAGCTTTGAGCGCGAGATGGATTTCAAGCTGGGGAACGGGTTGTTTCGCAAGACCTGGGTCGCCGCGCCATCCTCGACCCGCGCCTCGGACGGGCTGGGCCCGCTTTACAACGCGCGCGGCTGTCAGGACTGTCACATCAAGGACGGGCGCGGCCATCCGCCCGCGCCGGGCCAGGCGGCGGTGTCGATGTTCCTGCGGCTTTCGGTTCCCGGTGGCGCGACGCCCTGGGTCGATCAGGCGGACGCGATCGAGGAATTCCTGTCGACCAGCCCCGACCCGGTCTATGGCGGCCAGCTTCAGGATTTCGCGGTGCCGGGCGTCCCGCCCGAGGGGCAGATGCGCATCGACTGGCAGATCCAGCCGGTCACGCTTGCCGACGGCACGGTGGTGAATCTGCGGAAACCCGCGTTTAGCATTGACAATCCGGCCTATGGGCCGCCGTCGCCCGATCTGCAGATCTCGGCCCGGGTGGCGCCGCCGATGATCGGGCTCGGCCTGCTTGAAGCGATCCCCGAGGCCGATATTCTGGCCAATGCCGACCCGGATGACCGCGACGGCGACGGCGTGTCGGGGCGGGCCAACATCGTCTGGTCGGTCGAAAACGGGCGCCCGATGCTGGGCCGGTTCGGCCTCAAGGCCGGCGCGCCGACGATCCGGCATCAGTCGGCCGCGGCCTTCGCGGGCGATATGGGGCTGTCGACGCCGCTTTTCACCGATCCTTACGGCGAATGCACCGCGGCCCAGACCGCCTGCCGCGCCGCCGCCGTCGGGCAGGAACCGGACATCCGCGACGGGCTGGAGGTTGACGGGGCGTCGCTGGATCTGGTCACCTTTTATTCGCGCAATCTGGCCGTCCCCGAGCGGCGCAATCCCGGCGATCCGCAGGTTTTGCGCGGCAAGGAGGTGTTCTACACCGCGCAATGCCAGGCCTGCCACGTGCCGAAATTCGTCACCGCCCGGCTGAAGGATCAGCCCGAGCAGAGTTTTCAGCTGATTTGGCCCTATTCCGATCTGCTGCTGCACGACATGGGCGAGGGGCTGGCCGACAACCGGCCCGAATCCCGCGCCACCGGGCGCGAATGGCGCACCGCGCCGCTGTGGGGGCTGGGCCTGACCAAGACCGTCGGCGGGCAGGAAAACTATCTGCACGATGGCCGTGCGACCTCGATTCTCGAAGCCGTGCTGTGGCACGGTGGGGAGGCGCAGGCGGCGCGTGACCGCGTGGTCGCCCTGTCCAAAACCGACCGCGATGCCCTTATCGCCTTTCTGGAAAGCCTGTGATGCGTAACTTTTCGCTTATTCTCTCCGCCCTGCTGCCGGCTGGCTGCGCGATGCTGATCTCGGGCGTGGCTGTCGCCGGTACCGCCGAAGTGGTCCGGGATCTGGCGCTGCCCGGCTATCAGGCATTCGCCGATCAGACGGTCATTTACCGCGATGCGGCCGAAAAAGATTGCGGCGTCAATGCGATGCGCGAGGGTTATGACGCGGTTTTCGATACCTGGCTGCAGGTGCAGCCGCTGATGTTCGGTCCGGCCGAGGAACATGGCAGAGCCCTTGCCGTAGTGTTCTGGCCCGATCCCAAGGGCATGGCGGCGCGGTCGATTTCGGCGGCGATGAAGGGCGATCCGGCGACGCTGGACGACCCGGAGGCGTTCGCCAAGGGCTCGGTCGCGGGGCGGGGCCTGCTGGCGCTTGAAAAGCTGTTATACGACCCCGCCTTGATGGATCAGCCGCAATCCTGCGCGCTGCGCCGTGCAATCGCGCGCGATCTGGCGCGTACCGGCGATCAGATCCTGACCGGCTGGAAACAGGGTTATGCCGAAGCGCTGCTTGACCCGGCGAACAAGGGCGACGGCACCTATCTGGACGACAAAGAGGTGCTCCAGATGCTTTATACGCAGGTCCTCGCCGCGCTCGAGATGGACGAGGACAAGCGGATCGGCCGGCCGCTGGCCACCGCCGACCGTCCCCGGCCCGAGCTGGCCGAGGCGGCGCTTTCGGGGCGTGCGCAGCGCAATCTGGTGCAATCGCTGAACGGGATCGAGGCTTTTGTCGCGGCACTTTGCCCCGAATGCGGCAAGACCCAGGCCGCGCTTGATCAGGCCGAGACCGCCGCCAGCGCGCTGGACGACCCGAGCTTTGCCGGGATCGCCACGCCGGAGGGCTGGAACAGGCTGGACGCGGTGCGCGCCAAGATCAGCGAGGCGCGCCAGATCGCTCAGGTCGAGATCGCCGGCGCGCTTGGCGTCACCAAGGGTTTCAACGCGGCGGACGGCGACTAGGCGGGGTTAGTAAGCATGACCAATCGCAGGACATTTATGGCGACGTTGGCGGCGGCTGCGGCGCTGCCCCGGATCGGCTGGGCCTCGGCCGGCAGTCCGGTTTTTCTGGCCGCAGCCATGACCGGGACCGCGGTCGATCAGGCCGCCGATCCGGCGGCGCGGGATTATGCGCTGTTCGGCCTTGATGAGCAGGGCGCCGAGATCTTTCGCATCGCGCTGCCGGCGCGCGGGCATGCGGCGGCGGCCCATCCCAGCCGCCCCGAGGCGGTCGGGTTTGCCCGGCGCCCCGGCACCTTCGCGGTGGTCATCGACTGCCGCGACGGCGCGGTCAAGCATCGGCTGACCCCGCCCGACGGGTTGCAGTTCAACGGCCACGGCTGTTTTTCCGCCGATGGCGCGCTGCTTTACACCTCTGAGGTCGTTGCCGAGGGCAGCGCGGGGCGGATCGGGCTGTGGGATGCGGCTAACGGCTATCGCCGCATCGGCACTTGGGAATCGGGCGGCATCGGTCCGCATGAAATCCGGCGCCTGCCCGGCAGCGATGATCTGGTGGTCGCGAATGGCGGCATCCGGACCGACCCCAATGACCGGACCAAGCTTAATCTGGACACGATGCAGCCGGCGCTGTCATGGATCAACGCGCGGGGTAAGATTGAGGCGAGGACCGAACTGCCGGCCGAGCTCAATCAGGCCTCGATCCGGCATCTTGCCATCGCACCCGACGGGCTGGTCGCCTTTGCCATGCAATGGGAAGGCGATCCGGCCCGGATCGTGCCGCTTCTGGGCCTTGCGCGGCGCGGGCGGGCGCCGGTGCTGGCAGAGGCGCCCGACACCGATCTGGTCGCCATGAAAGGCTATGCGGGCTCGATCGCGCTGGATCCGGCACGGGGCGAGGTCGGGATCACCTCACCGCATGGCGGCGCCCTTATGGTGCATGATCTCGAAGGACGCCTGCGCCGCATGTACCGGCGCCCCGATGTGAGCGGCATCGCGCTTGGCCCCGATGGCTTCGTCGCGACCGACGGCAATGGTGCTGTGATGAAGGCGACGGGCGCGCGACTGGAACTTTTGAACCGCAGCGAAGTCGCCTGGGACAATCACCTGATCGCGGTCTGACAGCCGGTCATCGCCGCAGATGAACGGGCCTCATGCCGCCCAAGCGGTCCGCGGCGGGGGGCCGGACGCGCCGCGTCCGGTTGCGTCCCCGGCTTGCGCCCCCGGCGGCTTGTCCCCGCCGGCAAACGGGCGGGGCGACGGAAGATTCCGGCATGACGGCGCGCACCGCCGCCGCGTCCGACAACCGTCACTGATAGCTGCGCACCAACGCCCCCGCGATCATGCCCCAGCCGTCGACCACGACGAAAAACGCCAGCTTGAAGGGCAGCGCCACGACCGCGGGCGGTACCATCATCATCCCCATCGACATCAGCACCGCCGAGACGACAAGGTCGATGATCAGGAAGGGCAGGGATACCAGAAAGCCGATCTCGAAGGCGCGCTGAATCTCGGACAGCATGAAGCCGGGAACCAGCACGCTCAGCGCGACCGGTGGGTTGCTGGCTGCGCTGTCCGCGCCGGTGGCGGTGCTTTGCGGGGCGGCCTGTATGCCTGTCGGGGCGATCTCCTGCAAGGCGGCAAGCGTATCAGGATCCGCGCGCGCCTCCATGAAGCCGCGAAACGGAACCACGCCGCGCTGGAACGCCTCGGACAGGGTGATCTGGCCTTCCTGCAGGGGCCGGCCGGCGACCTCCCAGAAGTCGCGGAAAACCGGGTCCATGACGAACCATGTCAGAAACACCGCCAGCGAGACGATCAGCATGTTCGGGGGCGATTGCTGCAACCCGATCGACTGGCGCAGGATGGACAGGACCGTCACGATGAACGGAAAGCAGGTCACCATGATCGCGATCGCGGGCGCGAGCGACAGGGCGGTCAGCATGACCACCAGCAGAACCGCGTTCTGCCCGACCCCGTTCGCGCCCTGACCAAGGGCCTGACCCAGATCGCCGATGTCCTGCGCAAGCGCGGCCCCGGGCAGCAGGGTCAGAAACAGCAGGGCGACCCGGAGCGGTTTCACGACGCGGCTGTCCCGCCGGTCACCCGGACGCAGACCCGGCCGTCATCGCCGGCGGCAAGCTCGCCGCGCGCGATAACCCGGTCGCCGACGCAGATATCGACCCCGTCGGAGATCGCCTGATCGAGCCCCAGAACGTCATCGGGCCGCAGGGCGGCAAGCTCGGCCACGGTCATCGTCGCGCGGCCAAGCCGCACCGTCACCTCGACGGGGATCGCGTCCATGGCGACGAGTGTCTGAGAGCGTTCGATTGCGACGGTCATTCAGCATGTCCTTTCGGCTTAAGTGCCTGATCCACGATGGTGATGATCTCTTGCGCGGCCTGTTCGGGATCGAAGACCAGCCGTCCCCCTTCCAGCAGAAGCTGCGGGGCAGCGCCCTTGGTCACCGAGATTGCGACGCCGTCGCATCCGGCGGCCGCCGCCCTGACGGCAGCCTCCTGCGCCGGGTCGCAGATCAGCCGAATGCTGTGCGCCTGATGATCCGACAGCAGCCCCTGCAACGCCCGGGACAGGGCCAGCGTCAGCCGGTCGGCGCAGGTCGCCTCGGCCAGGGCCCCGATGGCGGCGGCGATCAACGGCCGATAGCTGGCCGCGAGTTCCGCGCGGGCCGCCGCGACAGCCCGGTCCAGTTCCGCGACCGAACGGTTCATCACCGCGATGCCGTCGCGCAGCGCCTCGGCCTCGCGGTGATGCGCATGGGCAATCCCGGCCTCGAAACCCTGCTGCCGGGCTAACGCGAGATCCGCAGGGGTGATCGGGACTGCGACGGCGCCATGGGGAGCGGCCGCAAAACGCTCGAGCTTCAGGGCGGCCATGGTCATCGCGCGCCGCCCTTGTCGGCGATCCAGCCCGAAAGAATGCGCAGGCTTTCGTCCTGCCGGGCTTTCATCATTTCCTTCAGTCGGGCGACCGGGTCATCGCTGGGCGCGGTGATCGTGGGCAGCGAGAAATCGAAGCTCGCGGGCCGGGCAGAGGGTGCGGGCAGCGACTGATAGGCTTCGGGCTGCACCATGGCGATATCCGTCATCGGCGCGTCCCCGGGGGCGGGCAACGTCGGCAGCGGTCGCGAATCGTCCAGTTGCGGGGTTTTCCCGGCCGGCCGCGCCCGCAGCATCGGCCGCAGCACCAGCGCCGCGAACGCGAGCGCGAACAGCCCGATCAGCCCGATGCGCGCAAGATCGCCAAGCGGCAGCCCCGACAGAATCCCGCCCTGCGTCGCCAGCGACCCGGCTTCGGATTGCGGCTGAAAGGGCATCGACTTGACGGTGATCTGATCACCCCGGCTGTCATCGAAACCGACCGCCGAGGCGACCAGTTCCCGGATCGCGTCAAGCTCGGTTTGCGGGCGCGGGATCGCGGGCGCGTTCGGGTCTTTCGGGTCGGGGACGCCGTTCACCAGCACCGCGACCGTCAGACGCCGCGTGGCGCCGGGCATCCTGCGCATTTCGCGCGTCACCTGCGACACCTGATAATTGGTCCGAGAGCGGGTTTCGCTGCGCGCCGACTTGCTCTGGTCGCCCGGCTGGCCGGCGTTCTCGGGCAGGTTCGAGGCCGCCGTCACCGGCTGGGCGCCGCCATTGCTGGACTGATCCGAGGTTTCCTGAACCTCTTCCGAGACGATTGCCTTGTCCTTGGGCTCGAAACGCTGCTCGGTCACCAGTTCCTGTTCGGTCACCAGATCCAGATTGACCTCGACCAGAACGTTGCCGACACCGACGCGGGGCTCCAGAATCCGTTCGACATTGCGGCGCATTTCATCCTGCCGGTCCTGCCCCTGCGCCGTCGCATCCTCATCGCCGGTCGAAACCACGCCCGAGAGGCTGTCGATGATGGTCACATTCTCGGGCGTCATGCCCGGCACGCCGGATGAGACGAGGTATTTCAATGATTTGGCCTGCGCGCGGCTGATCGGGCCGCCCGAGGTCGTCAGCGTGACCGAGGCCGAGCCGCTGATCTCGCGGCGATAGCCCCGGCTGGCGGGGACGGCCAGATGAACCCGGGCGGCGCGCACATTCGGCAAGGCCAGAATCGTGCGCGCCAGTTCCCCCTCTTTCGCGCGCCAATAGGCGGCGTCGAACATCTGCGAGGTGGTGCCAAAGCCGGACATGCCATCCAGAAGCTCATAGCCCGCGCCACCCGCTGCCGGCAGACCCTGACCGGCCAGATCCATGCGCAGCCTGTCCCGCTGGGCGGCGTCCACCCAGATCGAATCGCCGCGCACCTCATAGACCACGCCGGAACGTTCGACCGCCGCCACGACCTGCCCGGCCTGACCGGACTCGAGCCCGCCATACAGAAGCGCCATCGGGGTGCGGCCGGCCAGCATCGCAAACGCGGCGACGGCAAGGAAGGTGGCGAGAAACGCGCCGGCAAGCATCAGCTTCTGCCGCGCGGTCCTGTCCGCCCAGTATTCCTGCAATTTTTGCACCACGCCCCCGCGAATCATTTTTGGTTCCGACAGCTCGGTTCTGGCACGGCGCCCATTAAGAAAACGTTAGTGCCAAGCTGGTAGACCGTGCTGAACCAGACGGAGAATCAGTCATGACCGCCAGCGCCAGCGCCACCGAAGGTCCGCCCAGATCAGGAAAGAAGATGCTGCTTCTGGCGGGCATCACCGTACTGGCGGTGGCGGCGGGGTTTGCGGGCAGCTATCTGGGCTATGTCCCGCTGCCCGCATTCGCCAGCCGCGCCGAAGATCCGGCGACCGAAAACCCCTTTGCCGGCATCGAATTCGTCGACGTGCCGGCGGTCATGGTCACGATTCCCGGAAACCCGGCCCGGCAGGTCGTCCTTGCCGCCAAGCTGGAGGTCGACGCCGCCAACCGCGCCGCGGTCGAACATATGCAGCCGCGCATCGCGGACACGTTCAACACCTTCCTTTCGGCGATCGACCCGCAGGCGTTTGAGCGCAGGGGCATTCTCGACATCATCCGGACCGAGCTGGCCACAAGGGTCGAGATGGTCCTTGGCAAGGGATTGGTCCGCGACGTCCTTATCACCCAATTCGGGATCAGGTGAATGATATATCAAATTCTGCAGGCTTCGATCGGGGTCGGCTCGGTCGCGCTGGCGATCTTCTGCATGGTGCTGGCGCGGCGGCTGCGCCGGCTGAACGATCTGGAAACCGGGCTCGGCGGGGCGATCGCGGTGATGACGGCCGAGATCGCGCGGCTGGAGACGGCGATCAGGGCCGCCCGGGACGAGGCGACCGTGGCCACCCAAAGGCTTGCCGAAGAGGTCGAACGCGCCAAGCAAGAGCGCGCCTTCTGGGTCCTGCAGCGCAAGTTCTCGGACGCGCAGGAGGCCGGGAAACCCGCCGAAACGCCGCCGCGCCAGCGCCGGCGCCTGCGGGCCGCAAGGCCGGAGGTCAGCCATGAAGCGGCCTAAGCGTATCCTGCCGCTGCTCGGCGCGGCGTTTCTGGTCCCGGCGGCGGTGTTTTCGCTGCAGTTCCTGCCGTCCGATATGTTCACCGCAACCGCCGCCGCACCGGATTTTCTGGAAGGCTGCGCCGACGTTCCCGAGGCTGTCGCCATGGCCGAGGAACTGCGTCAGCGCAACCAGCGGCTTGAGGCCTATATGGTCGATCTTGACCGCCGCAAGGCCGAGATCACCAAGGCCGAGGAAAGCCTCAGATCATGGCTCGAGAAGGTCAGATCGGCCAACAGCGGCAGCCGCGCCAAATCGGCCGGGGCGGATAAGGCGCGGCAGGACGATCTGGCCCGGATGATCGCGCTTTACGACGAAATGGCGCCGAAGGACTCGGCCGCCGTCCTGTCGAACCTGCCGCCGGATTTCGCCGCCGAGATCCTGATGCGGGTCGATTCCGGGACCGGCGCGAAGATCATCGCCGCCATTGACCCGCGCCAGGCGGCCGAACTGACCGCGCGCATGGGCGTCATCGCCATGCGCAAACTGAACTGATCGGAGAAGCGGATGTTCGGAATCCTTGGAATTCTTCTGACCATCGGCATGGTTTTCGGCGGCTACGCCCTTGCCGGCGGCCATCTTGAGGTCATCCTTTATGCCCTGCCGTTCGAGATGATGATCATCGGCGGCGCGGCGATCGGCTCCTACGTGCTGTCGAATGAAACCCCGGTGCTGAAGCATACGCCGGGCGGCCTTGCGCTGGCCTTCAAGGGGCCGCGGTGGACGTCGCGCGATCATCAGGACATGCTGTGCCTGATGTTTCAGATGCTGCGGCTGGCCCGCGCCAACCCGGTCGAGCTTGAAGAGCATATCGAGCGGCCCCGCGAATCAGCGATTTTCCAGCAATATCCGCGTATTCTGGCCGATGAGGAATCGGTTCAACTGATCGCCGACACGCTGCGCTCGGCCAGTCTCAACTATGACGATCCCTATCAGGTCGAGGAAATGCTGGCACGCCGCATCGCGCTTTTGCGGCACGAACAGATGCATGTGCCGCATGCGCTGCAAAGCATGGCCGATGCGCTGCCCGCGCTTGGGATCGTTGCCGCCGTGCTGGGCGTCATCAAGACGATGAGCGCGATCGACCAGCCGCCGGAAGTGCTTGGCAAGATGATCGGCTCGGCGCTGGTCGGGACGTTTCTGGGGGTGTTTCTCGCCTATGGTTTCGTGGCGCCGCTGGCCCAGAGGCTTGGCAATGTCATCAAAACCGATCTGGCGTTCTATGATGTGATCAAATCGGTGCTGGTCGCCGGCCTGCACCAGCACGCGACCAATCTGTGCGTCGAGGTTGGCCGCCAGGCCGCGCCCGAGCCGCTGCGCCCCAGCTTTGTCACGCTGGAAAGCGCGTTGCGCGAAATAAAGCGAGCGTCATGATGCGGGTCGCGGCACTCCTCGCCCTCTGGGGATCGGCCTTGCCCGCCTTGGCCGAGCCGGCCTCGCTTCAGGCCTTCCGCGAGGAGGTGGCGGCCCAGCTTCTGGCCGGGCCGATCGGCGCGGCTGAAGTCGCGGAATATCGCGCCCGCCTTGCCGATTTCACCCCGGAAGACCGGCTGCGCGCCATCATCTTCCTGCGCCGTTCCGGCATCATGGAGGGCGCGCCCTTGTCGCTGACCGCGCTTCTGAAACCGGCCCGCGATACGGGGGACCGGAAATGAGCGTCGGGGCCGTAACCTCGCGCCCGGGCGGACGGGCGGCGGCGGCGCGCCCGCTGCTGGTGACCGGCGCACTGGTTCTGATCGTCATGTCGATGGTGCTGCCGATCCCCGCGTCATTCCTTGACGCCGGGATCGCGCTGTCGATCGCTACGGCGACGCTTATACTGGTCATGGCCTCACTGGTCGACAAACCGACCGATTTTCAGGCCTTTCCGGTGCTTTTGCTGGTGTCGCTGTTCATGCGTCTGTCGCTGAACGTTTCATCGACGCGGCTGATCCTGACCCAGGGCCATACCGGGCCGGACGCCGCCGGCGATGTGATCAGCGGCTTCTCGGAATTTGTCGCGGGCGGCTCGCTTCTGGTCGGCGTGACGGTTTTCGCGGTGATCTCGGTGGTCAATTTCATGGTCATCACCAAGGGCTCGGGCCGCATGGCCGAGGTCGCGGCGCGTTTCGCGCTCGATTCGCTGCCCGGCAAGCAGCTGGCGATCGACGCGGACCTGAATGCCGGCTCGATCGACCATGAGGAGGCCAAGGCCCGCCGGGTCCGCGATCAGCGCGAGATCAGCTTTTTCGGATCCCTCGACGGGGCGTCGAAATTCGTCAAGGGCGACGCGGTCGCCGGCATCCTGATCACCCTGATCAACCTGTTCATCGGTCTTGCGGTCGGGCTGCTCGCGCATGGGCTGCCCCTGTCCGAGGCGCTGACGACCTATTCGCACCTGACCATCGGCGACGGGCTGGTCAGCCAGATCCCGGCGCTGATCACCTCGATGGCGGCGGCGCTTTTGCTGTCGCGTGGCGGGGCCACCGATACCACCGCCGATCTGATCTCGCAGCAACTGCTCAGCAACTGGCGGGTGCCGGCGATCGTGGCTGCGGGCATGGTCATCCTGTCGCTGGTCCCAGGCATGCCGAAGCTGTTGTTTCTGTCGATCGCGGCAACGCTTGGGTTTCTGGCGTGGCGAACGCGGCGCCGCGCGGCGCAGCCCGAGCCGGCGGAGCAGACCTCCCCGGCCGAACGCGGCCCGGCGCCGGCGCCGCGTATCGGCGACATGCTGGACATGGACGAGATCGCGGTCGAAATCGGCCCCGATCTGGTCATGGCCGCGCTGGACGAGGGCAGGGGGCTTGGCGCCCGTATCCTGAACCTGCGATCGCATTTCGCCCGCAGCTATGGGCTGATCCTGCCCGAGGTCCGCATCACCGACGCCGCCGGTCTCTCGGGCGCCGATTATCAGATCAAGCTGCATGGGGTGATCAGGGGGCGCGGCACCCTGCGGGCCTTCGGCGCGCTGGCGCTTGGCGATGATGCCGGCGTGAGCGGCCTTGTGGGTGAGCGGGTCAAGGAGCCCGTCTATGGCAGCCCGGCGGTGTGGATCGGGGTCGAGGATCAGGATCACGCCGCCATCATGGGCGCGACCGTGGTCACCCCGATGGAGGTGCTTTCGACCCATCTGATGGAGGTGGTCAAAAGCAACCTCTCTGCCCTGATGACGATGTCGGCGATGCAGAAACTGATCGCCGAGTTGAAAAACCTGTCGGACACCGCCCGCGCCGAGGCGAACCAGCGCTATTTCGACGCCATGATCCCCGACAAGGTCGCGCCCGAGCTGTTGCTTGCGGTCCTCCGCGCGCTTCTGGATGAACGGATCTCGATCCGCAACCTGCCGCTGATCCTCGATGCCGTGCATGAGTTCCGCGCCGCGACTCAGCCCGACGCGGTCTATGAGCTGGTGCGCAAGCGGCTGCGCGGCCAGATCACCGAGGCGCTGGGGCGCGACGGCGAGATCGGCATCCTGCAACTCCACCCGGTCTGGGAGACCGAGTTCACCCGCGCCGAGGCCGAGATGAGCCGCGGCGGCGCCGGCCCGATGTCGCCCGTCATCGCCCGGCGCGTGACCGAGGCCGTGCGGCAGGCGCTGACCAGCGCCCGGTTCGAACGCGAGCCGGTCCTCGCGGTACCCGATCATCGTCGGCGGCTGATCCGCGCCATGCTGGGGCAGGCCGGCGTCGCCGTCACCGTGCTGGGCTTCGACGAGATCGACCCGGCCGCGCGGGTGCGGCTGGCCGGCACGGTCGAGGCCGCATGATCCCGGACCTGATCGGCAATCTAGATCCGGCGTGGCTGCTGATCTATGCGCGCATTCAGGCGTGCATTCTGGCGCTGCCGGTCCTGTCCGAACGTTGGTTCGGCGTCAGATTGCGGGTATCGCTCGCCGTGGCGCTGAGCCCGTTTCTGATGGCGGTCGCGGGGGATATCGCGGCACCCACCGCGCCGCTGGGGCTGGTGATCGCGGTCGGCCAGCAACTCGTGCTCGGGTTTCTGATGGGGGTGCTGGTGCGGCTGGTGTTTCTGGCGATCAACATCGCGGCGACCGCCATCGCCTCGACGGCATCCTTGTCGCAGATCATCGGCACCGGGACCGAGGCCTCGCCGCATCCGATCGGCAATCTGCTGAACCTTGCGGCCTCAGCGATCATCATGGCACTTGGGTTTCACCTGCGTATGGTCGATTATCTGGCCGACAGCATGCGGCTTTGGCCGCCCGGCGGCTGGCCCGATGCCGCCACGGTGCTGCAGACCGGCGTCGCCACGATCATGCAAAGCTTCGCGCTGGCGATGATCCTGTCGGCGCCGTTCATCATCGGCGGGTTCCTGTACCAGACCCTGTCCGGCGTGGTCAGCCGGGTGATGCCGTCGCTGCCGGTGTCGCTGATCGGCGCGCCGGCCGCGATCCTTCTGGCGCTGATCGCGCTCGTTATCCTTGCGCCCTCGATCCTGTCGGTTTGGACGGGCGCCGTCATGGACTGGCGGTTGCCCGATCTGGGGATGGCACGATGAGCGAGGACAAGGACGACAAGCAATATGACGCCAGCCCGCAAAAGCTGCGCAAGGCGCGCGAGAAAGGCGATATCCCCCGCACGCCCGAGGTCGGCTCGGCGCTGGCCTATATCGGCAGTTTCGTCGGCCTTTGTCTGATCGGCGCGCCGCTTTGCCTTTACTGGCTGGCTCAGGCGGTACGGATCGGGTTCGATTTCGGCCCCGGCCCCGGCCCCGGCTCCAACGACGCGCCCGCGGCTGGCCGGTTTGACGCGGCGGCGGGATTTGTGGGGGTGTCGGGGCTGTTGATGCTGGCGGTGATGGCGGTGCCGGCGACGCTTGTTCTGGCCGGGCTGGTGGCGCAGCGATCCATCGTCTTTTCGCCGCAAAAACTCGCCCCCGATTTCTCGCGCATCAACCCGGTCAAGAATGCGGCGCAGAAATTCGGCAAGTCGGGGCTGGTCACGTTCCTCATGTCGCTTGCCCGGGTCAGCCTGGTGGCCGCCGGGGGCTGGTATCTTTTCGCCAGCCTGCTGGACCGGCTGGCGGCCACCGTCTTTACCGGCGGCCCGCAATGGGTGCAGGGCCTGGGCGACATGCTGTGGCAGGTGATCATGCTGGGGGCCGGTATCGCGGCCGGATTCGCCGTCCTTGATCTGCTGTGGAAGCATCACGAACATCGCCAGCGCAACCGGATGACCCGAAAGGAGATGGAGGACGAGCACAAGGACAGCGAAGGCGATCCGCATATGAAGGCCGCGCGCCGGCAGAAGGCCATAGACCTTGCGCTGAACAGCATGCTGAAGGATGTGGAAACCGCCGATGTGGTGATGGTCAACCCGACCCATTACGCGGTGGCGCTGAAATGGAACCGGGGCAGCGGAAGGGCGCCGATCTGCGTCGCCAAGGGCACCGATGCGGTCGCCGCCCGCATCCGCGCCCGCGCCGCCGAGGCCAGGGTGCCGCTTTGGCCCGATCCGCCGGCGACCCGCGCGCTTTATGCGACGGTCGACATCGGACAGGAAATTCCCGCCGATCATTTCGCAGCGGTCGCGGCGGCGATCCGCTTCGCCCAAAAAATGCGCGACAAGGCGCGGCAGGGGTGGTGACAACATGATCACGCCGCGACCCGAGGAAATGGACCGGCTCGTCCATCTTGCCCGTCTGGCGCAGGACCGCGAGACGCGGCGGTTCTCGGCGTTTCGCAGCCATGTGATGGTGCTTCAGGCGCAGGTCGACGGGCTGCGCTGTGACCTTGACCAGAGCGCCCGCGCCCCGGCGCCGACGACCATCGCCGAGGCTCGCCATGCCAGTGCCTACACCGGCGAGGTGGCGCGCGCCCTTGGCAATGCGGCGGCCGAGCTGGAGCGGCTTTCGGATAAATTCGAAAGCGCGCGTCGCGATGCCCTGCGTGCCTTCGGCCGGGCCGAGGTGATGCGCGATCTGGTCATTCGGGCCAGAGCCGAGCGGCGGGAAAAGCTGGAAAAGCGGGTTTGATCCGTTGGTTACCGCGCCGTTGATGCGGTTTCGGCGCTGATCTGACGTCGGGTCGCGGAAGATTGCCGACTTGCGCGGTTCCGCGCGCGTGCGGCGCCGACGCGGATCCTACGCCGGGTCAGCCACCCGCCACCTTCCGCGCCGTTTCGGCTGCTGCCGGCGATGGCCGCATTGGACAAAGCCCGGGCGACCTGATAGGCCGTTCGGCACAGAAACAAGGGATGTCGCCGCATGCATCTGGACGATCAGACCACCGCGTTGGAAACCTCTGATCCGGGGCAGGCCGCGCCGGAATGGACCAGCGCGCGGGCCCGCGCGATTTTCGATCAGCCGTTCATGGACCTGCTGTTTCAGGCGCAGACCGTTCACCGCCAGTATCATGATCCGAACAAGGTCCAGCTTAGCCGGCTTTTGTCGATCAAGACCGGCGGCTGCCCGGAAGATTGCGGCTATTGCAGCCAGTCGGCCAAGCACGGGACCGGGCTGAAAGCCTCGAAACTGCTGGAGGTGCAGCGTGTCATTGCCGAGGCCAAGCGGGCCCGCGACGCCGGTGCGACGCGCTATTGCATGGGGGCGGCGTGGCGCAGCCCGAAAGACCGCGACATGGATCAGGTGATCGCCATGGTCGAGGGGGTCAAGGCGCTGGGCATGGAAACCTGCATGACGCTGGGCATGCTGGACCAGGATCAGGCGCTGCGGCTGAAAGGCGCGGGGCTCGACTATTACAACCACAACATCGACACCTCCGAGGCGCATTACGACAAGGTCATCACCACCCGGAGCTTTGCCGACCGGCTGGAAACGCTGGCGAATGTGCGGGAAAGCGGCATCAAGGTCTGCTCGGGCGGGATCCTCGGGTTGGGCGAGGGCGCGCAGGACCGCGTCGATATGCTGGTGACGCTGGCCAATCTGCCCGAGCCGCCCGAAAGCGTGCCGATCAACATGCTGATCCCGATCGAGGGCACGCCGCTTGCGGATGCGGCGCCGGTCGATCCGGTGGATTTCGTCCGCACCATCGCGCTGGCCCGGATCATGATGCCGAAATCCCATGTCCGGCTGTCCGCCGGCCGCACCGCGATGACCGACGAGATGCAGGCGCTGTGCTTTTTTGCCGGTGCGAACTCGATCTTCGCGGGCGATACGCTGCTGACCGCCGACAATCCGGGCGAGGATCACGACATGCGCCTGTTCGCCAAGCTGGGCATCCAGCCGATGCGCCGCGACGAACATTGATCGACGCCGGCGGCGCGGGCAACGATCAAGGCATCGGCCGTGGCGGCAGCGTCGCTTGCCTTGCCGGTCGCGCCGGGCACGGGGAAACCGTCTGATGAAATTCGTCATTTCCGGCACGGGCACGGATATCGGCAAGACGGTGCTGGCGGCGGGGCTGTGCCGCATGCTCGGCGCCGATTACTGGAAACCGTTGCAGACCGGCGTTCTGGCTGCGACCGAAGATGCGCCCGAAGATGCGCCCGAAACTGCAGGCGGCGATGCCGCGACGGTGGCGCGGCTTTCCGGTGCGCGGATATGGCCCGGCGCCCATGTCCTGCCCCAGCCGCTGTCGCCGCATCGCGCCGCCGAACTGGCCGGGGTCGATATCGACCTGCCCCGGCTGCGCGCGATCCCGCCGTCGCCACGGCTGATCATCGAGGGCGCGGGCGGGGTTCTGGTGCCGGTGACCCGGCAGCTTCTGTTCGCGGATCTTTTCGCGCAATGGGGTTTGCCGGTCGTGCTTGCGGCCACGACCGGGCTTGGCACGATCAGCCACAGCCTGACCGCGATCGAGGCGCTGCGGGCGCGCGGCGTGCCCATCCTCGGGGTCGCGTTCATCGGCGCCGAGGATGAGGACAACGTGGCGACCATCGGCCAGATCGGCCGGGTGCGGGTGCTGGGCCGGTTGCCGCGACTGGCGCCGCTGACGCCCGAATCGCTGGAACGGGCCATGACGGCGCATTTTGATGCAGGGGATTTCGAATGACGGACGGCGGTAACCATCACCACCATCATGACGGCTGCGGATGCGGCGCGGATCACGGCCATCAGGGTGAAAGCGTGATTGCCGCGCCCAAACCCGCCGGTGACGGCTGGCAGACCGGCGAAAGCCCGGTCTGGCGGCCCTTTACCCAGCATGCGACCGAACCGCCCGCGCCCGTCGCCACCCATGCCGAAGGCGCATTCATCACCACCGGGGACGGCCGCCGCATTCTGGACGGGATCAGCAGTTGGTGGGTGGTGACCCATGGGCACCGCTATGCGCCGATCATGCAGGCGATCCGCGATCAGTCCGAACGGCTGGATCAGGTCATTTTCGCGAATTTCACCCATGAGCCGGCCGAGCGGCTGGCCCGCGCGCTGGTCGAAATGGCGCCGGAGGGCCTGACCCGGGTGTTCTATTCCGACAGCGGCAGCACCGCGGTCGAGGTCGGGCTGAAGATGGCGCTGGGTTATTGGCACAACCGCGGCGCGGCCCGGCACCGGATCGTGGTGATGGAGCACAGCTATCACGGCGACACCATCGGCACGATGAGCGTGGGCGAGCGCGGGGTGTTCAACGCCGCCTACAACCCGGTCCTGTTCGATGTCGGGACGATCCCTTTCCCCACAGGCGACGGCCAGACCACGCTCGACGCGTTCGAGGCGCTTGCCGCTGCGGGCGACGTGGCCGCGCTGATCGTCGAGCCGCTGGTTCTGGGGGCGGGCGGGATGCTGATGTACGGCCCCGACGTTCTGGCGGGGCTGCGGCAGATCTGCGACCGCCACGGCGTCCTGCTGATCGCGGATGAGGTGATGACCGGCTGGGGCCGGACCGGCAGCCTGTGGGCCTGCGATCATGCGCAGATCAGCCCCGATATCCTGTGCACCTCGAAGGGGTTGACCGGGGGCAGCGTGCCTTTGGCCGCCACCCTTGCCAGCGAGCCGGTGTTTCAGGCCCATTACTCGACCGATCGCAGCCGGACGTTTTTCCATTCCTCCAGTTTCACCGCCAATCCGATCGCCTGTGCCGCCGGGCTGGCCAATGTCGAGGTGTGGCGGACCGAGCCGGTCGCCGCGCGTATCCGCGACGTGGTGCGGATGCAGGCGGGGCATCTCGACCGGCTTGCCCGGGACCCGCGGTTCGAAAACCCGCGGCAATGCGGGACCATTACGGCGATCGACATGAAGGTCGGTCAGGCGGGCTATCTGGCCGATGCCGGCCCGCGCCTGCGCGCCCATTGCCTTGCCCAAGGGGTGCTACTGCGACCGCTGGGCAATACGGTTTACGTGCTGCCGCCCTATTGCGTCTCATCGGCCGATCTTGATCTGGCCTATGACGCGATCGCGACGTTTCAGCCCGAGTAAAAATCAGCCGGGACGAAAAACGGGGCCGCAACGGCCCCGCGTATATTTCCCGGCTCCGACGTCGCCACCGGCCCCCTAAATTCCCAGCGCCTGATAGCTTTGCGCGATGCGGCGGATCGAGACGATATAGGCGGCGGTGCGCAGGTCATCGACCTTTTCGTCATTCTGCCAGACCTCGGCCATGCTTTGGAACGCCCCGCGCATGGTGTCGTCAAGGCCCGAACGGACCAGTTCCAGCTCGCTCGCCCCTTTCAGATATTTGTCCTTGAAGCCGGCCGACAGCGTCCAGCCCAGACCGCGATCCGCCGACAGCCGTTCCAGCTCGTTGACCAGCAGGCGGTGGCGGGCTTCCTGTTCCCGCCGCTCCATCCGGCCAAAGCGGATATGGGTCAGGTTCTTGACCCATTCGAAATAGGACACGGTCACGCCGCCCGCATTGGCATACATGTCGGGCACGATCACCACGCCGCGCTTTTTCAGGATCGCGTCACCTTCCGAGGTGATCGGGCCGTTGGCGGCCTCGACGATCAGCCGGGTCTTGATCCGCTCGGCGTTCTCGGCGTTGATCACGCCTTCGATCGCGGCCGGGATCAGGATGTCGCATTCGGTCTCCAACGCCTCGAGGCTGTTCTGGGTATAGCTGGTGGCACCCGCGAAACCGTAGACGCCGCCGGTGGTGCGCAGGTGCTCATACAGATCACCGATGTGAAGGCCATCGGGGTTGAACACCGCGCCGTCGCGTTCGGCCACGGCGATGATCTTGCAGCCATCGTTGTCCGACAGGAATTGCGCGGCGTGAAAGCCCACGTTGCCAAGCCCCTGCACGACGATCTTCTTGCCTTCCAGCGCCCCGCTCAGCCCGGCCGCCTTCATCGCCTCGGGGTGGCGGAAGAATTCGTGGATCGCGTATTGGACGCCCCGACCCGTCGCCTCGACCCGGCCAGCGATGCCGCCGAAGGACAGGGGCTTGCCGGTCACGCAGCCGCGCGCGTCGATGTCGTCGGGATGCAGGCGCTTATAGGCATCGGCCATCCACGCCATTTCCCGTTCGCCCGTGCCCATGTCGGGGGCAGGGACGTTCTGGCTGGGCGAGATCAGGCTGCGGCGCGACAGCTCATAGGTGAAACGGCGGGTGATCCGCTCCAGCTCATCCTCGTTGTATTCGCGCGGATCAATCCGCAAACCGCCCTTCGAGCCGCCGAAAGGCACCTCGACCAGCGCGCATTTATAGGTCATCAGCGCGGCCAGCGCCTCGACCTCGTCCTGATTGACCGACATGGCATAGCGGATGCCGCCCTTGACGGGCTCCATATGTTCCGAATGGACCGAGCGATAGCCGGTGAAGGTCTTGATTTCGCCGCGCATCCGGACCCCGAAGCGCACCGTATAGGTGGAGTTGCAGACCCTGATCTTTTCCTCGAGCCCCGGGGGAAGATCCATCAGGCTTGCCGCACGCGTGAACATGATATCGACTGAGTCGCGGAACGAGGGATGGGTGGCAGCCATGGTGGGTCCTTTCGGTCATTGCCAACGCAGCGGATGCCCCGACAATCGGTTCAGAATTGTCTGGTGGCAACCGCCAAATTGACCGAAACGCCGCCGGCCATGCCGGCAATTCGACGAGAAAGGTCGTAAAACATACGATTTCTGATGCTATTACGACATAAATCCGCCTATCTGCACGGGTCGTGTGCGGTCGATATGCGTGCGCACTTGGCACATTGCCATTTGCATGTAATGACTAGATTAATGAGTGTGTTCACCTCATTTTGAGGTACGTTTCTTGGGATTCTGTAATGCGTGATGAAGCGCCGGTTAATAGAGGACGCAAGTTTCAACAGGTAATTCATGGCGCGCGCAGGGTTTTTCTGCGCGACGGTTTCGAGGGCGCGAGCGTGGATGAAATCGCCCGTGTCGCCGGCGTCTCCAAGGCCACGCTTTACAGTTATTTCCCCGACAAGCGGCTGATGTTCCTGCACGTCTTTCGGGAAGAGCTTGCCAACTGCTTTGCCGACAGCAGCATGCTTCTGACCATCGAGGCGCCCCCCGAGGTGATATTGCCGGCGGTCATGCGTCTGGTGGCGGATCATATCACCTCGGATCAGGGTGTGAGTATTTACCGGGTTTGCATTGGCGAGGCGGCACGTTTCCCCGAAATCGCCAAGGCATATCACGACGCCGGGCCAAAGCGGCTTTGCCGCCATCTGGCCTGTTATCTGCAAGGCGCGGTCGACCGGGGCGAGCTGATCATTCCGGATGTTGAAATTGCCGCCGCGCAATTGCTGGAGCTGGCCGCGATCGAAATCCGCAATACCGCGAATTTCCAGGGTCCGACGCGGGTGAACCCCGAGCGGATGGAGGAAATCTGCCGCGCCGGGATGCAGATGTTCATGTCCTGCTATGGGGCGGCCAACGCGATGCGGCATCCGCCCAGCAGGTTTCAGGGACAGTCGGGACGGTCCTGATCGCCGGTGGCACCTGCCACCGCGCCCATCCCATCACCGCCAGCCACCGTAACCGACCGGCAGGGGTGCGCCCCAACGGGGCGGTGATTTTTGGCAACGCTATGTGCGGCTTGCGCCATGATCCTGTTACACGCGGGGTTTTACCGGCGGCGGATTGCGGATATGTTGCGCCACAAGCTTAGCCTGATCCGACCCGACCGGCGGCCTGCCTTGTGCTGCCGATCACCCGATCGACCAATGATGGACCGAACATGAACGCGAAAACCCCTGCTGTTATTGCATTGTCGCTTCTGACCCTGGCTGCCTGCACCCCGAACACGCCGCCGACGGCACCGGTTCCCGCCGCGCCGATGCCCGTCGCGCAGGTCAGCGGGCTGGAGGAGCGTGAGCCCGATGCCTGCCGCGCCAAGGATTACACCTCGGCCCTGTCCAAGCCGGGAAGCGTGATCCCGACGCTTGGGGTGACCCGCGACTACCGGGTCGTCGAATACCGGGGAATCGAGCCGCAGGAATACGACCCGCTTCGGATCGTGTTCCGTCTGGATCAGGCCGGCAACATCTATAACATCGACTGCGGCTGATCCTGTCACCGCCTCATCTGAAGGGACCTTCAAATGACGAAATTCACCGTTCCGGCCGCGCTTGCCGCCGTTGTCGCCCTTTCCGCGTGCGAGCCGACCGCGCCGACGACCACGACGGTCGTCACCGGCCCGGCCGCGACGGATACCTGCAACATGCGGGCGGCCTATGGGCTTTTGGGTCAGCCCAGCACGGCGCTGACCACGGGTGTGCTGCCCCCCGGCACGCTGATCGTGACCTTCGATGGCGCGGGCCGCGCCGCCGACTATAACCCGCAGCGGCTGATCGTCGAGCTTGACCGCAACGGCAAGGCGGCGTCGCTGCGCTGCGGCTGATCTGCCGGTAACGATCGGGGCGCGTCCGGGGGCAACCTTGGGTGCGCCTTTTTGCTTTAAGGGGGTAGGGCAGTGACACAAGACGCCGAAATCTTCTATCGGACCTATGTCGGGCGCGAACGTCAGCCGCTGACGCTGAGCTTCACCGAATACCGCCGTTGGTTGGACAACATCCGCGCCGATGCGGGGCTGATGGCCGCGCTGGACCGTCTGGCCACAGGGGCCGAGCCTTACGGCGATTTGGATGAGGGCGACGCCCGGATTTTCCCCGGCCGCGTGTTCCCCTATGCGGCTGAGGTGAGGGCCAAGCTCGACTGGCTGGAACCCCGCGCGCAGCATGTGCTCGCCGGCGCGCTATTACCGCAGCTTTGGACCGATCTTGGCTTTGCGGGCGATGCTTCGGCTGACATGCGCGCGGGCAAAGCGGCGCACCACCTTTCCTGTTGATCAGCGCCGGCGAAACTGTCACGCTTTCGCCATGATAAACGCAAATTCGCCGCTGCAATTCGACCCGGATCGCGTCGTCTTTGACCGGACCGAGTTGAATGTTATCCTTTCAGTCTATGGAAAGATGGTGGCGGCGGGCGAATGGCGCGATTATGCGCTGGCGTTTCTGCGCGATGTGGCGGTGTTTTCGGTGTTCCGCCGCGCGGCCGAACATCCGATCTACCGGATCGAGAAGCGGCCCCGGCTGCGCAATGCCCAAGGGGCCTATGCCGTCATCGGCATGGACGGGCAGGTGCTGAAGCGCGGCCACGACCTGCCGACTGTCCTGCGGGTTCTGGAACGCAAGCTGATCCGGGCGGTGAACTAGCCTATCGCACCGATCAGCGGCGGCAGGTCCGCAAGCCGGTCAATGCGGGCGAAGCGCTCTGCGCCGGGTTCGGGCTCCTCGGCATGTTCGTGTGACCAGGTCAGCGCGTGGGGCACGAAAACGCCCCAGCCGCCCGCCGCGATCGCCGGCAGCACATCCGATTTCAGCGAGTTGCCGACCATGGCCGCGCGTTCCGGCCCGTCTCCGTGGCGGGTGAAGATGCGGGCATAGGTGTCGGGCCGCTTGTCGGCGACGATCTCGACGGCATCGAAATGATCGCCAAGGCCCGAGGCGGCCAGCTTGCGTTCCTGATCGAACAGGTCGCCCTTGGTGATCAGGACCAGCCGATAACGACCGGCCAGCATTTCCAGAACCTGCCCCGCGTCGGGCAGGGTGTCGACCGGGTGGGCCAGCATATCGCGGCCGATCTGCAGGATGCGCGCGATCAGCGCCGGGTCGGCCCGGCCGCCGGTGACCTCCAGCGCGGTTTCGATCATCGACAGGGTAAAGCCCTTGATGCCATAGCCATAGACGGCAAGGTTCCGGGCCTCGATCTGATACAGCCGTTCGGTCGTTGCGGCGACGGGCAGGTGGTCGGCCAGCAGATCGGCCAGATGCGCCTCGGAGTTGCGAAAGAACCGCTCATTTTCCCACAGCGTGTCATCGGCGTCGAAACCGATCGTGGTGATCCGGCTCATCGCCGACCCGATTTGGCCTCACCCGATTTGGCCTCACCCGGCTTGATCTTGACCGCCACGCCGCGTGCAAAGGCATCAAGGCGGCTGCGCGCTTCGGGCTGGGTGTTGACCACGCCCGCCACGCAGGCTTCGGCATAGGCGGCGTCCAGCGCGGACATGTTCTGCATATGCGAGATGGCCGAGCAGATGGCGAAATTGGTCAAGGGCAGGTTCTGGGCGGCACGGTTGGCCAGTTCCATCGCCAGGGTTTCGGTGTCTTCGACCAGATATTGGCACAGGCCCACATCGACGGCCTCTTGCCCCTGATACAGCCGCCCGGTCAGCATCATGTCGATCATCCGCGCCTTGCCGATCAGATCGCGGACCCGGATCGTGGCGCCGCCGCCGGTGAACAGCCCGCGCTGGCCCTCGGGCAGGCCGAACCATGTCTGCGGGCTGGCGACGCGGATATGGGCGGCGCTGGCCAGCTCCAGCCCGCCGCCGACCACCGCGCCCTTGAGCGCGGCGATGATCGGGACGCCGCCGTATTCCATCTTGTTGAACGCCTCATGCCAGCGCAGGCAAAGCTGCCAGAAATCGGCCGGGCTGCGGTCGGCGTCGTGATGTTCGACCAGATCCAGCCCGGCGCTGAAATGATCGCCCTCGGCCCGCAGCACGCAGGCGCGGACACCGGCGCCGGGAAGGGTCGAGAAGATTTCGATCAGCTCCTCGATCGTCGCGCTGTCCAGCGCGTTGCGCTTGGCCGGACGGTTCAGGCTGACCACGGCGACGCCCTGTTCGGTCAGCGACAGGGCGATGTTCTTGGGCGACAGATCGTTGACGCGTTTCACGGCAGACCCCCGGTTATCCAGTGAATGACGAATGGTATGGTCACGATGCTGGCGGCGGTCGAGATCAGGATGGTGGTCGAGACCCGCTGCATGGCGACGTTGAAATGCTGTGCCAGAATATAGACGTTTCCCGCCACCGGAAGGGCGGCGGCGGCGACCATGACCCCGGCGGCAAAGGGCTGCACGCCGAAAATGCCGAATGCGGCGATGCCGACAGCCAGCGGGTGCAGCGTCAGCTTGGCGAAGCTCAGCCATATCGCCGGCCCGATCCGCGAGGCGCTGCGCGCCACCAGACTCGCCCCGATGGCGAAAAGCGCGCCGGGTGTTGCGGCGGCGCCCAGCAGATCCAGAAACTCGACCAGCGGATCCGGCAAAGGCAGCCGCAGCCACGCCCACACCAGCCCCGCCGCCATCGAGATGATCATCGGGTTGCCGACCAGCCCCTTCAACAGCGGTGCGACGGTGCGCCAGCCGATGGGCCCCCGGCCGCTGCCCGAGATGATCAGGGTGATCAGCGTGGAAAACACCAGCAGATCGACGATCAGCACCATCAGCACCGGCCCGACGGCCTGCGGCCCCAAAAGCACGACCAGCATCGGCACACCCAGAAAGCCGGTGTTTCCGATCACGCAGCAATGCGCCTCCATCGCCATTTCGGGCAGGGACAGCCCGCGGGCACGTGCCACCGCCATGCCGATCAGCCAGACCGTCAGCGAGCCCCCCAGATAGGCCATGACGAAGGCGGGGTCCCACAGACTGGTCAGATCGAGCGCGGCCGAAAACCTGAACAGCATCGCCGAAAGTGCGAAATAAAAGACGAACTTCGTCAGCCACTCGGTCGCGACGGGTGGGAAGAACCTGATCCGGGCGGCGAACCAGCCAAGCGCGATGATGGCAAAGAATGGAAGTGTTTTCAGGAATATGGGAAGCATATCTAATAAAAAACACCAATTGCCGCCAGCCATTGTCCCGCCCGACGCCCGATGCAAAGCATTCCCGGCCGATACATGCAAGGCGCGGCCATGCTATCCATGCTCTTCGGCGGCGGTTTCGGCCAGCGCGCGGTTGATCGCCGCCAGCGTATCGACATGAAACAGCACCCCGATCAGCGCGGCCTGCCCCGAGGGGTCGCGCCAGGTCACCGGAAGCACCGGCTGGCCGCAGCGGTCGAACTGGCGCAGCGCCTCGGACAGGCTCGCGGTGTCGCGCAACACCTGCCCCTGCGCGATCATCCGGTCGATCTCGGCGCGCGGCGGGGCCTTGGGCGTGTCCACCTCCTTCATCACCGACCCGACAAGGATCCGTTGCGGCAGCCAGTCCTGCGGCCCGTGGGTCACGCGCAGACCCCGCCGTTCCAGTTGCAGCATGAAGAATGAGCGGTGGACGAGCCGAGAGGACACCGCCGTCGACAGCGACACGGCGGTCAGCACCGCCAGGCCGGTCTGCCAGCCGCCGCTCAACTCGAACACCATCAACGCGGCGGACAGCGGCGCGCCGAAGACCGAGGCCCCCACCGCGGCCATCCCGGCAAAGGCATAAAGCGCCTCGGTGCCGGCGAAACCGGGCAGGATATAGGTGAACATCTTGCCGAACATCAGCCCGGCCACCGCGCCCAGCGTCAGGGCCGGCGCCAGAATTCCCCCGCCCATGCGGCCACCCATGGTGATGGCCGTCCCGACCAGCTTGGCGGCGACCAGCGCCGTCGCCAGCGCCAGCGCCATGCGCCCGGTCAGCGCCGATTCGATCGTCTCGGTGCCGATGCCGATCACGTCGGGAAAGGCGATCGCCAGCAGGCCCAGCATCGCCCCCGCCGCCATCGGCCGCAGCCAGCGCGGGCCGCCGACGGCGCGCTGCGCCCGGCCGAACAGCGCGTCCGAGGCCAGAACGGCCCACATCAGACCGGCCGCGATGATACCGCAACCGATGCCGGTGGCGATGAAGGCGGGGAATTGCACCGCAAAGCCGGCATCGGAAACCGCGGGCGGGTCGAATTGCGTCGTGTTGCCGAAAACCAGACGGTAAAGCATGGTTCCCGTCACGGCTGCGATGGCGACCGGCGACAGGGTCCGCACGGACAGGTGGCGCAGGATGACCTCATGCGCGAAGATCGCCCCGGCAAGTGGGGCGTTGAAGCTGGCCGCGACCGCGCCGGCCGTGGCGCAGCCGAACAGATCGCGCGCCGACATCGGGTTCATTTTCAGCCAGCGCGAGACGAAGGTCGGAATGATCGCGGCCAGATGGATGATCGGCGCCTCGGGGCCGGTGGCGCCGCCGGCGGTCAGGGTGACGACCGACGCCACGCTGGAGCCGAGCCCCGCCCTGACCTCGACCTGGCCGCGCCCGACCGTGGCGCCCTCGATCACGTCCGAGACGGTGCGGGCGCGGGCGTCGGGGGTGGTGCGGTCAAGGATGATGCCGGTCAGCATGCCGCCCAGCATCGGCACGAACAAAAGCCACCACCACGGCACCAGCCCGGTCAGCAGCGCCGATTTAAGATCGTCCGCCCCGTACAGAAGCTGTGCCAGCCCGGTCAGCGCCAGCCGGAACGCGATCGCGGCCAGCCCGCCGCCGGCCCCGATCAGAAACGCCAGCGCCCAGAACCGCAGCTCGACCGGGCCCTGATCGCGCAGTTGCGCGGCCGCCTGCCGGCCCTGCCTGCGCAGCCAGCGGGTGCGGCGCGCAAGGCGCAGGTGTCGGGCGCGACGGTCGCGGATCGGATCGGTCATCAGGCGCTTTCGGCTGGGTCGGCGTTTGCCCGCTATGCGAAGCGCCGCCGTCAAGATCAAGTCTGGATTTGCGCCGCGCCGCGTGCTTCAACCCTTTCATGGGCCAAGCCGATGTCGAAACCGCGATTTCCGAGCTGCGCGACCTTTTGGGGCCGCGCCTGTCGGTCGCGCGTCCCGACCGCGAGGCGCATGCCGGGTCCGAGACCTGGCACAGCGCCGCGCCCCCCGATGCCGTCGCATGGCCGGAATCGACCGCCGAGGTCGCCGCGATCCTGCGCATCTGCTACGCCCGTGACCTGCCGGTGATCGCATGGGGCACCGGCACCTCGCTGGAAGGGCATGCGCTGGCGCCGCTGGGGGGCGTCTCGCTTGATATGTCGCGCATGGACCGGGTGCTCGAGGTCCGCCCCGAGGATATGCTGGCCGTCGTGCAGCCCGGCGTGACGCGCGAGGCGCTGAATGTGGAATTGCGGGCAACGGGGTTGTTCTTTCCGGTCGATCCGGGCGCCAATGCCAGCCTTGGCGGGATGGCGGCCACGCGCGCCAGCGGCACCACCACGGTTCGCTATGGCAGCATGCGCGACAACGTTCTGGGCCTTGAGGCGGTGCTGTCCGACGGCCGGATCATCCGCACCGGATCGCGCGCGGCCAAATCCAGCGCCGGCTATGATCTGACCGCGCTGCTGCTCGGCTCGGAAGGCACATTGGGCATCATCACCGAACTGACCCTGCGTCTGCACGGCCAGCCCGAGGAAATCGCCAGCGCGGTCTGTGCCTTTCCCGGGCTGGACGATGCGGTGAACTGCGTGATCGCCACGATCCAGTCGGGCATACCGATGGCGCGGATCGAATTCGTCGACGAGGCGACGGCGCGCGCCTTCAACCTTTATGCCGGCACGCAATTGCCGGAAAAGCCGCATCTCATGATCGAATTCAACGGCTCGGCCACCGGTGTGGCCGAAGACGCGGCCCGTTTCGGCGAGATCGCGGCCGAGTTCGGCGGCGTGGATTTCGACTGGACCACCTCGCCCGAGGCGCGCGCCCGGCTGTGGAAGATGCGTCACGGCGCCTATCCCGCCTGCCTTGCGCTGCGTCCGGGCGCGACCGCGATGGTCACCGATATCTGCGTGCCGATCAGCCGGTTGGCCGAAGCGGTCGCCGAAACCCGCGCCGATATCGACGCCGCCGGCATGCTGGGCCCGATCCTCGGCCATGTCGGCGACGGCAATTTTCACGCCATCCTGCTGATCGACCCCGACCAGTCCGAGGATCTGGCCCGCGCCAAGCGCATCTCGGCCCGGCTGGCCGAACGGGCGCTGCGGATGGGCGGAACCATCACCGGAGAGCATGGCGTCGGCATCGGCAAGCGCCATCTGATGCAGGCCGAGCATGGCGAGGGCTGGCAGGTGATGGGCGCGATCAAAGAGGCGCTGGACCCCAAGAACATCCTGAATCCGGGCAAGCTGGTCCCGTGACAGGCGGTTCGGCCGGCGACCCGGCCGGCGCCCCGGCCAATGACCCGGGCCGCCAATGTTTGACTTTCTGACCAATTCGTGACCGTTCCGGACCCACGCCAGCGTGACTTTTTGTGACGAACGGGTGATAACGACGAAAAGAAAAAACCAAGGGGCAGTGCAGTGAAACGGTTTCTGACCATATGCAGCATCTTTCTGATGCTTTTCGTCGCGGCCTGCGGTCGCAGCCCCGCACGGGTCTCGGGTGGTCCCGGCGGGTATGTCGGCGGCGCGGTCCCGCAGATTTCGGATTCGAAACCGCATGTCTGGGTCGGCGGACACCCGTATAACAATCAGGTCCACGGCATCGACGTGTCGAAGTATCAGGGCAATATCGACTGGAACCGCGCGCGCGAGGCCGGGGTCAGCTTTGCCTTCATCAAGGCGACCGAAGGCGGCGATCACCGCGATACCAGCTTTCCGCGC
Organism: Paracoccus pacificus; assembly: GCF_042680785.1. Lineage (NCBI taxonomy): Bacteria > Pseudomonadati > Pseudomonadota > Alphaproteobacteria > Rhodobacterales > Paracoccaceae > Paracoccus > Paracoccus pacificus. The sequence continues at coordinate 112,112 of NZ_JBHUEN010000053.1, forward strand.
TATTACGCCGAGGCCGCGGCGGCCGGGATTCCGCGCGGCGCCTATCATTACTTCTACTTCTGCCGCTCGGCGCAGGAACAGGCGGCGTGGTTCATCGCCAACGTGCCGCGTCAGCGGGGCGCGTTGCCGCCGGTTCTGGATGCGGAATGGACGCCGACCTCGCGGACCTGCCGCACCCGCCCCTCGCCGGCCGAGGTTCAGCGCGAGCTGAACACATGGCTGACCATCATCGAGCGGTACTATGGCCAGCGCCCCATCGTTTACACGACGGTCGATTTCTATCGTCACAACAACCTTGGCCAGCTTCAGGCGGAATTCTGGCTGCGGTCGGTCGCCGGTCATCCCAGCAAGGTCTATCCCGGTCAAAGATGGACGTTCTGGCAGTATTCCGGGACCGGGATCGTGCCGGGCATTCGGGGGAACGTGGATCTGAACACCTTTGTCGGTGACGCGCAGACCTGGCGAAGCTGGTTTCAGCGCCGTTCGCAATAGCGACCGGATCGCCGCATGAGGTTCACGGACCGGCGTTCATGGCTTTGGGCGGAATTCGTCTGCCTTTTCGTGCTGACGCCGGTCGTAATCGCCGTTTTCATGCCGCCGCGCGCGATGTTTCTGGCGCTTTTCGCCTTCAGCCTCGCCGGGTTGGTGCTGTTGTGGCGCACCGGCGGCTTTGACTGGCGCGGGCTGCTGCGCGGCTGGCGACGCATCCCGTGGGGAAAGGTCGCGGCGGTCGGGCTGATCGTGCTAGTCTCGGGGTGGATCATCCTGTCGATAAACCGCCCGCAAAACCTGTTCAGCTTTCTGCTGACCGACCCGGCGCGGATGCTGCTGGTCTGGGCGTTTTACCCGTTTCTGTCGGCGCTGCCGCAAGAGCTGATCTTTCGGGTCCTGTTCTTCCACCGCTATGCGGCGCTGTTCCCGCAGCGGCGCCCGGCGATACTGGTGAACGCCGCCATATTCTCGCTTGCGCATCTGATGTACTGGTCGCCCATCGTCGCGGTGCTGACCTTTCTGGGCGGCATCGTCTTTGCCCGCGGCTATCTGGAACGCGGCTTTCCGACCGCGTGGCTGATGCATGCGGTGGCGGGCAATGTGCTTTTCGCCGTGGGGATGGGTGTATATTTCTATTCGGGCAACGTCGTCAGACCGTTCTGAACCTTGACTTCGCCGGTGTGAAGCGGTTGATGCAGGACCGACGAAAAGGGGACCTGCCATGAACGCCTATCGCAGCCATACTTGCGGCCAGTTGACCGCCGCCGATGCCGGGACCGAGGTCCGTCTTTCGGGCTGGGTGCACCGGGTGCGCGATCATGGCGGGGTGCTGTTCATCGACCTGCGCGATCACTATGGCATCACCCAGGTCATCGCCGACAGCGACAGCCCGGCCTTCGCCACGCTGGAGAAGCTGCGGGCCGAAACCGTGATCCGCATCGACGGCCGGGTCAAGCTGCGCGATGCGGCGCTGGTCAACCCGAAGCTGCCCACCGGCGAGATCGAGGTCTATGCGACCGATGTCGAGATCCTCGGCCCCGCCGACGATCTGCCGCTGCCGGTGTTCGGCGAACAGGACTATCCCGAGGAAACCCGGCTGGCGTACCGGTTCCTCGACCTGAGACGCGAAAGCCTGCACAACAACATCATGCTGCGCTCGCGCGTGATCCGGTCGATCCGCAACCGCATGTGGGACGCCGGGTTTACCGAGTTCCAGACCCCGATCATCACCGCCTCGTCGCCCGAAGGCGCGCGCGATTTCCTTGTCCCGTCGCGCCTGCATCCGGGCAAGTTCTATGCCCTGCCGCAGGCGCCGCAGCAGTTCAAGCAGTTGATCATGGTCGCGGGTTTCGACCGCTATTTCCAGATCGCCCCCTGCTTCCGCGACGAGGATCCGCGCGCCGACCGCAGCCCCACCGATTTCTATCAGCTCGATGTCGAGATGTCCTTTGTCGAGCAGGAGGACGTGTTCAACGCCATTCAGCCGGTCATTCAGGGCGTGTTCGCGGAATTCGGCGGCGGTCGTCCGATCAACGCCGACTGGCCGCGCATTCCCTATGCCGAAGCGATGCTGAAATACGGCAGCGACAAGCCCGACCTGCGCAACCCGATCGAGATGCAGGTGGTCAGCGATCATTTCCGCGGCGGCGGTTTCGCCATTTTCGCCAAACTGCTGGAGCAGGAAGGCACCGAGGTCCGCGCCATTCCGGCACCGACCGGAGGCAGCCGCAAATTCGCCGACCGCATGAATGCCTTCGCGCAGAAAGAGGGTCTGCCGGGCATGGGCTATATCTTCTGGCGCAAGGCCGAGGATGGCTCGACCGAGGCCGCCGGCCCGATCGCCAAGGCGCTGGGCGACGGCCCGACCGAGGCGATCCGCCAGCAGCTTGGTCTGGGCGAGGGTGACGCGGCGTTTTTCCTTGGCGGCAAGCCCGAGACCTTCGAGGCCGTCGCCGGCCGCGCGCGGAACGAGATCGGGCGTGAGCTTGGCCTGACCGACGAGAACCAGTTCAAATTCGCCTGGATCGTCGACTTCCCGATGTATGAAAAGACCGACGAGGGCCGGATCGACTTCAGCCACAACCCGTTCAGCATGCCGCAGGGCGGGCTTGACGCGCTGTCGGGCGATCCGCTGGCGGTCAAGGGCTATCAATACGATCTGGCCTGCAACGGCTATGAGTTGATTTCGGGCGCGATCCGCAACCACAAGCCCGAGATCATGTTCAAGGCTTTCGAACTGGCCGGTTATGGCCATGATGAGGTCGAAAAGCGCTTTGGCGGCATGGTCAAGGCGTTCCGCTATGGCGCGCCGCCGCACGGTGGCTGCGCGGCGGGCATCGACCGCATGGTGATGCTGCTGGCCGATGAGCAGAACATCCGCGAAGTCATCATGTTCCCGATGAACCAGCGCGCCGAAGACCTGATGATGGGCGCGCCGAGCGAGCCGACCGGCGAGCAGTTGCGCGAATTGCGGTTGCGGGTTTTGCCAAAAGAGTGATCGGCCCCGGGGGCTGACCTCGGCGCCCTTACATATATATTGTAACCCGTGTCAGCGGGCGTCGAACGCCTGCGGCAAAGCGAAAGCTGGGCGGGACAAGACATGTCGATCGGTTATCCTGAAATCGCGGCGATCCGGCTGGGTTACGGCCTGTCGCCGCTGATGCCGCCGCCGGCCGGCCCCGAAGAGGTGCTGGCCAGCGCCGCGCGGACGGGGGCGGGGCCAGCAGCCATCACCACCCGGCGGGCGCATGAAATGCGGCTGGAATATCAGAAAGTTGTCCGCGGCATGGGGCCCGGCAAGGAAAAAACCCCCGAATTCGTGGAATTGCGCAACGGGCTGAGAGAGCTCGGCTATCTTCAGCTTCAATCGCGTCTGGCCCGGGCGGCGGCCGAGCCGGTGGGTTTCGGTGAAAGGCTGGTGAACTTCTGGGCTGATCATTTCACCGTGCGGATCGACAACCCGGCAATGGAGGCGATGGAAACCGCCTTCTACGACACCGCCATCCGGCCCAAGGTCAACGGCCGGTTCGCGGATCTGCTGTTCGCCGCGATCACGCATCCGGCGATGCTGACCTATCTGGATCAGGTCAACAGCATCGGGCCGAACTCGCGTCAGGCGGTGGCGCAGGCGCGCAAGGGGCGCAAGGTCGGTCTGAACGAAAATCTGGCGCGCGAGCTGCTGGAGCTGCACACGGTCGGGGTCAACAGCGGCTATACCCAAAAGGACGTCCGCCAGTTGGCCGAACTGCTGACCGGGCTGACCTATGAGCTGAAATCGGGCGAGAATTTCGTGCCGCAGCGGTCCGAGCCGGGCGCCCAGTCGGTGCTGGGTGTCAGCTATGGCGGCGGCAAGAAAGCTAGTCTCGACGATATCCGCGCGGTGCTGGACGATCTGGCGGTCCGCCCGGATACGGCCGATCATCTTTCCTGGAAGCTGGCGGTGCATTTCGTGTCCGACAACCCTGATCCCGACCTGATCAAGGCCATGTCGCAGGCATGGAAGGATACCGGCGGCGATCTTCCTTCGGTCTATCGGGTGCTGGTGAACCATCCGGCGCTGACCGCGCAATTCCGCCAAAAAGCACGCCAGCCGTTTGATTTCATTGCGGCATCGCTGCGCGCCCTGGGGATGAACCGGGCTTCGGTCATGGCCATCGAATCGCGGAGTTTCCGCAACATGATCTTTCGTCCGATGACCGCGATGGGTCAGGCCTGGGGCCAGCCGATCGGGCCGGACGGCTGGCACGAAGAGGCCGAGACCTGGATCACGCCGCAGGCGCTGGCGGCGCGGATAAGCTGGGCGATGCGCATGCCGTCGCGTCTGCGCGAGAAATTGCCCGACCCGCGGTTGTTCATGAACACGGCGCTTGGCGCAACCGTTTCCGAGCCTTTGGCATGGGCGGTGCCGAAATCGGAATCGGTGACCGAGGGGATCGGTCTGGTCCTCGCCTCGGCCGACTTCAATCGGAGATAGCGCAAGATGATCGTCAATCGCAGGCTTTTTCTGAAGGGATCGGCGCTGATCGGCTGTTCGCTGGCCGCGCATCCGTTTATGTCCACCGTCACCATGGCCGCCGCGCCGGGCGAGAACCGGCTTGTGGTGATCGTGCTGCGCGGTGCGATGGACGGGCTGGATGCGGTTCAGCCATGGGGCGACCCGCTGTTACGCAAATTGCGCCAGAACCTGTCGGTCGGACCTCAGGGCGGGGCGACGGATCTGGACGGGTTTTATGCGCTGCACCGCGAACTGGCGCCGTTGTTGCCGCTGTGGAAGGCCGGGCAGCTTGGCTTCGTGCACGCGGTTTCGACGCCTTACCGGGACGAGCGCAGCCATTTCGACGGGCAGAGCATGCTCGAGGCCGGCACCGCGAACGACATGATCGCCGAGATGCGCAAGGGCGGCTGGCTGAACCGTCTGCTGACCGTGATGCCCGACCCCGAGGCCGAGACCGCCTATGCGATCGGCAATGAGGACATGCTGATCCTGTCGGGCGAGGCTTATCGGAAAAGCTGGGCGCCGAACACGAAATTCACCATCTCACCGCAGGCGCAACTGTTGCTGGACCGCGCCTACGAAGACGATCCGCTGTTCCGCAAGGCCTCGGCCGAGGCCGCGACCATCGCCGCGAACAGTCCCGAAATCGCCGGTGCAGGCGGTCCGACCGCGGCGGCTGCGGCGCTGGGCGGGTTTGCGGCCGACAGGATGAACGGCCGCACCCGGATCGCGGCGTTTTCGCTGTCGGGGTTCGACAGCCATGCCGGGCAGGAAGCCGTCCTTGGTCGGGCGCTGGCCAATCTGAGTGCGGCCGTTCTGGCCCTGCGCGATGGGCTGGGCGCGAACTGGGACAAGACCACCGTCCTTGCGATGACGGAATTCGGCCGCACCGTCCGCGAAAACGGCTCGGACGGCACCGACCACGGCACGGCCGGGGCGATGTTGATGGCGGGCGGCGCCATCAAGGGCGGCAAGGTCTTCGGCAAATGGCCGGGACTGGGCGAGGGCAATCTTTACGCCGACCGCGACCTGTTGCCGACGCGGGATGTCCGCGCCTATGCCGCCTGGGCGATGGCGGGGCTTTTCGGCATTCCGCGCAATGCGCTGGAAACCGTGGTGTTTCCGGCCCTCGACATGGGCACGGATCCGGGCATTCTGGCCTGACGGCCGCCCGGCGTTTCCGCCGCCGGACTTGTGTCCGCCCCGGCATGCCGCCATTCTGGGCGGGCTGATCATGGGGGGCGGGAATGGAAACGCAAACTGGCGATGGAACGCGGCATGGCGCTGAACGTCCGGTCGGCCGGTCCATTGCGGGCTGGACAGCGGTGCCGAGGCCCGGGCCGGACCGGCTTGACGGGCGCTATGTGTCGCTGGAAAGGCTGAACGCCGCGCGCCATGCCGGTGATATATTCGCGGCGAACATGGGTCAGGACTGGGTCTGGGATTATCTGGGTTACGGCCCCTTCGCCCGGGTCGAGGAATACGCCGCGTGGCTGGACGGCATGGCCCAAAGCCAGGACCCCTTTTTCTATGCGCTGATCGACAAGGCCGGGGCCAAGACCGGCGGTGTCGCGTCCTATCTGCGGATCGAGCCCGGCCATGGCGTGATCGAGATCGGCCATATCGAGATCGCGCCGTTCCTGCAGCGGACCCGCGCCGCGTCCGAGGCGATCATGCTGATGGTGCGCTGGGCCTTTGAGAACGGCTATCGCCGGGTAGAGTGGAAATGCGATGCGCTGAACGCACCCTCGCGCCGGGCGGCTGAACGCTATGGCTTTGCGTTCGAGGGCGTGTTCCGCAACCACATGATCATCAAGGGCCGCAACCGCGACACCGCCTGGTTTGCGATGACCAGCGAGGATTGGCCGGCGATCCGCGCCGAGTGGGACCGCTGGCTCGACCCGTCGAATTTCGACGACACCGGCCGGCAGTTGACGCCGTTGCGGGTTTCGTCCGGGGCCTGACACCGCCAAGCCGAAACCCGGCCGGGGCCTGACCGCGGCAAGCCGAAACCCGGCCGCTGCCATCCGGGGGGAAACGCAGCGGCCGGGGTCGTGACCGGGGTCGCGAGGCCGGGGTCGTAACCGGGGGCAAGGCAGCAGGGGGAGGAGCAGGCCCCCCACGCGCCATGCCGGCCCGGCAGCAGAACCCCTCAGCCTGCCTTGGCCAGCCGATCCTGAACCAGCCCGCTGATCCGGGCGAGATCCGTCGCCAGCGCCCGGCCGGCGCGGTGATCCTCGGCCAGACCCGTCGCCGCGTCCTCCAGCATGGTGTCATGCGAGGACCGGGCCACCCCGGCCAGGAATTTCGCGATATAGTCGATCATCCCGGTATCCTGCGCCGCCGACAGAACCTCGGCCACATGGGCCAGATCGTCGCGCAGGGCCGATGCATCGGGAAACACCACCTCATCCGGCAGGGCGCGAAGGCCGATCATGCGCGCCTCGACCGGCATGGCGGCAAGGATGGATTGCTGGAAAACGGCAAGGCTTTCGATCGGCTTGGCCAGAAAGCCGTCGGCACCCGCCCGCATGGCGGTGGCCTGACCGTCGCAATCGCCGGACAGGCCCAGCACCACCGGCACCCGGGGCATCATCGAGACGATATCAGCGATAAGTTCGGCCCCCGATCCGTCCGGCAGGCCCAGATCGACGATGACCACGCCGGGGCGATAGGTTTGCAGGTGGCGCTTGGCCGATCGCAGGCAATCCGCCCGGCGGATCCGCGCCCCCGACTTCAGGCAAAGCAGCCGCACGGCCTCGCTTGCGAACTGGCTGTCTTCCACCACAAGGACCGTCAGTCCGGTCAGCGGGCGGGTCGGAACCGTCGCCTTCCACATCGGCAAGGCGGCGATGGCCGCGTCAGGGGCCGAAATGTCGGGCTGTGACGTCAAGTCGCTGTGCATTGCATCCGTCCATGTTGGAATCACCTCTTGGACGCAGTAAACCCGCAAAAGGCTAAGCAACGGTTAACGGCGTCAGGAATGACACCACAGCACCGGGACCGCCGGACACGACCCAGCCAGTCGCCCGGCCCCTGACGGAGAAACCAGATGAACCTGACCGGCGGAATCATTCTTTATGCGGTGCTGTGGTTTCTGGCGCTTTTCGTGATTCTGCCCATCGGCCACCGTTCGCAGGCCGACGCGGGCGAGATCGTGCCGGGCACCCCTGCCGGGGCGCCGGCGGAAAACCGGCTGAAACGGCAGGCGCTGATTGCCACGATCGTGGCGACGGTGATCTGGGCTGTTCTGGCATGGCTTATTCTGGGCGGCATGTTCACCCGCGATGACCTGAACACGCTGTATTACTGGCTGCGGGGCTGATCCGCGCCGCCTCATCGGGGCCGGCGCCGACCGTTTTCAAAAATCACGCCAGATAGGTGGTTTTGGCGGCCACATCGGGGCGCGGCCGTTCGGGCGGCGCGCCGCGGCTGGTGCCGATATGGACCAGCCCGACGATCCGTTCGTCGGTTTTCAGCCCCAGATGCGCACGCCCGAAGTCGGGGTTGAGAGCGGCCAGCCCGGTCAGCCACGACGCCCCCCAACCGGCCGCAAGGGCTGCGTTCAAAAGACCAAGACAGACCGCGCCGGCGGAAAGAAACTGCTCCCACTCGGGGACCTTTTCGCTGGGAACCGGGGACGAGACGACCGCCACGATCAAGGGCGAATCAAAGGCGGAGGCCGCCTTGTCGGCGCCGGCCTGATCCTGACCCTGATCCAGCGCGGCCTGATGGATCAGCGGCTTCAGCCGGTCCAGCGCCGGACGGGTCATGACGATAAAGCGCCACGGCTCCAGCTTGCCGTGATCGGGAACGCGGGCGGCAAGGGTCAGAAGCTGCTCAAGCTGGGCGCGGTCGGGCGCCGGCCCGCTAAGCAGCTTGGGCGGATGCGAACGGCGCGAGCCGAGAAATTCAATGGCGGAAGGGTCGGCAGAGGTCATCGAGAGGTTCCGAAATATTGGGCCAGTTCCGAAAGATAGGCCGAGAGATGATTGACCCAGCGGGCGTCGGGCTGGCGGGCGCGAATGGTTGCGGCCAATGGATCGTCGGCCGCAATCGTGCTGTCCGCCATGCGCGCCAGAACGGCGTGGCCGCAGAACGGAACATGCAGTTCAGAATAGCCACCCTCATGCGCCATGACCAGACGCCCGGCGCACAGCCGGTCCGCCGCCGCCAGCAGCAGGTCGGTCATCGCGGCGAAACTGCCGGCGCCAAGCAGCATGCGGCCCAAGGGATCGACGGCCGAGGCGTCATAGCCGCAGGCGACGATGATCGCCTCGGGCTCGTGGGCAGTCAGGGCGGGCAGGATGATCCGCTCCATCGCCTCAAGATAGCTGGCATGACCGCTGCCGGGTGGAAGGGGGATGTTGATATTGGCGTTACCCGCGCCGCGAACCTCGGCCGCGCCGGTATCCAGCGGATAGTTCCGATCCTGATGGACCGATACGGTCAGCACCTCGGGGTCGTCGATGAATATCGCCTCGGTCCCGTTGCCGTGATGAACGTCCCAGTCGACGACGGCGAATCTGCGGCCAAGACCCTTGGCCCGGGCGGCGTGGATGGCGACGGCGATATTGGCCAGCAGGCAAAAACCGTTCGGCAGGTCCGGCAAACAGTGATGACCGGGCGGCCGCGACAGGGCATAGGCGTTCCGCGCACGCCCGGCCAGCACCGATTCGAGCGCGGCCATGCTCAGCCCGGCCGACAGGGCGGCGATATCATATCCGCCCCGCAGAAACGGGACCCGCGGGCCGAGTTCACCGCCTTGCGCATCCGACAGCGCCTTGAACCGGGTCAGATAGTCACTGGTATGGACGCGCAGCAGATCCTCGGCCGTGGCGGGCGCGGCACTGCTGACCGAGAGTTCGGCCGAAAGCCCGGTGACGGCCAGCAGATTGACCAGACGGCGCTTGGTTTCCGGGTTCTCGGGCAGGCCGCCGCCCGGCTGGACCAACCCGCCCGCCGGGATGGTCAGGACGTAATCGCCGCCGCCGTGCCACAGCGTCCGCTCATCATGGAAAAACGCGGTTCGGGACATGCGGGCGGTTCCTAAAGGCCCAGCACGTCGGTCATGTCATATTCACCCGGCGGCTTGTCCTGCCCCCAGATCGCCGCGCGCAACGCGCCGCGCGCGAATATCGCGCGGTCGCTGGCAAGATGGCGCAGGATCACCCGCTCGCCCTCGGTCGCGAAGATCACGTCATGCTCGCCCACCACATCGCCGCCGCGTATCGACGAAAAGCCGATGCTGCCACGGGAACGCGGGCCGGTCATGCCGTCGCGGGCGGGCGTGCGCAGGTCGCCGAAGGGCTCGCCCCGGCCTTCGGCTGCGGCCTCGCCCAGCATAAGCGCGGTGCCCGAAGGCGCGTCGACCTTCATCCGGTGATGGCTTTCGACGATTTCGATGTCCCAATCGGTGCCAAGCGCCACTGCTACCTTGCGGGTCAGGCCGACCAGCAGATTGACGCCAAGGCTCATGTTTCCAGCGCGGATGATCGGGGCGTGGCGCGCGGCGGCGCGCAACCGCAGCAGATCGGTATCCGACAGGCCGGTGGTGCCGATGACATGCACGGCGCGGGCCTGCGCGCTGAGCGTGGCAAGCTGCACCGTCACCTCGGGCGTGGTGAAGTCGATCAGCGCCTGCGCCCGCGCCATCGCCTCTACCGCGTCGTCGGTCAGGGCCACCCCCAGCGCCGGGCCGCCCATGGCGGTGCCCGCGTCCTGGCCGATCAACTCGCTGCCGGGCCGGACCAGCGCCCCGACAAGCGTCACCTGATCCGAGCTGGAGACCAGTTTGACCAGCATCCGGCCCATCCGCCCCATCGCCCCGGCCACGACCACACCCGGCTTGCTCATCCCCAAATCCTCCGACTATTGCACCCGACTATTGCACCGACCAACTGTTATCCCGTTGCGGCAAAGGCCGCGACCCCCTAGATGAAGGCACATGGCTACGAACAGATTTCAACAGGGGCCCGGCCCCTCTCAGCGACAGTTGCGGGTGGGGGAACTGATCCGCCGCACCCTGTCCGACGTGCTCATGCGCGGCGATGTTCACGACCCGGACCTGAACCGGCACTCGATCACCGTGGGCGAGGTGCGGTGCTCGCCCGATCTGAAGATCGCCACCGCCTATGTGCTGCCCTTGGGCGGCCAGCGCGCGGATGAGGCGCTTGCCGCGCTGCGCCGCAATACGCGAGAGCTTCGGCATCTGGTCGCGAAGGCGATGACCCTGAAATACGCCCCCGATCTGCGTTTCCAACTGGATGAGACCTTCGACCGCATGGATGACACCCGGCGCATGTTCGCGGACGAACGCGTGCGGCGGGATATGGCGGGCGAGGCCGATCAGGATGCCGATCGGTATGGTGACGACTGGGATGACGATGATCGGGACGAGAATGATCGGGATGATGACGACCGGGACGATTCGGACGATGCGGCGCGCTGATATGCTGCGCCGGCTGGGACGGGCGGCGGGCGCCCTTGCCGTCGTCGCGATGACCGCCGCCGGTGCCCCCGCGCCGGCCGCTGCCGAGGGCATCTGCCAGCGCCTGACCCATGCCGGCAACGGCTATGTCGTTTGCACCGTTCCGGCGGCGCAGGAGCCCAATCTTCAGCTATGGCTGAAAGGGGCCGACGGGCAGGTGCTGGGGCAGTTCGACCGCATATCGGCCACGCTGCCACAGGGGCGTGCGCTGGCATTCGCCATGAACGCCGGCATGTATCACGAGGATCGCAGCCCGGTCGGGCTGATGGCGGTCGACGGCACCGAGATCTCGCCTTTGGTGACGGCGGGCGGCGGCGGCAATTTCGGGATGCTGCCGAACGGGGTTTTCTGCACCGGCGGCAAGCGGCCCTTTCAGGTGATCGAAAGCCGCGCCTTCGCAAAGGCAAAGCCCGACTGCCGTCTGGCGACGCAAAGCGGGCCGATGCTGTTGCTTGACGGTCAGTTGCACCCGCGCTTTCTGGCCGATTCCACCTCGCGCTATGTGCGCAACGGGGTGGGCGTCGATGACAAGGGTCAGGTCGCGTGGTTCGCGATTTCCGATCGCCCGGTGACGTTTTACGAATTCGCAATGATGTTCCGCGACGGGCTTGGCGCCCGCGATGCGCTGTATTTCGATGGCTCGATCTCGCGGCTGCACGCGCCCGGGCTTGGCCGCTCGGACCGCGGGCGGTTGATGGGGCCGGTGATCGGCCTTGTGGGCGACACGGCGCAGGGAAGCTGAGATGGCGCGCAAAAAGGGCCGTGACATCTCGGGCTGGCTGATTGTCGACAAGCCCGCCGGCGTGACCTCGACCGCTGTTGTGGGCAAGGTGCGCTGGGCGCTCGACGCGAAAAAGGCCGGGCATGCGGGCACGCTCGACCCCGACGCGACCGGCCTTCTGGCCGTGGCGCTGGGCGAGGCCACCAAGACCGTGCCCTTCATCACCGATGCGTTGAAATGCTATGATTTCACCGTGCGCTGGGGGGCCGAGACCACCACCGACGATGCGGCGGGCGCTGTGGTGCGGACCAGCGACCGCCGCCCGGCGCCGGATCAGTTGGCCCATGCGCTTGGCGGCTTTATCGGCGACATCATGCAGGTTCCGCCGGCCTTTTCGGCGGTCAAGGTCGACGGCGAGCGGGCCTATGATCTCGCACGGGAGGGCGCGCGGCCCGAGCTTGCCGCCCGGCCCCTGTGGGTCGAGACGCTTGAGGTGACGGGCATGACGGCCGATACGTCGGATCTGCGGATGATCTGCGGCAAGGGCGGCTATGTGCGGTCGATCGCTCGGGACCTGGGCCGTGTGCTGGGTTGTCTTGGCCATGTCGAAACCCTGCGGCGGGTCTGGTCCGGGCCCTTCGATGTCGGGGACGGGGTCAGCTTCGACCAGCTTGACCGCGACAATGCCGCCACGCTGGAGCGACATCTGCTGCCGATCCAGAGCGGGTTGGGCGATCTGCCCGAGATGCGCGCGACCGAGGAGGGCGCGATCCGGTTGCGGAACGGCAATCCCGGGCAGGTCATCGGCAGCGCCGATTTCGGAACCGAGGTCTGGGTCAGCGCGCAAGGGCGGGCGCTGGCGGTCGGGCGTTACATGGGCGGCCTGGTGCACCCCTCGCGGGTATTCGTGCTGGGCGGGTCGGCTTAGGCGGGGAACTCCAAGCGAGGAGGGGCTGCATCAGACCCCAACCGCAAAGGTGATGGCCATGCAGTTGCCACTGGCGCGGACCGTCCCGGCAGACATGCTTGTCGCCGCGCATCGCGCCACCCAATCAACCCAGCCGCTTCACGCCCAGAAACGCGCCTTCGCCGGCGGCTTCGATTCGTGCCTTCGCTTCGGCGATCCCCTCGACCGTGACGGCCATGCGGCTGCCATTGGCGTGGATCGGAACGGCAGCCGTGGTTGTCGCCGGGCGTCGCGCCGGTCAATCAGGCCATCCGATCAGGTCAGCCGCTTCACGCGCAGAAACTTGCCTTCGCCGGCGGCTTCGATTCGCGCCTTCGCTTCGGTGATCCCCTCGGCCGTGACGGCCAGGTGGTTGCCGTTCGCGTGGATATGAGCAGCAGCTGTGATTGTCCCCGGCCGACGCTTCGGTCGATCAGGCCAGCCGATCAGATAAACCGCTTCAGGCCCGGAAACGCGCCTTCGCTTGCCGCTTCGATCCGTGCCTTCGCTTCGGCGATCCCCTCGACCGTGACGGCCGTGCGGTTACCACCAGCGCGGATCGTCCCGCCATTTGTCGCCGGGGCGGCGCGCCACCCAATCAACCCAACCGCTTCACGCCCAGAAACGCGCCTTCGCCGGCGGCTTCGATTCGTGCCTTCGCTTCGGCGATCCCCTCGACCGTCACCGCCATGCGGTTGGCGTTGGCGTGGATCATCTGATCGGGCGACAGCGCGATGGCGACGTGGCCTTTCCAGAACAACAGATCGCTGCGCTGGATCCGATCCGTCACCACCGCGCCGCTCAGCCGCCATTGCTGGTCGGAATCGCCGGCGCATATCCGTCCGGCGGCGCGCATCGCGGCCTGCGCCAGACCCGAGCAGTCAATCCCCCAGCGGCTGTTGCCGCCCCACAGATAGGGCGTGCCCAGCAGCATCTCGGCCACCCCGGCCGGGTCGGGCGCGGGCTGGTCGACCGCTGCGACATGCTGGAGCGGCACGAAACCCGCACCCTCCGCCAGCCGCAGAAACCGCCCCTCGACCCCTTCCGAGGACAGCCGCGCGCCAAGCGAAAGCCCCATCAGGTCCGGCGTTTTCAGGTCGGGACCCGAAAAGATCGTCGAGCCGGGCGCGTTGACCCAATGGGTGATCGGCGGGGTCGTTGTCGTGACCGCATCGGTTTCGATCCAGCCGCAATAGCCGTCTGCCCGCGCCTGCACAAAGCTCCACCCGTCGCGCGTCTCGATCAGGGTCAGGTCGGCGCCGAAAATCACCTGCCGGTCGCGCGGGCCGCCCGGGGCGCGGCGCAGGTCGGCAACGGGGCGTATCAGCCGCGCGGGGGTGCCTTCGGTCCAGTTTTCGGCGGCGATCATCCCGCGCAGACTGTCCAGCGCGACCCGGTCGGTCGCCGGGGTCAGGCGGCGATCGGTCGGATCGACAGGGGGGGCGTCGGGCGGTGTCGTCCCACTCATGCCGAAAGCCCGGGCAGGATTTCGGGCAGCGCGTTGAAGATCGCGCGCGCGCCTTGGGCGACCCCGCCCTTTGGCCGGCCGGGGGCGGCGGCGGGGGTCCAGCCGTAAATGTCGAAATGCGCGTAATGCCTTGCCCCTTCGGCAAAGCGGCGCAGGAACAGCGCGGCGGTGATGGCCCCGGCGAAGCCGCCGCCGGGGGCGTTGTCCAGATCGGCGATCAGCGGCTCGATCATCGGCTCATAGGGTTCCCAGAACGGCATCCGCCAGACCGGATCGGCCCCCGCTTGGCCGCCCTGATGAATGGCCGCCGCCACGCTGTCGTCGTCACAGAAGAACGGCGGCAGGTCGGGGCCAAGCGCCACCCGCGCCGCCCCGGTCAGCGTCGCCATCGAGATCAGAAGCTGCGGCTTTTCCTCGGCCGCGAGCGCCAGCGCATCGGCAAGGATCAGCCTGCCCTCGGCATCGGTGTTGTTGATCTCGACCGTCAGCCCCTTGCGGCTGGTCAGCACGTCGCCGGGCCGCATGGCATTGCCCGAGATCGCATTCTCGACCGCCGGAATCAGCACCCGCAACTGCATGTGTTTCGTGGCGCCGGTTTCGGCCAGAAGCTGCGCCAGACCCAATACGGTCGCAGCACCGCCCATATCCTTTTTCATCAGCGCCATGCCGGCGGCGGGCTTGATGTCGAGCCCGCCGGTATCGAAGGCCACGCCCTTTCCGACCAGCGTCACCCGCGGTCCGGCGGTGCCACCAAAGCGCAGGTCGATCAGTCGCGGGGCGCGGCTGCTGGCGCGGCCGACCGCATGTATCATCGGCAGGTTCGCGGCCGGAAGATCGTCACCGGCCGTCACGGTGATCCGCGCGTCATGCGCCTTGGCCAGATCGCGCGCCGCCGCCTCGATCTGGTCCGGGCCCATGTCGTTCGAGGGCGTGTTGATCAGGTCGCGGGTCAGGAATTCGGCCCGCGCCATCGCCAGCGCCCGCGCCGCGTCGGCACCCGCCGGTGCCTTGAGCATGGCCCGGCTGTCGCCCGATGACGGCTTGTAGCGATCGAATGCGTATTGCCCAAGCAGCCACCCCAGCGCCGCCATCTCGGGATCGAAATCGGGGCCGTCCGCGCCCGCCAGATGCCAGACGCCGGCCGGAAGCTGCGCCACCGCGCGCGCCAGCGGGAAACGGTCCCGCGCCGGCCGGTCGGCGGCGGCGCGACGTGGACCCATGCCGAACAACGCGCCGGCAAGACCGCCATCAGCGCCCGGCAGCAGACACAGCTTTCCCGCCGCCCCGGTGAACTGCGCCTTGCCCGCCCAGTCCCTGGCCCGGGTGCGGATATCCCCGTCGAGCTGCGACAGATCGGGGCCGTCCTTGCCGGACCATATCAGCCAAAGCGGCAGGCTTTCAGCATTGTCAGGCGCGAATTCGGGGGTCATGACCGGGGTCCCTTCAGCTTTTTGCCGCCAGACTAGCGGTCGCGTTCCCGCGCGCAAGTCCCGATGCGTTCAGCCGCCGGTGCCCGGCCCGAGGGGCAGGGTCAGGCCCCGTCATCCTCGGCCATCGTGCCATCCCATATTTCGGTCAGCGAGGCATTTGCGACCCGCAGCAAACGCGCCAATGTCGCGGCATATCCGACCTCGTCACCGCATTCGGCGCAGATGGCGACGTCCTGCGCGACGGATGCAAGCGAAACCAGCCCGACCTGCCACGCCAGCCGGGACAATTGCGTGGTGCGGTCGACCACGGCCGCGCGGTTGCCGCCGGCATGGGCCAGCCGCACATCGGTGATCGCGGTGGCAAGCTGTTCCAGCGCCATGCCGATGACGTTGCGCGCCGCCATGCCGCCCAGTTCATCGACGATTTCGGCCACCCTGCGGGCGTTTACCTCAACAGGTTCAAGGGGATTCAGTCGCGCAAATTCCGGCATCGCCATCTTTCTGGTTCTGGATTCTCGATGCGCTCACATTGGCCGAATATGCTCAAGAAAGGGTAACGAGCCCCGGCAAAAATAGCTCGAATTTTCGTCAAACCGGCATTATCTGTCGCGGGACGAACGAACAGGGACGACGCAGCATGAAACTGGTGAAACCTTTGCCGGCCTATCTGATCCAACGCTATCACGGCTGGAAGGCGACCTCATATGCCGAGAACCGGGCATGGTACCGGCGTCTTGCGGATGAGGGTCAGCGGCCGCGCGCGATGGTGGTATCCTGCTGCGACAGCCGGGTTCACGTCACCTCGATCTTCGGCGCCGACTCGGGCGAGTTCTTCATTCACCGCAACATCGCCAATCTGGTGCCGCAATACACCCCCGACGGCGATCATCACGGCACCTCGGCCGCCGTGGAATACGCGGTAAGCGCGCTTAAGGTCGCGCATCTGATCATTCTGGGCCACACTAATTGCGGCGGCGTCAAGGGCTGCCTTGACATGTGCAACGGCCACGCGCCCGAACTGCTGGAAAAGACCAGTTTCGTCGGGCGCTGGATGGATATTCTGCGGCCGGGTTATGAGCGGATCGAGGATCTGCCACCGGAGCAGCAGACCGCCGCACTGGAACAGCAGGCGGTCGTCGTGTCGCTTGAAAACCTGATGACCTTTCCGTTCGTACGGGCGGCGGTCGAATCCGAAGAGCTGTCGCTGCACGGGCTGGTGCACGACATCTCGTCGGGAGAGCTGAGCCAGTACGAATCCGGGTCCGGCCGGTTCAGCGTGATCTAGGATCCCGGGGCCGGGTCATTCGCTGATCAGGACCTGATCCTCGGGCCAGCGCATTTTCGTTTCCAGCCGGATTTCCTCGGTCGCGCCGGCGGCGACGTCGGTTTCCCAGACCAGAACCCCGCGTTTGCCTTCGGGATCGGTTTCGGTGGGCGCGGGTTTGGCGGACCAGTCGATTTTCAGCGCATCCTGCGTCGAATAGGGCACGCGGTCTAGCACGCGCACCGGCCAATCTTCATCGGTCAGGTTCTTGACCGTCAGAACCGCGGTTTCCTGCCGCCCGTTCGACGAGGACAGGATCCCCCGCTCGCCCTCCGACTGCTCGGGCAGGTCGCGCCGCAGGGTGATGCCATCGATGGGGCCGAAGCCCAGTTCCATGTCATCGCCCGCAGCGGTCAGCGGCAGGTCCTGGGTTCCCGACAGCACGCCGTCGACATAAAGGCTGGCCGGTCCGGGCAGCAGAACCTGACCGCTGGAGTTCGGGGTTTCGGCGGTCAGATAGGCCGAGGTTTCGGTTCGCGGAACGGCCTTGGCATAAACCTCGGGCGTCATCGCCAGCGTGTCGAGTTTCAGGCGCAGCGCATCCGCGCCGCTGCGGATATTGACGGGCGTCGGATAGTGATAGGCGACCGTCGCGCCATACATGACCGATTCGGCCGCATCGCGGGCCACGACCGGCGCGACCTCGAGGTTGGGCGCGTCCGCCATGGACTTCGCGGTCGCCCCGCCGGACTCCATCACCACACCATCGTCGCGCGGAATGATCCGGGCCTCGACCGGCCAGGGGTCCGGGGCATTCGACTGCCCCGCGGGGCGCGAGGTCGACAGCGTCAGATCGACGCCCTGCCAGTCCTCGCCCGAGTTCTGCACCACCATCAGCCCGCGTTCGACGTCAAGCGCCGGTTTTTCGACGCCGAAACGGGTCAGCCGCAGGTCATAGACTGGCGACCAGCCGGCGTCGGTTATGGCACTGGTCACGTCGATGGTCGCCGGCGCGCCGGTCGAGGATACCGTCATCACCAGCGCCACCCCGTCGCGGTTGTCCTCGGTCAGCGCGGTCAGACGGGCCTGTGCCTGACCCAAGATCCGCAGGTCATCCTCGCGGCCGACATCGGCCTTTTGGGCCTCGAGGTCGGCGGCCTGCGCGGTTTCAAGCGCGGTCAGGATGGCGGCGCCGACCGCCTGGGACAGCGCGACGATATCGCCCTCGGCGATGGTCCTTTCGCCCTTCGCCAGATCACGCAGGAAAGCCGCCTGTTCGCGGGCGGCCTCGGCGCGGACCCGGTGGCCCTGCGCCACGGCATCACGGTCGCGCAGGGCCTGCTCCAACCGCCGCACCTCGGCCCGGGCGGCGATGACCGCATCGCTTTCGGCGCTTTCATCGGGCAGGGCGCGGCTGGTCTGCGCCGAGACCGCCCCGACCGTCACCCCTTCGGCGGCGATGCGCAGCGTTCCGGGGTCGGTGCCTTGCGGCAGCCCGGGCAGCACGACCTCATGCGTGCCGGTCGGTATGGTCAGGCTGATCTGGCGGGTGACGCTGGCGCCGTTCGGGTAAAGCGTCACCTTGGTGATCGGGGCCGAGGCGGTGATCGTGTCGGCCATAAGGGCGGCGGGCGCCACCGACAGGCACAGGAACATTGCGGAAAAGCGCATGAACAATTCTCCCTCATCAATGGGGTCAGGTTCGGCGCCAACGCGCCCGAAATCAACCGTCCAGCGCGCGTATCGCAAAGATTTCACGCGGCAATGACAAAGGGCCCGGCGAGAACCGGGCCCCGTCAATCAATCCGCCGAATGGGCTTATCGTGCCGCAAAGGGCCGGTCAGCCGCAAAGGGCCGGTCAGCCGCGGGGAGCCTCAGCCCTTCTTCAGCACCCGGTTGCCCAGCGTCTCGGCGATCTGCACCGCGTTCAGCGCCGCGCCCTTGCGCAGGTTATCGCTGACACACCACAGGTTCAGCCCGTTTTCGATGGTCGAATCCTGCCGGATGCGGCTGACGAAAGTGGCATAGTCGCCGACGCTTTCGACCGGGGTGATGTAGCCGCCCGGCTCGCGCTTGTCGACGACGAGGATGCCCGGGGCCTCGCGCAGGATGTCGCGGGCTTCGTCCTCGTCCAGAAAATCCTCGAACTCGACGTTGATCGCCTCGGAATGGCCGACGAACACCGGCACCCGTACGCAGGTCGCGGTGACCTTGATCGCCGGATCGAGGATCTTCTTCGTCTCGGCCGTCATTTTCCATTCTTCCTTGGTCTCGCCGCCATCAAGGAAAACGTCGATCTGCGGGATCACATTGAAGGCGATCTGCTTCGGGAACTTCGACGGCGCGACCTCTTGTCCCGGGACATACATGCCCTTGGTCTGGTTCCACAGCTCATCCATAGCTTCCTTGCCGGCGCCGCTGACCGACTGATAGGTCGAGACGACGATGCGCTTGATCCGCGCGCGGTCATGCAGCGGCTTCAGCGCCACCACCATCTGCGCGGTCGAGCAGTTGGGGTTCGCGATGATGTTCTTGTTCTTGTATTGCTCGACCGCCTCGGGGTTCACCTCGGGCACGACCAGCGGAATTTCGGGGTCGTAGCGGTAGAGACTGGAATTGTCGATCACCACGCAGCCCTGCGATGCCGCGATGGGCGCGTATTTCTTGGTCGCGTCCGAGCCGATCGCGAACAGCGCGATGTCATAGCCGGTAAAGTCGAACCCGTCGATGTCCTTGGTCTTAAGGGTCTTGTCGCCATAGCTGACCTCGGTGCCAATGCTCCGGCGCGAAGCCAGAGCGACTACCTCATCAGCAGGAAACTGGCGCTCGGCCAGAATGTTCAGAATTTCACGGCCCACGTTCCCCGTGGCGCCGGCGACAACGACCTTGTAGCCCATTGGGGGTTCCTTTTCAGCGAATAGCGATGCGCTTTAGCCCAGCCGGGGGCGGGAGAAAAGGGCTAAGCGTGGCGAAAAGCAGGTCCCGAAGCCGGTGATCACATAAATACCATAGCGATGCGCCGCCATGGCCACGGGCGTGGCGTCAGTCCCTGACCACGCGCAGCCGCGGGTCGGCACGCTCCAACCCCGCCACCCAAGCCGCTTCGGCCGCGAAATCATGCGGGACCTGATCGGCCGTGCGGCGTCCCGACAGGCTTTGGCTGGCGAAGAAATCAAAGCCGTAAAGGGTCAGGCTGTTCAAAGGCGCGCCCAGCAGCAGGTCGATCATCATCGCCCCGGTGGTCGGCGGCGCGCCAAGCCGTGCGGCCAGCGCCGCGTAATCCGCCGGCGGGTACAGGTAAAACCCCGGGCTGGTGGCGGTGCGCCAGTCCAGACGCTTGCGCTTGGGCGACAGCCACAGGATGCGTCCGGGCGCGATCCTGTCCCGCTCGGCGTCGCGCAGTCGCACCGCCAGCGCCAGCCAGTCGGTGCGGGTGCCATGGCTTTCGGGCGCGGGCATCGGTGCGCGGTTGATGCGGATCACCAGATCGGCGGCGTCGATGGCCGCGCCGTGCCGGGCCTTTGCCAAGGCGCGGGCATTGCCGATCAGCGCGACATCACGGCCGGCGACGGCATCGCGCAAATCCTGCTTCGGCACCGAAAGTGTCGCCAGCGCGGCTTCATTACCCGTCAGCCGTGCACATAAAAAACCAAACCTGTTCAATCGACTGCATCCAGAAGTTTGCAGTATACATCAACGATGGCGCGGGCCTCGGTCTCGATGGAATGATTGGCGCGCACATGGGCCAGCGCGGCCTGTCCCGCACGGGCGCGAGCCGCGTCGTCGGCAAGCCAGCGGGCAATGGCCCGGGTCAGTTCGGGCGCGTCGTCGGGGGGCACCAGCGAACCCGTAACCCCATCGACGATCAGCGATTCGAAGGCGCCGACGCGGGTCGCGACCACGGGCACGCCGCAGGCCATCGCCTCAAGCGGGGTCAGGCCGAACCCCTCCCAACGCGGGGGGGCGACGAAAAGGTCAAGCGCCTGATAGTGGCGCACCACATCCTCCCACGGCAGTTCGCCAAGGAAACGCACCCGGTCGGCCAAGCCGGCCTTGGCCAGTTTCTGCTGCAGCCCTTCCGCGAAGGCGCGCTGGTCGGGGGTGATCCGGCCGGTGAAAATCACCATGGCGCGGGGGT
Organism: Paracoccus pacificus; assembly: GCF_042680785.1. Lineage (NCBI taxonomy): Bacteria > Pseudomonadati > Pseudomonadota > Alphaproteobacteria > Rhodobacterales > Paracoccaceae > Paracoccus > Paracoccus pacificus. The sequence continues at coordinate 133,055 of NZ_JBHUEN010000053.1, forward strand.
ATTGCGGCAAAAGTTCGATGGCGGCATCGACCAGCAGGTCGACGCCTTTCTGTGCGCGGATACGGCCAAAACAGCCGATGACGACCGCATCGGGGGGCAGGTCGAGCTGCCGGCGCAATGCGTTCCGGTCCTTAGCCGGTTTGAAAACCGCGGTGTCGACACCGTGCATGATCACCTTTGCCGGCCGCTCCAGATAGCCGGCGGCGCGGTCCGAGGTCGCGATCAGCGCGTCCTGCTGGCGGATCAGCCAGCGGGTAAAGCCGGTATGATGGCGCTGCGCGGCCGAGGTGAACAGCAGGCGATAGCGCCGCCGCAGAATGCGCCGCAGGATCAGACCCAGCGCCATTTCGGTATTGCGCCGCGCGTGCCAGACCCGCCAGCGGTCGCGGGGCAAGGTCGCCGCGCGGGCAAGCGGGATATGGGGCAGGGCGGGGGGCAGGCCCGGCCCGGTCGTCACGATCCCGATCATCCGCGCCTGCACCGGGATCAGCCGCACCACGGTCGCCGTGACCCCGGAGAGGCGGCGTTTCAGGTTCGGGGCGACGACTTCGATCTGTTTACTCTGCATGGCGGGACATGGTGAACATGATCAGCGCGATGGCAAGGGGCAGTGCGAAAAGCGCGAAGACCGCGACATAGGCAAAGGCCGGCATTTCGGGCGACACCGCCCCGGCATAGACAGGGCGCGAGGCGAATTGCATCAGCCCCGCGCCGCCGACCCCGAACATGTTGATCAAGGTGACGCCGCGGCCGATCAGATGCGGCGGAAGGGCGGTGCGGCCATGGGCCATGATCGCGGGATAGCTCGCGCCGAAGAAACTGGTCGCGGCCAGCAGGATGGCGGCGGGCCAGATGCCGCCGCCGGGCCACAGGCACAGACCCAGAAGCGCGGCAAGCTGCATGCCGGTGCCCAGCACGATGGTCCGGCGGCGCGATCCGGTCAGCCGGTCCACCGGGTCATAAAGGAAGGTGCCGACGATCAGCGCGATACCCATCGCAAGGGTCACTTGCCCGATGCCCTCGGTCCCCATGCCGAAGACGTCGCGCAGATAGGGGCCGGCCCACAGCCCCCGGATCCCGGCGGTCGGGGCATAGGCGAAGGTGATCAGCGCCAGCAGCACCCACATCCCGGGCAGGCGCAGGATCTCGGTCAGGCCAAGGCCGCGCGCCTGTGCCGGATGCGCGATCCGTTCGGGGTCGCGGACGGTGGCGGCGATGGCCGCCGCCGTGACAAGGGTGATGATGGCAAGCCCCCATTGCGTGCCGCGCCAGCCGAACGCCTCGATCGACCATGCCAGAGGCGCGGCGCCGGCCAGATTGCCAAGCGATCCGAAACCGACGATCAGCCCGGCGAGAAAGCCGAAACGCTGCGGCGGATAGCTGCGGGCGAAGATGAAATACGAGGCCATCAGCACCGGCGAGCAGCCGATCCCGGTCAGCGCCATGGCCAGATGGATCGCCCCCGGTCCCTGCGCCATCGCGAACACCACGCAGCCCAGCCCGCCGCCGAAAGCCAGCAACCCGGCCGTGGTCCAGCGCGGCCCGAACCGGTCCAGCGCCTGCCCCAGCGGCAGTTGCATCAGCGCAAATGTCAGGAACCACAGCCCCGACGAGATCGCGAGCGTGCCCGGCGTGGCGCCGATATCCTGTTGCAGGACCGGCGCCATCACCGCAAGGCAGGCGCGGAAAAACTGGCTGAGGCAATAGCCAAGGATCAGAAACAATATGCCCGCGCTCATCATCGTCCCGGATTGTTCGGTGCTGGCGGCACGCTGACGCAGCCGGACGGCGGGCGCAAGGGTCGGACGGGTGCGGCGCGCGCGCAAGCGCAGTCATCGACGGCGGTCATCGACGGCGGTCATCCAAGCGAGGCGACCCAGTCCGGCACCAGCCGCGTCGCCGGCCCGGTCAGCCGGCGGCTGAAATCCGGGGCGTTGGCGCTGTCGGTCAGGTTCAGCTCCAGCGTCGGCACGTCGTGATCGCGCGCGCATGCCGCAAACCCGGCGGCCGGATAGACCTGCCCGGATGTGCCGATGGCGCAGAACAGATCGGCTGCAGCTATCGCCGCGATGATGCGGTCGAGGTGGTGCGGCATCTCGCCGAACCAGACGATGTCGGGGCGCGTGGCCGGGCGGTTGCAGGCGGGGCAGGGATCGGTGGCCTGCATGCGCAACGGCGCCGGCCAGCGATGACCGCAGGCGGCGCAAAGCGCCCCGTCAAGCGCGCCATGCATATGCAGGACCTTGGGCGAGCCGGCGCGTTCATGCAGGTCATCGACGTTCTGGGTGACGAGCGTAAGGTCATGGGCGGGATTGCGGCCAAGATCGGCCAGCGCCAGATGCGCCGCATTCGGCCGCGCCGCCCGGGCATCGGCGCGGCGCATGTTATAGAAGCGGTGCACCAGTGCCGGGTCGCGCCGGAAGGCCCCGGGCGTGGCCACATCCTCGACCCGGTGGCTTTCCCACAAGCCGTCGCCGTCGCGGAACGTCCGCAGGCCGCTTTCGGCCGAGATCCCCGCGCCGGTCAGGACCACGATTTTCATGCCGAATTCTCCTTAGCCGGTGCCGTTCTCTTGGGGCTGGGCGGGCCGATAGGCGAGGCAGGGATCAAGGATCACTCGCGCGCCCTCGGCCGGGACCACGCCGCCGGCGATGGTCACCACCTCGCCCGGCTGCATGCCGAGCGTCTCATAGGTGACGCACATGGCTTGCGCGCCGCCGTCGGGGCAGATGATCAGATAGGCCAGCGTGCCGTCGCCCTTGACCATGGTCAGGGGCCCGGTGACGGCCATCGAGACGCGGCTGGCCGTATCCGGCATGCGGTCCAGCCACCCGCCCAAGGTCTCGCAGGTGGCGGGCGTGTCGGGCATCGCCTCGCCGGCGCGGTAGGGGCTGGCGGGATCGCAGCAACCGGCGGCCACACCGAAGCCCGGCGCGGCAAGCGTAACCAGCGACAAAACGGCCCCGACCGCCACGCAACCCACGCGCGTCGGCCGATCAACCCGGCGCATGGCGGCCGAACGGCGCCTTAGCGGGCGCAGTATGCCTCGGCGGTATTGGCGAAATTCTTGTAGCGGGCCCAGAAGGCGTTGTCGGCGTTGGATTTCGACATCCGCACTTCTTGCGCCTTATGCGGCTCCTTGAAGAACCCGGCGGCGCGGCGCTGGTCCGAACGCGACAGGGTCATGTCGGCGACCTGCTGGATGCAGCCGCAAAGCGGGGCATTTGCCTGCGTACGGTTCGACCGCAGGCACGCGCTGTCGATAGGTCCGGCGACGGCGAATGGTGTGGTCAACGCCAGAACGGCGCCGGCCAGAATGGCACGGTTGAACATGTTCCTGTCTCCTCGATCCCGGCCGTCTTACGCGGCGCTGTTTATCGGCGGGACGAATCCCCCGCACATATCTGTGATAGTACCAGAACATGGCCTTTGGCTCAATCAGACTGTCCGCCACACAGTTCGCCGGGGCGCGTCCGATCACCACTAAATATTGTTGCGCATGGCAGTCGAGAGCATCGCTTTCTCCGCCTCCGGGCGCGACCGGACGCCCGGGTGAGTCGGGCCGCGCCTCAGTCCGGGTTGGGGCTATAGCCCGCCTCGCGAATCGCGTTCTGCGCGGTTTCGGAATCCAGCCCCTCGACCTCGACCGTATGGGTGTCGAGATTGATCTCGGCCTTGCCTCCGGCGGCGTGGATCGCCTGTTCGATGGTGGCCTTGCAATGGCCGCATGACATATCGGGAACCTTGAAGCGCATCCTTTCCCTGCCTTTCTGATGATGGAGACAGATTTCGCTGTCATTTAAGTGATCATGCCCCGCGAAGGGCGCAAGGGCAAACCTATGATCCGCGCGGGATCTGCCCAAGCTCGGCCCGCAGCCAGTCGCGAAACCGGCGCACCGGCGCGCGGCGGGCGGCGGCGTCGGTGGTCACGAACCACAGGCCATGACCCCAGGACGTGCGGCGGGGTGCGAAAGGCTCGGCAAGCTGCCCGGCGGCAAGCCGGTCCTGCGCGATGGTTTCCCATGCCAGAAAGACGCCCTGACCGGCGAGTGCCGCGTCTATGCACATCCCGGCATCGCCATAGCCGGGGCCGCGTCCCAGATCGGCGGGCGTGATCCCGCTGCCTTCCAGCCAGCGCGCCCAGCCGGACATGTCGTCATTCTCGAAGATGACCGGAACCGACGACAGGTCGGCCGGCCTGCGCAACCGTTCCGCCATGGCCGGGGCGCAGACCGGCAGGTGGTGATAGGGCAGCAGCAGTTCCGAACACAGATCCGGCTGCCAGTCCCCCGCGCCCGCCCGCAAGCAGATGTCCACGCCATCGTGGCGCGGATCGACCAGCCGGACCGTGGGGTCGATGCGGATGCGCAGATCGGGGTTCGCCTGCTGGAAACGGCTCAGCCGCCAGACCAGCCAGCGGCCGGCGAACAGGGGGGCGGCCGAAACGGTCAGCAGGTCCGAGCGATCCGCCAGCGCGATATCCACGCTTTGCGCCAGATCGGACATTGCGCGCGCCAGCGCCGGCATCATCGCCGCCCCCAGTTCGGTCGGGACCATGCCGCCGGGCAGGCGATGAAACAGCGGCCGGCCGATCAGCGCCTCGACCTTGGCGATGCGCTGGCTGACCGCACCGGGCGTGACGGCAAGCTCCTCGGCGCTGCGGGAAAGCGTACCCAGCCGGCCGACGGCTTCCACCGCGCGCAGTCCGGAAAGGGGAAGGCGATCAAGCTCGGACATTCAGATAATCTAAAGCCATACGCAGGAAATATCCATGCGTTTATGGCGGTTTCGGATGGTATCACCTTATTTCGCTAAAGGAGTGACGCCATGCTCATTTTCTTGAAAACCCTGTTCCGGCCCCTCGAATGCCCGGCCTGCTGGCGGCGCGATCCATTGTCCCATCCCGATATCGCGGCCATGGACGAACGCGCGCGCGCCGATCTGCCCTTCGATCCCAGCCGCGTCGACCCCTGCTGAGCCACGCGGCGCCCCCTTTCGCCGGCACGCGTGGCCCTGTATGGGCGGGCCATGAGGAGACACGAAGATCACCCAAGCGGTTGTGTGAACGGCCTGTCCGCGTCCGGGTGGCGCGGCGGAACCATGCGCGACCGCGCGGCGCGGCACTGGCGGGATGCCGGCCGATGAACAACCTGCGTGCCGCCGGGCTGATGGTTCTGTCGATGGCGCTTTTCGCCTTCGAGGACACGTTTCTGAAACTTTTGTCCGCGTCCCTGCCGGTCGGTCAGGTTCTGGCCATGGCCGGGGGCCTTGGCATGCTGGTGTTCTGGGCGCTGATGGCGCTCCGCGGGCAAAGGCTGTGGACGCGCGGACTGCTGCATCCGCTGGTCATAATCCGCAATCTGGGCGAGGCGGTTTGCGCCATGGCCTTCATCCTGGCCATCGCGCTGGGCGATCTGTCCTCGGCCTCGGCCATCCTGCAATCGCTGCCATTGATGATGACGGTCGGCGCGGCGCTGTTTCTGGGCGAGCCGGTGGGCTGGCGGCGCTGGGCCTCGATCGCGGCGGGATTTGTCGGCGTGGTGATGATCGTGCGGCCGGGCGCCGCGTCGTTCGACGTCGCGTCGCTTCTTGCGGTGGTGGCGGTGCTGGGGCTGACGCTGCGCGATCTGGTCACGCGGCGGATCCCGCCACAGGTTTCGTCCGATGCGCTGACAGCCTCGGCCTTCGGGACCATGATGCTTGCCGGGATTGCCCTCGCGGTCCTGCGGGCCGAGCCGCCCGAAATCCCAGCGCCGTTGGATCTGCTGCGGCTTTGCGCCAGCGTCGTCTTTGGTCTGGGCGGCTATTCGGCCATGGTCGCGTCGGTCCGGCTGGCGCCTTTGGGGGCGATCGCGCCGTTCCGATACTCGCGACTGGTGTTTGCGATGCTCCTTGGCATCATCGTGTTCGGAGAGCGGCCGGACGCCCTGACCTGGCTTGGCAGCGCGATCATCGTCATCTCGGGCATCTATGCGATGTGGCGCGAGGCGCGGGTCGCGGGCGCCCGGGTCGCGGCATCGGCGGGCCCGCCGCGCGCCGGGGGCGCATGGTCGCGTTTGCGCCGCCGCTGACAATCCCACCGCGTCTTGCACGGGTCTTGCCGGACCGGCGCAAATTCCGCTTCCCGCCCGGCTTTCGCCCTTGTATAGCCCGGCCATGACCGACCTTGATCTCATCCGCAACTTCTCGATCGTGGCCCATATCGACCACGGTAAATCCACTTTGGCCGACCGGCTGATCCAGATGACCGGGACCGTCGCCGAACGCGACATGAAATCCCAGCTTCTGGACAGCATGGATATCGAGCGTGAGCGCGGCATCACCATCAAGGCCAACACGGTGCGGATCGAATATCCCGCCAAGGATGGCCGCAAATATGTGCTGAACCTGATCGACACCCCCGGCCACGTCGATTTCGCCTATGAGGTCAGCCGGTCGATGCGCGCGGTCGAAGGCTCGCTTCTGGTCGTCGACGCCACCCAAGGGGTCGAGGCGCAGACGCTGGCCAATGTCTATCAGGCGATCGACGCGGGCCACGAGATCGTGCCGGTCCTGAACAAGATCGACCTGCCCGCCTCCGAGCCCGATCGCGTCAAGGAACAGATCGAGGATGTGATCGGCATCGACGCATCCGACGCCATCCCGATTTCCGCGAAAACCGGCATCGGCATCCCCGACGTGCTGGAGGCCATTGTCCACCGCCTGCCCGCGCCCAAGGGCGACCGCGATGCGCCGCTGAAGGCGATGCTGGTCGATTCATGGTATGACGCCTATCTGGGCGTCGTCGTCATGATCCGGGTCATGGACGGCGTGATCCGCAAGGGCGACCGCATCAAGATGATGCAGACCGGCGCGGTTTACGGCATCGACAAGCTCGCCGTCCTGAAGCCGCAGATGGTCGATATCGCCGAGCTTGGCCCGGGCGAGATCGGCGTGCTGACCGCATCCATCAAGCAGGTGCGCGACACCCGCGTCGGCGACACGATCACCCATGAACGCCGCGGCACCGACACGCCTTTGCCCGGCTTCAAACCCGCCCAGCCGGTGGTGTTCTGCGGGCTGTTCCCGGTCGATGCCAACGACTTCGAGGCGCTGCGCGACGCCATCGAGAAACTGGCGCTGAACGATGCCAGCTTCAGCTATGAGATGGAGACCTCGGCCGCGCTTGGCTTTGGCTTCCGCTGCGGTTTCCTCGGGCTTCTGCATCTGGAGGTGATCCGCGACCGGCTGGAACGCGAATATGATCTGGACCTGATCACCACGGCGCCCTCGGTGGTGTTCAAGCTGCACATGCGCGACGGCGAGGTGCGCGACCTGCACAACCCCGCCGACATGCCGGACCTGACGATGGTCGATCATATCGAAGAGCCGCGCATCAAGGCGACGATCATGGTGCCCGACGAATATCTGGGCGACGTGCTGAAACTGTGTCAGGACCGCCGCGGCATCCAGTTGGACCTGACCTATGCCGGCCAGCGCGCCATGGTCGTCTATGACCTGCCCTTGGCCGAGGTGGTGTTCGATTTCTACGACCGCCTGAAATCGGTCACCAAGGGCTATGCGAGTTTCGATTATCAACTGTCGGAATATCGCGAGGATTATCTGGTCAAGATGTCGATCCTCGTGAACGACGAACCCGTCGACGCCCTGTCGATCATGGTCCACCGCGACCGTGCGGAATCGCGCGGCCGGGTGATGGTCGAAAAGCTGAAAGAGCTGATCCCCCGCCACATGTTCAAGATCCCGATCCAAGCGGCGATCGGCAGCCGCGTGATCGCGCGCGAAACGCTGTCGGCGATGCGCAAGGACGTGACGGCGAAGTGTTACGGCGGGGATGCCACGCGGAAGAAAAAGCTGCTGGAGAAGCAGAAAGCCGGCAAGAAGAAGATGCGCCAGTTCGGGAAGGTCGAGATCCCGCAGACGGCGTTTATTCAGGCGTTGAAGATGGAGTGAGGGGATGCCTCTTTCAGCCGAACACCGCAAAACGCTACTTTACTATCGGCAAGAATCTCTCAGTCTCGAACTAAAATCTATTATTGATCTTCGATCGCGCGAAGGACAGGCAAAGCTGATTAAAGCGGTGCACGCGCTGTACAATCGAAACGGCGGCGTCCTTTTAATCGGTTTTTCTAATTCAGGTGAGGCAGTAGGTCTAGCCCAGGAAATTTTATCTGAATACACGCAAGATAATGCGCAAACAATTATTTCTCGCCACTCCACGCCCTTAATCGAGATTGAACTAGACTTTCTTGAGGCGGACAATTTCAAATGTCCAGTAATTATCGTCCCTTCTGGTGTTCGGATTCCGATTTCTGTAAAAAGGGGATTGACGGATCAGTCGGACGGGACCACGCATCTTAAAGTTGGGGAGGTTTATTTTAGAACTTTATCGGCGAATGGTACCCCCAGCAGTGCATTGTTTAAGACGACGGATTTTTCAGAATTATTAGACGTCTGCTTTAGAAACAGGGGCGCAGAGATTATTCAGTTGCTTCGCGATGTTCAGTGGGCATCAATGAAAAATAACGAATCAGAAGTAACGGATGAAGAGATTGGTCGCTCTTCGCTCGCCGATTTCGACAAATTCTTCCAAGCTGAATTAGAAGCAAGTCCACTAGCTCAGGACCGTATATGGCTTCTTAAGGCCTTAACTATGAAGGTGGCCGTCACACCTCTGTCCCCTTTAACACAACGCTCTCCAACCGAACAACTTCTTAATAGGGTAAGATCATCAAACCCGAACTACACAGGTTGGCCAGTTTGGCTTGATTCTCGTGGCTTTCATGATCAATCTACACGGCCTCATGTAACTAATAACGGCTGGAACACGCTTTTCAATCGCGACGGCTGGGACGGAAGTCCTGAACTCGAAATGCTTCGGGTGGAACCCAGTGGAAGGCTATTTCTCCGTCGAGTATTACAGGACGATCTCAATACAGAGCGCCCTCGTGGCACCGTTCTCGATCCACTTCTTCTTACTCACCGTGTGGTCGAAGTAATTGCTGCCGGTACATCCATTCTTAGGGGCATTGGCGTAGATGAAGAGACAGACGCTATTTTTGCTTTCGAGTGGAGTGGACTTTCGGGGCGCCAATTAAATGCGTGGACCGACATTACGGCTTATTTCCGTGATCAACGAGCTCACGATAATAGCGCAGTGTCGATTGTTCGTGTTCCTGTTTCGACATCGCCTTGGGAGGTCGCTGACTTTGTGGCGAAGGCGGTAGATCCTCTCTTTGCATTGTTCGAGGGCTTTGAAATGCCGAAATTTAATATAGAACAAATGGTTAGTCGGGTAGTCAAAAATTCGCTGTAAAATATTCCAAACCACCATCCGACTAAATTGCACAGCAAGGGTAGGGTGCGTGTAAACACGCACCCTACCGGGCTTATCCGGCGGCTTTGTCGCGGTGATAGGACGAATACGGCCAACCCTCGGGCTGCGTCACAAATCCATACTTCACCGGATTGAACTAACACTATTGCATATGCGCCGCAAAATCGTCCTCATCGCGTATGTGATGTTCCCAAAACCGCCGTTGCCATACCCCACGCTTTTGCCGCGAGATATGGCTGTCGGCACACCAACCATTGGCACGGCGCGCGAAAACTATGATTTGATCAAACGCCAACGTATCGAATAGTCTCGATCCCCGTCCGGCAGCCACTAGGCGCAATGCAGATGATCCAGCAAGACCACTCAAGCGGTGATCCCGAACACCCGCTCCGTCCGCGTCTACCCCACCGCTTCACACAAGCGCAGGACATGATCGGCCAATGCCCCGCCGTGCAACCGCCCCGGCAAAAAGATCGGTACACCGGGAAGGCGCGGGCGAGGATTGCGCGACATGGCAGGACGCCGCGACGAACGGCTAAGGAACCGTTACGCGAGTGCATGCCCCGCACGCCCCGCCGTCGATACGCGTATTATCTCGCAAATGGACACGCACCCAAACATGTTCGGCAGATAGGCCCCCACCGTCCGGACCATAATCGCATGGCGCCTCCGCACACGTGGCCCGGCACAGCGTCAGTGGATCCGCTCTTTCGGCGCGCAGCTTTCCTTTTCCATCTGCAAGGTGGTGTGGTGCAGGTCGTAATCGTCCTGCAGCCGCTTCTCGATGTCCCGACGCACCTGCTCGGGGTCGGCGCCGTTGGCAAGCACGGCATGCGCCGTCAGCGAGTTCTGGCTTTTCGTCAGCGACCACAGATGAAGATCATGGACCGAGGCCACGCCGGGGGTCGTGGCGACGGCCTTTTCGATGTCGGCAAGGCTCATCCCCTCTGGGACGCCCTCCAGCAGGATGTTGACGCATTCCTTCAGAAGCACCCAGGTGCGCGGGAACACCATGAAGCCGATGCCGACCGCCAGCACCGAATCGACCCATGACCAGCCGGTGAAATAGATGATGACCGCGCCCAGAATGACCCCGATGGAACCAAGCATATCCGCCCAGACCTCCAGATAGGCGCCCTTCACGTTAAGGCTGCTGTCCTTGTGCCCGGTCAGAAGCCGCATCGAAATCAGATTGACCGCAAGGCCGATCGCCGCGACCACCAGCATGCCGACCGACTGGACCTCGGCGGGCGCATAAAGCCGCTCATAGGCTTCATAAAGGATGTAGAAGGCGACACCCAGCAGCAGAAGCGCGTTGAATGTCGCCGCAAGGATCTCGAACCGGGCATAGCCGTAGGTGCGCAGCAGATCCGCCGCGCGCCGCCCCAGATAGATCGCGACCAGCGCGATGCCAAGCGCGAAGGCATCTGTCGCCATATGCATCGCATCGGACAGAAGCGCGAGACTACCGGTGATGAAACTGCCGATGATCTCGGCCGTCATGTAGGTCGCGGTCAGGCCGAAAGCCATCCACAGGCGCGGTATCGGCGTATTCTGAACATCGCCGTGATTGTGATCGCCACTCATCGGCAGCTCCTTGATTGAGGTTATGCGCGCTTCCGTGGTGCAGCAGACCACATTTCCGACCCGAAGGCCAAGTGTAACGGCGGATCGGGCGGATCAAGGACGGGTGAACGCGATGTCGCGCAAATCGGGTGGCTGAGGTCCGAAGGGGCAGATTACGAGCGCCGGCGGAAGAAAAGCCCCGCTCGCGATGGCTGAACGGCAACCGGCTGCTTTGCCCGCGCGTGAGTGATCCCGGCGCCCGACATTTCTGTGGCGGCGCGCCCTTTGCCCGATCATCGCGCGGAAAGGTCAGGGAAGGGCGCGGAATGTGCCTGCGCGTCGCTTGCCAATAAAATCCGCGGGCGAAGCGCCCTATTTTGGCGGGTTCAGCTTGATCATCGTCTGCTGCGCCATGGTGCCGTTCGCGACGATGATCTCGCGCCCGTCGTCGGTGCGCAGCGAGGTAAAGCCCAGCGAGATATTCTGCACCGTGCCGACTTCGCACGAGTTCGCGGTCGGAGCGGCGATCTGCAAACGGTCCCCGCGCCGGAACGGGCGATAAAGCACAAGGCTGATCCCCGCGATCAGGTTGCCAAGGGTCTGTTGCGCGGCAAAGCCGACGATGACCGACATCAGCCCGACCCCCGCCAGCATCGTCGTCGCCAGCCGGTCCAGCGCCGGGATCAGATGGGCGTAAAGCGTCAGCAGCAGCACCCAGACCACAAGGCTGATCAGATGGCTGAGAAAGGACAGGGTGATCTGGTTGAACCGGTCGGAGGCGTCATGGGCCAGCGCCGCCAGCGTCAGCCGCCGGATCGTCCAGGACAGGATCAACCCCGTCGCGAACAGCGCCAGCGCGATGATCGTCGCACCCGGAAGCGTGTTGGGGTCCAGCAGTTTCAGAAGCGGTTTGAGCTGTTCCATGCCGTCAATCGGTGATGAATGGCACGGCATAGTCAAGCGGGAAATGGTCGCAGCAAGGGAGGCGGAAGACTATGAATGAACGGGAATTTCGTGGTGGTTAGGCGGAGGCGCCACGGGTTCGAACCCCACGGTGAGCACCGTATAAGGGGCCCGGATCAGTAGAAGTGCAGGGACCGCAGCAACAGAAGAAACGGGCAAGACGGGCCTGCGTAATCCGCTGGATATGCTGATCCCTGCCGATGTTGCGCCGAGGAACCACCGCGTCCCGCTCGACGGCGTTGGCGCCGGATGCTGCGGCAACTTCGATCAACGCGCGCCGCAAACGTCCATTGGGGGGCTGATGAAGATTTGCTGATCGTGGAGTTAATCAACCTCGCCCGGCGCGTGAGGGACAAGAGCGCCGATCGGCTGTGGCGGCGAGAGGGGCTGAAGCGGCGGCTAGCGGGGGTGCACCGCCATGTTGAGCCAATCTTTACCGCCGGTGCACCCGTTGAACACATCAGTTCGGTCGGTCTCGCGGGTCATGCAGGGTTCCGTCGGCCGGGTGGACGTATTCGCGCAATCATTGTTTCTGGAACGCGAGGGGCGGCACGGCGTCGTCGCGCTGGCCTTGATCGAACAGCAGAATGTGCGCCACGCCCATCGAAGCACTCCCCGCATGCCCCCGCATATTCGCGTGCAGAAGGCGTTCGAGACCAGACGCTAAGGATTATCCCAAATGCCGAGGGGCGGGAGTGCGGCTATTTTCGACGCTTTCGGGACGCGGGGCGCCACGGGAACCAGACCTGCATCCAGAACTCCATCGTCGCATCGCGCCATGCGTTCATCATCTCGTTTTGCTGCTGTTTGAAGGCTGCCGCCGCTTGGCCGCGCGCTGCTGCGGACACCTGCGCTGCGGCGGACATCCACATGCTCATCCAAGGGTTTTTCATGGAAACCTCCGCTGTTCCAGAAAGATGACGGGCGTCGTGAACAAAAAGCCCCGCCTGGTCATCATATGACCCTTCGCAAATCAACGTCCGGGACGGCCCTTTGTTCCGGTTGAATTGTGACCATTGACCTGAACTTGAACTCTTGCGCCGTTCACCGATCCTTAATCATTTCCGGCCATGGTGGGGCCATGCGTATCCTGACCGTCCTGCCGTTTTTGATGCTGCCGTTTTTGATTCTGGCCGCCTGCGCCTCGCCTGCACCCGAAATGTTCGGGGCGGCGCGCCACGACATCACGCTGGACGGTATCCGCTTTGCGGTGTTCCAGAAAGGCAATGAGGCCGAGGTGATCCGGCTGGGCTATCTGACGCGGGAACAGCGCGCCCGCGTGCCCGAATTGATGATGCAGGCGGCCGCCCGGACTACGGGATGCGCGGCGATACCCGGCAGCCTGATCACCCGGCTACCCGGCGACACCGGAGAGGCGCGGGTGTCTCTGGATTGTCGCGGGCCCGCATGACCGCGCTGCTGGCGCGGGCGGTCGCTGCGACACGTCCTGGTGGACGCTTTGCGGGCGTCGACGCGACTGCGCGCGTGCGAAAGCGGGTCGCGGCTGGGGTCGCGCTGATCGTTCTCGGTTTGGCGCTGCGGCGGAGCGGGCCCGAAACCGGGTCGGTGGGGCCGGAATCTCGGCTCTGGTTAGGCAAAAAACCCGGCAAGCTGATCCGCGACCTGTTCGGGCTGGTCGGCGTGCAGCCAGTGGCCGGCGCCGTCGATCCAGCGGATTTCGGCCTGCGGAAACCATCTGCGGATCGCCTCGATGCCGGCGCCCGCGCAATAATCCGATGTGACCCCGGCCAGAAACAGCGCGGGTCCGGTGAAGGCCGCAACGGGCAGCCCCTCGGGCCAGCCGACGATATTGTCCATCTGCGCCCGCAGCACCGGCAGGTTGAACTTCCAGCGCGGCGGATCGGATTTCAGGTCCAGGCTTTGCAGCAAAAAGGCCCTGACCCCCGGTTCGCCCATATGCTCGGCCAGACGGCGGTCCGCCTCTGATCGCAGCGTCAGGCCGGCCAGATCCACCGCCTGCATCGCGTCGATATAGAACATCTGGCTGTGGTCGTAACCGAAGGGCGCGATATCCAGCACCGCAAGGCGCCGGACCAGCTCGGGCCGGGTCAGGGCCAGCGTCATCGCCGCCTTGCCGCCCATGGAATGTCCCGCGACATCGGCCAGACCGCCATAAGCCTCGATCACCTGCGCCAGATCGGCGGCCATCGCGGAATAGCTGTGATCGGGGTCGTGGGGACTGTCGCCGTGATTGCGCATATCGACGCTGACGACCAGCCTGTCGGTGGCCAGACGCCGCGCCAGCCCGTTCAGGTTCCGCCCCGAGCCGAACAGCCCGTGCGCAAGGAGCACGGGCGGAAGATCGGTGGCGGTTCCGGTGGTGAATGCATTCAGCTTCATGCCGCAAACGTTAGGCCGTGACGCGCCGGGATGCCAGCATCCGATTGCACAATCCGCCCGTCTGTGGTTCCTGTTGGGGAAAATTGCAAAGGGGCTGGCGATGGCGGGTGATGTGCATGCGATGGCTGACGACGTGGCCGGGTTGATCGTCTCGCGGCTGGGCGGAGCGCGTCGGGGCGAGCCGGTCGACCTGCAAACCATGCTGCGCCGGCGCGGCGGCGCGCTGCCCGGCAAGCTGCGGCGCGAGGCGCTGGTTCTGGCTCAGGCCGACAAGCTGTCCGAATCGCCCCGTATAGCGCGCCAGCTGGATATGGAGCGGCTGGACAAGGCGCATGCGGCGCTGGTTTCCCACCTTCAGCCGCTGGGCGCGGCCAGCCGGTTCACCGGCGGCCTGACCAATGTGATCGCCTCGGTCATGTTCGGCCTGTTGATACTGGCGGCGGTGGTGATCTGGGTGATGGTGCGGCGCGGCCAGTTGTGACCGGGCCCGCCTGCGAAAAGCGGCCGGATCATCTCTGACCCGGCCGCCCCGACGCTGTTCGCGATCCCCCGCCGCTTGCTGTTACATGCCCATGTAAAGCGGGAATTTCTTGCAAAGCTCCTCGACTTCGGCGCGGACCTGCGCCTCGATCTCGCCATTGCCTTCCACGCCATTGGCGGCCAGCCCGTCCACGACCTGAACGATCCAGCGCGCGATCTGGCGGAATTCCTCTTCGCCAAAGCCGCGGGTGGTGCCGGCGGGGGTGCCCAGCCGGATGCCCGAGGTGACGAAGGGCTTTTCCGGGTCGAAGGGCACGCCGTTCTTGTTGCAGGTGATATGCGCCCGGCCCAGTGCCGCCTCGGTCATCTTGCCGTTCACGCCCTTCGGACGCAGATCGGCCAGCATCAGATGGTTGTCGGTGCCCCCCGACACGACGTCGATGCCGCCCTTCATCAGCTCATCCGCCATGGCGCGGGCATTGGCGACGACTTTCGCGGCGTAATCCTTGAAATCGGGGCGCAGCGCCTCGTTGAAGGCCACGGCCTTGGCCGCGATCACATGCATCAGCGGGCCGCCCTGAAGCCCCGGAAACACCGCCGAGTTGATCTTTTTCGCGATCTCCTCGTCATTGGTCAGGATCATGCCGCCGCGCGGGCCGCGCAGCGATTTATGGGTGGTCGTGGTCACGACATGGGCATGCGGAACCGGCGAAGGATGCTGGCCACCGGCGACCAGCCCGGCGATATGGGCCATGTCGACCATCAGATAGGCCCCGACCTCATCGGCGATCTTGCGGAACGCCTCCCAGTCCCAGACCCGGCTATAGGCGGTGCCGCCGGCAAGGATCAGCTTCGGCTTATGCTCAAGCGCGCTGGCGCGGATCGCCTCCATATCCAGCAGGTTATCCTGCTGGCGCACGCCATAGCTGACCACGTTGAACCATTTGCCCGACATGTTGACGGGTGAACCGTGGGTCAGGTGGCCGCCCGAGTTCAGATCCAGCCCCATGAAGGTATCGCCCGGCTTCAGCAGGGCCAGAAACACCGCCTGATTCATCTGGCTGCCCGAATTCGGCTGGACGTTGGCGAAACCGGCGCCGAACAGCTCCTTGGCGCGGTCGATGGCCAGATCCTCGACCACATCGACGAATTGGCAGCCGCCGTAGTAACGCTTGCCCGGATAGCCCTCGGCGTATTTGTTGGTCAGGACGGAACCCTGCGCCTCCAGCACCGCGCGGCTGACGATGTTTTCCGAGGCGATCAGCTCGATCTCATGGCGCTGACGGCCCAGTTCGTCGTTGATGGCCTTCGCGATGGCCGGGTCGCTTTCGGCAAGCGTTGCGGTGAAGAATTCGTTGGTCTGGTTGTTCATCGGCTGACTCCGGGTCGGCTGCTGCGGTCCGCGACTGTTTAGCCGAGGAGACGGCCGGCATAAACACAGAAACCGACATTGCGGATTATCAAAGCGGCGCTTGCCCCGGGGCGCGGCGCTAATGCAGGCGTTCGTCGGGAAGGATCTGCGCCACAAGCCAGCCGATCAGAACCCCGATGGTCATCGGGATCAGGGCAAGCGTGGTCGCCATGAAGGCGAGCACGAGCAGCACCACCAAGGGCTTGTTCATCCCGACGGTGCAACAGGCCGCGACCCCGGCGGCCGTCGCGACACCGATGTCGATCCCGGGGATTGCGACCGCCACCGCCGCCCCGGCGGCCGCGCCCGCCATGGCCAGCGGCATGATCGGTCCGCCCAGCCAATGGGCCGCCAGACACAGGCCCAGCACGATCGCCTTCATAAGCCCGACACCGGCCAGATAGCCGGCGTCGATCGTGCCGCCCTGCTCGGCCAGTTGCGCCAGTTCGTGCTGGCCGTTGAACCGCAGGAACGGAAACGCCGCCGCAAGTGCTGCAAACAGCGCCGTGCCCAGCAGCACCTGCACCCGGACATCGCCGGAAACCGCGCCCAGCAGGCGGTGAAAGCCCAGAAGGCCGCCGACATAGGCCGCACCGATCACCGCGCCCGCAAGCCCGGCCACAAGCGCCGGCAACAGATAGGGCAGATCGAAACGTGGCGCCGGGGGCAGCGGCAGTTGCAGGCCCGGCCCTTCTGGCAGAACCGCGCCGGCCAAAAGCAGCCCCGCCAGGCCGGCGACCGCGGCCAGAACCAGCAAAGGCCAGGGCGCGTCCGGGGCATCATTCGCAAAACCGGCCCCGCCCGGCGGCGATCCGTACAAGCCGCCAAGCGCGCCGGCGACGCCGATCTGACCGATCAGCCGCGCCTCGGCCACGTCGCGGGCGATCCGGGCCGAGATCAGCGCCGACAATTCGGTGACGACGGCAAGAATGCCTGCCTCGGGGCCGATCGCGCCGCCGAAACCGACGGAAACGATGCCCAGGCCCGCCAGAGTCGCCGCCTTGGACAGCGGTTGCGGCAACCCCTCGCGCCCGTCCTGCAACTGGCTGTCGAAATTCGCGCCGGGCAAGCGCCAGCGCATCATCGCGATCAGCACCCCGCCCGCCATGATCGTCACGGCGATCCGCAATGGTCCGGCCTCGCCCCGCCAGATCAACGCCTCCAACCCATGCATCAGCGTCAGCATCAGCGCGGCGACGGCGCCCGCCGCCAGTCCCAGAAGGATCGAGGTGATAATCGAACGATGCATGTGCAGCCCTTTTATCGCGCCGATCTTGCCCAGAGTTTGCTGAATTGCAATGCGCCGGGGGGCTTGCCAAGGCGCGCGGCAAGCGAAAGGCTGGCGGCGTATCGACGGAAAAGGGCCGATGGTTGACAGAATCCGATTCGTGGCCAGCGACACACCTGTCGCAACGGCCTCGCTCTCGCGGCTGACGGAACGCTACGGTCAGGCCCCGCAGGCGGAGGCGCAGGTGATCGTGGCGCTTGGCGGCGACGGGTTGATGCTGTCGACGCTACACCAGAACACCGGCCTGCCGGTCTATGGCATGAACCGGGGCACCATCGGTTTTCTGATGAATGATTACGCCGAGGATGATCTGCCGAACCGCATTGATATGGCCGAGCAGACGGTGACCAACCCGCTGGCGATGATCGCGGGCGCGGCGGACGGGCACGAGTATCGCGCGCTTGCGATCAACGAGGTCAGCCTTTTGCGCGCCGGCCCGCAAGCCGCCAAGCTGCGGATCAGCGTCAACGGCCGCGAACGGATGGAGGAGTTGGTCTGCGACGGTGCGCTTCTGTGCACGCCCGCCGGTTCGACGGCCTATAATTATTCCGCGCATGGCCCGATCCTGCCGATGGGGTCGGACGTGCTGGCGCTGACGGCCATCGCCGCGTTCAGGCCGCGCCGCTGGCATGGCGCGATCATCCCCAAATCGGCGACGGTGCGCTTTGACGTGCTTGAACCCGATAAACGCCCGGTCATGGCGGATGCGGATTCGCGTGGCGTCGATTCCGTCCACTGGGTCGAAATCCGTTCCGAACCGGCGATCCAGCATCGCATCCTGTTCGACCCCGGCCATGGGCTCGAGGAACGCCTGACCCGCGAACAATTCGTCTGACCCGCATTGGGTTCTCTTCCTTGCGAAAATATCCTCGGGGGGTCCGGGGGGCGAAGCGCCCCCGGCACTTCGGCCGGCAGACATTGCAGAATGCCCGGCGGCAGGCTACATGCCGGCCATGGAAAACCGCCCCGATCTCCCGCCCGAAATCGCCCGCCGCCGGACCTTCGCGATCATCTCGCATCCCGACGCCGGCAAGACCACGCTGACCGAAAAGTTCCTGCTTTTCGGCGGCGCGATCCAGATGGCCGGTCAGGTGCGCGCCAAGGGCGAGGCGCGGCGCACGCGCTCGGATTTCATGAAGATGGAACAGGACCGTGGCATTTCGGTTTCTGCATCCGCCATGTCCTTTGAATATGACGGGCATCGCTTCAATCTGGTCGACACGCCCGGGCACAGCGATTTTTCCGAGGATACCTATCGCACCCTGACGGCTGTCGATGCGGCAATCATGGTGATCGACGGCGCCAAGGGCGTCGAATCCCAGACCCGCAAGCTGTTTGAGGTCTGCCGGCTGCGCGACCTGCCGATCCTGACCTTCTGCAACAAGATGGACCGCGAAAGCCGCGACACGTTCGAGATCATCGACGAGATTCAGGAAAACCTCGCCATCGACGTGGCGCCGGCAAGCTGGCCCATCGGCATGGGCCGCGACTTCATCGGCGCCTATGACCTGCTGAACGACCGGCTGGAGATCATGGACCGCGCCGACCGCAACAAACTGGCGGAATCGGTCAAGATCAGCGGCCTTGATGATCCGAAACTGGCCGATCACATCCCCGCCGACCTGCTCGCCAAGCTGCGCGAAGAGGTCGAGATGGCGCGCGAGCTTCTGCCCGCCTTCGACCGCAAATCCTTCCTTGAGGGGCATATGACCCCGATCTGGTTCGGCAGCGCAATCAACAGCTTTGGCGTCAAGGAACTGATGAGCGGGATCAGCAATTACGGCCCGCAGCCGCAGCCGCAGATGACCGCCGAGCGTCAGATCGAGCCAGAGGAAAAATCCGTCACCGGCTTTGTCTTCAAGGTGCAGGCCAACATGGACCCGAAGCACCGCGACCGCGTGGCCTTCGTGCGCCTCGCCTCGGGGCATTTCGAGCGTGGCATGAAGCTGACCCATGTGCGGTCAAAGAAACCGATGGCGGTGACGAACCCGGTGCTGTTCCTTGCCGCCGACCGCGAGTTGGCGGATGAGGCGTGGGCCGGCGACATCATCGGCATCCCGAACCACGGCCAGTTGCGCATCGGCGATGCGCTGACCGAAGGCGAGGGGCTGCGCTTCACCGGCATCCCGTCCTTCGCGCCCGAGCTTTTGCAGACCGTGCGCTCGGGCGATCCGATGAAGGCCAAGCATCTGGAAAAGGCGCTGATGCAGTTCGCCGAGGAAGGCGCCGCGAAAGTGTTCAAGCCGATGATCGGCTCGGGCTTCATCGTCGGCGTGGTCGGTGCCCTGCAATTCGAGGTGCTGGCCAGCCGGATCGAGATCGAATACGGCATTCCGGTCCGGTTTGAGCCATCGCAGTTCACCAGCGCCCGCTGGGTCTCGGGTCCGCAGGACAAGCTGGACGCCTTTGCCAATGCCAACAAACAGCATATGGCGACCGACCATGACGGTGATCCGGTCTATCTGACCCGGCTGCAATGGGACATCGACCGTGTTGAGCGCGACCACCCCGAACTGAAGCTGACCGCGACGAAGGAAATGATGGTGTGATTTCGGGCGCCGCAAGGCACCGCAGGTTTCACATCATTCGCCTGGGTTTTTGACTCTGCCTTAAGGAACGCCATGTTAGTCATGGGTTCAGGTGCAGGGTCGGGATATGCCATCCATCAGGGAAGCCATCGGCAAGCGGTTCGCGAAATATCTTAACGGTGAGGTCGGCGAATATCTGATCTGGTGCGCCGCCAGCCCCGAGGCGCTGCGCCGCACGCTGCGGCCCGGCGACGTGCTGCTGGTCGACGGCAACCGCCGCATGTCGCGGGCGATCCGCTTTGCCACCCAGTCGATCTGGACCCATGCCGCCTATTTCGTCGGCGACGGCGATGGTGCGGATCTGATCGAGGCCGAGGTCGAAAAAGGCGTGATCGCGGTGGGGCTTGAACGATTTCTGGGGCTCAACACCCGAATCTGCCGCCCGGTCGGGCTGGATGACGAAGGGATTGCGGCGGTGTCCCGGCGCATGCGCTCGGCCATCGGCAAAAGCTATGACCTGAAAAACGTCTTTGATCTTGCGCGCTATCTGGTGCCGGTGGTGCCGGTGCCGGCCCGGTTCCGGCGCCAGCTTCTGGCGCTGGGGTCGGGCGATCCGACGCGGGCGATCTGTTCGTCGCTGATCGCCGAGGCGTTTCAGAACGTCGGCTATCCGGTCCTGCCGCATATCAGCTTTGATCCGGTCCGGGGCGCGGATGCCGAAGTGCTGTATATCCGGCACAAATCGCTGTATGTGCCGCGCGATTTCGACCTTTCGCCCTATTTCGCGATCGTCAAGCCGACGCTCGAGCAAGGGTTCGATTACCACAGCATCCGCATGGACACGTCGACCTGGCCCGAGGATGAGCCGCTGCCACGGGCGTGGACCGGGCGCGAAAAGGACGGCCCCGGCGGTCCCGATGATCCTGAGGATCCGGATGACGCCGGGGCCGCGGGTTAGGGGCCCGTTCAGGCCGCGTTGATGGTCGCATCCATCGTGACTTCGGCTTTCAGCAGCTTGCTGACCGGACAGCCGGCTTTTG
This sequence comes from Paracoccus pacificus, assembly GCF_042680785.1. Taxonomy (NCBI): domain Bacteria; kingdom Pseudomonadati; phylum Pseudomonadota; class Alphaproteobacteria; order Rhodobacterales; family Paracoccaceae; genus Paracoccus; species Paracoccus pacificus. The sequence goes on from NZ_JBHUEN010000053.1 coordinate 154,029, forward strand.
CATCTTCGGTCGCCTTGCGGATCGCCGCCTCATCGCCCTTGCCCGAGACCGTGGTGGTCAGATGCGCCTTGGTGATGGCAAAGCCCTCGCCCTGCTTTTCAAGCGTCACCGCCGAGGTGGTTTCGATCTGCGCGTCGGTGACGCCCGCGTTTTCAAGGATCATCGACAGCGCCATGCTGAAACAGGCGGCATGCGCGGCGCCGATCAGCTCTTCGGGGTTGGTGCCGGGCTTGTCCTCGAACCGGGTGTTGTAGCCATAGGGCTGATCCTTCAGCGCGCCCGACTGGGTCGAAACCTCGCCCTTGCCGTCCTTCAAGCCGCCTTGCCACTGGGCCGAGCCTTTTCTGGTGAACATCTGGATCGCTCCTTTCGCGTTGATCATGGGACCAACGCCCGGTGGCTTGCAGTGGTTGCGCGCCGGGGTTAATTGTCCGCATCTGGCGCGAGGAACCATGCCCGTACACGAACTTGCCGCTTTGGGCGCTGCACTCTGCTGGGCGGTGACGGGCATTCTGGGGGCGGGGCCGGCGGCGGCGCTGGGGCCGCTTGGTTTTGGCCGTCTGCGGCATCTTCTGGTGACCGCCATGCTTCTGGTCGCGGTGCTGGTCGGCGGCGTCTGGCATGACGTGACCGCCGCGCAGATCCTGCCGCTGATCCTGTCGGGGCTGATCGGGATCTTCGTCGGCGACACGGTGCTGTATTTCTGCATGTTGCGCCTTGGCCCGCGCCGGACCGGGGCGCTGTTCGCGCTGAACGCGCCGATCGCCGCGCTGCTGGGCTGGACCATGCTGGACGAGACCCTGTCCGGGCAGGCGATCCTGGGCATCGTTCTTTGCGCGGCGGGCGTGATGCTGGCCGTGCTGGGCCGGCCCGGCCGTTCCGGCGGTCACCGGTTCGAGGCGGTGCGTGGCAATGTCTGGGCGGGGATCGCGCTGGGGCTTCTGGCGGCCCTTGGTCAGGCCGTGGGCAGCCTGATCGCCCGCCCGGTGATGGAGACCGGCATCGACCCGGTCGCGGCCTCGCTGATCCGGGTCGGAACCGCGGCGGCGAGCCTGACCATCCTGATGGCATTGCCGGTCGCGGGGCTGAAACAGACCGGCCGGATCACGCCCCGCATCCTTGGCCAGACCGCGCTCAGCGGGTTTCTGGCCATGGGCCTTGGCATGACGCTTTTGCTGTTCGCCCTGTCGGGGGGCAAGGTCGGCATCGTCTCGACCCTGTCGGCGCTGTCCCCGGTCTTCATCCTGCCGGTTCTTTGGGCGATCACCGGCGCGCGCCCCTCGGTGACCTCGTGGGTCGGGGCGATCATCGCCGTCGCCGGCATGGCGCTGGTCTTTCTGCGCTAGGCGGCGACGCCCGGAACGTGGTCGGGGTGACCGGGCGGCATGGCGATGCCGCCGGCGGCCGGGTCGGGCGTGGTGATCTCATCCGTCCAGACCTCGAAATCCTTCAGCACATGGGGGCCAAAAGTGTTCAGCATCGGCACGTCGGCCGCGTCGCGCCCATAGGCCAGCACGATGCGGCCGACCCGATGGGCGTTGTTGCGCGGATCGAAGGTCCACCAGCGCCCCGACAGCCAGACCTCGATCCAGGCCGAGAAATCCATCGGATCATCGGCCGCCGGAACGCCGATATCGCCCAGATGACCGTTCACATAACGCGCCGGGATGTTCAGGCAGCGCAGAAAGGCGATGGCAAGATGCGCGAAATCGCGGCAAACCGCATCGCCCGAACGATAGGCGTCATATGCCGTGCGGGTCGCGTCGGCCTTTTGGTAATCAAAGGTCAGATGGCCCGCGACCCAGTCGAGAACCGCCTGCACCCGGCCCCAGCCGGGCGGAATGGCGCCGAAAAGCTTCCACGCCGGTTCGGCAAGCCGGTCGGTGTCGCAATAGCGCGACCCGAGCGTATAGACCAGCACATGGTCGGGCAGTTGGTCCAACGGCATCTCCTCGGCCGCGGGCCAGACCGGGTCGGGCAGGCCGCTGACCCCCATGACCGCATCGGCGGTGATCACCGTCTCGCCCGCGGCGGGGGTAAAGCGGCGGCAGAGATTGCCGAATTCGTCCAGATAGCTGTCGACCGGCACCGCCGGCGATACCGAGAATACCTCGGGACCGCGCGCGTTCAGCATGACCTCGGGGCGCGGCGACATCTTGATCACCGTCATCGCCGGGGTCTCGGTCTGGATGGAAATACGGTATCCGTAGCGGATAAGCATGAAGGGGAAATCCGATCTCGCAGGTTAATGGGATATAACCTTCGGACGACCGGTTCGGTTCATCGACGGGGGGGGAATAGTCCGAAAGCACGGCGGATCCGGGGCCGGGCCGGTCCGCTTGCGCGCATCTGCCCGACAATCGGGCAGCACGCAAAAGGTTCAGCCCGCGCCGGTCTCAGCCCAGCAGGCGCTGCGCCTCGGAGATGGCGAAGCGATCGGTCATGCCGGCGACGTAATCCAGAACGGTGCGTGCCAGCAGGGTGTCATCGGTCGCGGCGGTGATCTCGGCGGTCCAGTTCTGGGGCAGAAGATCGGGGTGCGACATGTACAGCGGAAACAGGGCGTTCAGGACCTCGGTCACCTTCTGCCGCTCGATGACGACCGCGGGGGCGCGGTACATGCGGGTGAACAGGAAGGATTTGATCGCCTTGATGTTCTGGTAAAGCGGCTTGGAAAACCGGATGATCGGGCCGTCCATGGCGCGGATCTCGTCAACCGACTGCGGCTGAAGCGAGGCGAGCCGGTTCTGCGCCACCGCGATCACATCCTCGACCATGACCCCGAAGACCCGGCGCAGCGCCTCGTGCCGGCGGCGCATCGAGTCAAGGCCCGGGTGCAGCCGGTCGGTTTCCCGAAACGCCTCGCCGATCACCGGCAGGTGCAGCAATTCGGTTTCGGTGAACAGCCCGGCGCGCAGCCCGTCGTGCAGGTCATGGTGGTTATAGGCGACATCATCGGCCACGGCGGCGACCTGCGCCTCGGCGCTGGCGTTGGTGTGCAGCTCCAGATCCCACATCGCGTTCACCTCGGCCAGCGCATAGGGCAGGGGGGGATCGACCGGGCCGTTATGCTTGGCGATACCCTCGAGGCTTTCCCAGGTCAGGTTCAGCCCGTCGAACCCGGCATAGTGCCGTTCAAGCCGGGTCACGATGCGCAGCGCCTGCGCGTTGTGATCAAACCCGCCGTAGGGCTGCATCAGCAGGGCCAGCGCATCCTCGCCCGTATGGCCAAAGGGCGGGTGCCCAAGGTCATGGGCCAGCGCGATGGTCTCGGCCAGATCGGCGTTCAGCCCAAGCGCGCCGGCGATGGTCCGGGCGACCTGCGCGACCTCGATCGTATGGGTCAGGCGGGTGCGGAAATAGTCGCCGCGATAGGCCTCGCCGTCCAGTTCGACAAACACCTGCGTCTTGTGCTTGAGCCGCCGGAAGGCGCTGGAGTGGATGATGCGGTCGCGGTCGCGTTGCCACGGGCTGCGGAAGGTCGAGAGGTTTTCGGGATACAGACGGCCCCGGCTGTCCTCGGGCCGGCTGGCAAAGGAAAGCTGGTCGGCGGTCATCGAAAAATCCTTGTGATGCGGGCGTCGTGATGCGGGTGTCGTGATGCGGGCGTCGTGATATGGGTGTCTTGCGAGGGTTCCGGCAGCAACCTATATTGCCACTACGCCGAAAGACACGGGAACGACCCATGAACTTGCCGCCAAAAGTGACCGATCGCGCCTTTGAACGGCTGGCCGAGATCAATTCCGGTGCCGCGCGCCAGCAACCGCTGCGGGTGGCCGTGGCCGGGGGCGGCTGCTCGGGGTTTCAGTATGACATCCGCATGGATGATCAGGCCGATGACGATCTGGTGCTGGAACATGACGGCCAGAAGGTGCTGGTCGATCCGGTTTCGCTGCCGTTTCTGGCCGGCGCGGTGATCGACTATTCGGATGAGCTTATCGGGGCGCGGTTCACCATCGAGAACCCGAATGCGACCTCGTCCTGCGGTTGCGGCACATCGTTTTCCATCTGATCCATGTGGCTTGAGATTGCCGTCATCGCGGTTTTGACGGTCGTGAACGGCGCGCTTTCGATGTCCGAGCTTGCGGTGGTGTCATCGCGGCCGGTGCGGTTGCGCGCCATGGCGGCGCAGGGCAGCAAGGGCGCGGTGACGGCCCTGAAACTGCTGGAATCGCCGGGGAAATTCCTGTCGGCGGTGCAGATCGGAATCACCCTTGTCGGGATCGTCAATGGCGCGGTTTCGGGCGCCACGCTGGGCCAGCGCGCCGGTCTGGGCCTGACCGGAATGGGCACGCCGGCCGCGGTCGCGATGCCGCTTGGCGTGGGGCTGGTGGTCGTCGCGATCACCTGGGTTTCGCTGGTGGTGGGCGAGTTGGTGCCAAAGCAGATCGCCATGTCCGACCCCGAGGGCGTGGCCGCCCGCGTATCCCCGGCCATGCAGATGATCGCCCGCGCCATGACGCCGTTCGTCTGGGTGCTGGACGGCTCGGCCCGGCTGGCGCTTTGGGCCTTGGGGCTGGGCCAGGATAGCGAGAAGAAGATCACCGATGAAGAGGTCCGCCTGACCATTGCCGAGGCGACGCAGGCCGGTGTCCTGTTGCCGGATGAACGGGCGATGATTGCGGGCGTGATGCGCGTGGCCGACCGCAACGCCAGTGCCATGATGACCCCGCGGCGAGAGCTTGAGATCGTCGAACTGACCGACCCGCCCGAGGCGCAGATGCAGCAGATCCGCGCCTCGCGCAACTGGCGGATGCCGGTGACGGATGGCGACCCGGACAACGTCGTCGGTGTGATCACCGTCCGCGATCTGCTGACCGCCGGTGGCGAGACGCCCGATCTGCGCCGATTGGTGCAGGATGTGCCGATGGTGCTTGAAACCGCCGATGCCATGTCGGTCATGGAAAAGCTGCGTGCGACGCCGGCGCGCATGGTGCTGGTCTATGACGAATACGGGCTGTTTCAGGGCGCGATCACGGCGATGGATTTTCTGTATGCCATCGCCGGGGATTTTCTGGACGAGGATGACGAGGGCCCCGATGTCATCCGGCGCGAGGACGGAAGCTGGCTGGTGAACGGCGGCGAAAACGCCGATGAATTTTCGGTCGAGACCGGCATGGCGCTGCCCGAGGGCGAATTCAACACCGTCGCCGGCATGATCCTTCAGATCCTTGGCCGGATTCCGTCGACGGGCGAGGTGATACGCCACGGCGACTGGCGGATCGAGATCGCCGACATGGACGGGCTGCGGATCGACAAGGTGATCGTCAGCCGCGTGTCCTGAAGGGGCGGGTGCCGCGGCGCGCAGGGCGGCTTGTCCTTGCCCGCGCCCGGCAACCCGCCTAGAAACAAGCCATGAAGATCGCCACGTTCAACATCAACGGTATCCGCGCCCGGCTTCCCGCCCTGACCGACTGGCTGGCCGAGGCCGCGCCGGATCTGGTGGTCCTTCAGGAAATCAAGACGGTGGACGAGGGGTTCCCGGTCGAGCATTTCAGCGATCTTGGCTGGAACGTGGTCACCCATGGCCAGAAAAGTTTCAACGGCGTCGCCATCCTGTCGCGCCTGCCGCTTGAGGATGTGACGCGGGGACTGCCGGGCGACGAGACCGACGAACAGGCCCGCTATATCGAAGCCACGGTGGTCGGGCAGGTCGCGGTGCGCGTCGCCGGTCTGTACCTGCCGAACGGCAACCCCGCGCCCGGCCCGAAATACGACTATAAGCTCGCCTGGATGGAGCGGTTGCGGCAGCACGCGCTGACGCTTTTGGCGACGGAAATGCCGGTGGTGCTGACCGGCGATTTCAACGTCATCCCCGAGCCGCGCGACGCCGCCCACCCCGAGCAATGGGTCAATGACGCGCTGTTCCTGCCCGAAAGCCGCGCGGCGCTGCGCCGGATCGAGTTTCAGGGCTGGACCGACGCGATCCGCATCCGCGACCCTTATGCAAAACGCGGACCGTTCACCTTCTGGGACTTTCAGGCCGGCGCCTGGCCGCGCGACAACGGTATCCGCATCGACCATATGCTGCTGTCGCCACAGGCGGCCGACAGGCTGCGCGATGCCGGCGTCGACCGCGAGGTCCGGGGTCGCGAAAAGCCCAGCGATCACGTCCCGGTATGGGTCGAGCTGGACGCCTGAAGCGGGTCGTCTGGCGAGTCGTCGGGCGCGATGTCGAAATGGCAGACATCCTCGCGGATGCCGAGCCTTTCATAAAGTGCCACCGCCGCCGCGTCCGGCGGATCGGCCTGCACATACATCACCCACGCGCCCCGCGCCCGTGCGATCGGCCTTAGCGCGTCGATCAGCGCCGTGGCGATACCGCGCCGGCGATGGGTGGCGGCGACGGCGAGATCATAGATATAGATCTCGCGCCGCCGTTGTTCGAGCTTCGGCAGGTCATAGGCGACCAGACCGCCAACGACCCGGCCGGCATCGACCGCCGCCAGCACGATCACCTGATCGCCGGCCAGCAGGTCGCCCAGCCAGACGTCATCGGGCGGTGACTCAAGGTAAGTCTGCGGATCCCCGAAGGCCTCGGCAAACATCGCATTCACGGCCCGCATCTGCGCGATGTCGGCGGGGCCGAGTTTGCGGATGCTCTGGCTCATACCGGGCCGGGGTTACTCGTCGTCGTCGTCGGGATATTCGTCGTCGTCACCAAAGCGGGAATCGTCGTCCATTTCTTCCTCGCCCTCGGGCACGAATTTCGAGGACAGCGCGATGGAATGGTTGTCGTGACCCGGGTCCATGACCACGTCCGACGGAATTTCGCCCACCAGCCAGTCGCGGATCTCCTCGCGGGCTTCTTCGGGGTCCATTTCGCTGATCTCGGCGATATAGGCGATGAAGGCGCGCTGGTCGCCGTCGATCTCGTCCAGTTCGGCGTCATCCGCCTCGGGCCATTTTTCCTGGATCGCCTCGTAAAAGGCGGTCCAGTTCGCTTTGACGTGGCTCCATTTCATCGCCGGTCCCCTAGTATGATGACGCCGTTCCCGCCGTCCAGTTCGATGCGGCCGTTATGTCCTGGCCGACACCTGCGACCGTATTGCAACCGCCAAGGGCCAGAAGGCCCAAAAGTGCCATCAAAATTGCCGGTTTCATGTCCGGGCTCCTTTTTTTGTCACTGCTCTTGTTTTGCTTTTACTGCTCGTTCAGTCGGCTTCTGACCACCAGAGGTCGGGCATGAACCCGGGCCAGTCGCCATAGGCCGGAATGGTTTCAGGATACTTCAATGATGCGGAATGGGCTAGACGCCCCACCGGGCTGTAAGACACCGGGATCACATACCGGCCCGCCATCAGAATCCGGTCCAGCGCGCGCACCGCCGCGGTGAAATTCTCGGGGGAATCCGCGTTCAGCATGGTGTCGATCATGGCTTCGGCGGGGGGCGAATCCATGCCCATCCAGTTGCGGCTGCCGGGCTGGGTCACGCCATCGTGTCCCCAGTAAAGCATCAGCTCATTTCCCGGAGACAGCGAAAGCGCGCGCTCATACCACGTCATGTCAAAGCGATATTCGTTGGTCCGCGCCACATATTGCGCTGAATCAAGCGGCGTGATCACCGCCTGAACCCCCAGCTTGGCCAGCGAGGTCAGGAAAATGTCGGCGATCTGCTGCTGCTCGGCCCGGCTGCGCATGGCACTGCCCGACTGGTTCAGGATGATTTCAAAGCGAAACGGCACGCCCTCGGCGTTCTGCATGACGCCGTTCTTGACCGTCCAGCCGGCATCCTCCATCAGCTTCATCGCCCGGCGCAGGCTGGGGCGGTCCAGCTCGGTGCCGGCGCTGACCGGCAGCGCATAACCCTCGATCGTGCCGGGCAGAAGCTCGGCGGAATAGGGTTTCAGCAGATCCAGCACCTTGCCCTCGGCCGGCCCCGGCCGCATGGCCAGCGCCGAGTTCGCGAAGTAACTGGTGATCCGCGGCTCGATCCCGCCGGTCAGAACCTTGTTGATGAACTCGAAATTGAACGATTCGATCATCGCCTGCCGCACCCGCCAGTCCTTAAACAGCGGGTTGCGGGTGTTCATGACCAGACCGATGATGCCCGAAGGGCGCTGGTTTCCAATCTCGGACTTGACGATGCTGCCGTCGCGCACGGCGGGGAAGTCATAGGCGTTGGTCCATTTGATCGCGTTCAGCTCGCGCCACATGTTGGTTTCGCCGGCCCGGAACGCCTCGAACATCGCGTTTCCATCGGCAAAGAATTCATAGCGGATCTGGTCCAGATTATAGCGGCCGCGATTGATCGCCAGCGCGTTGCCCCAGTAATCGGGATTGCGGCGATAGGTGATGAAGCGGCCCGGCTCGAACGTGTCGATGACATAGGCGCCCGAGCCGATCGGGACCTCAAGGCTGGAGCGGGTGAAATCCTTGCCTTCCCACTGGGCCTTCTTCAGAACCGGCCGCATCCCCATCAGCAGCGCGAGTTCCCGGTCGGGTTCCTTGAAGCTGATGCGCAGGCTGCGCGGGCCGGTCTGTTCGATCTTCTGGACCTTGCTCCACGCGGTAAGATAGCGCGGATGCCCCTTGGTCCCCAAAGTCTCATAGGACCAGATCACATCCTCGACGGTGACCGGGCTGCCGTCGGAAAAACGCGCCTCGGGGCGCAGGGTGAATTCGACCCATGTCCGGGCCGGATCGGTGTCGACGCTTTCCGCCAGCAGTCCGTAAAGCGTGAAGGGTTCGTCCAGCGATCGGTACATCAGCGTTTCGGGAACGTGGACGCCGACCGACCAGGGCGCGTTGCCGCGCAGGATCCACGGGTTGAGCGAATCGAATCCGCCCGACTCGGCCATGCGAATCGTGCCGCCTTTCGGGGCGTCCGGATTGACATATGGCAGTTCCGTGAACCCGTCTTTCAGCGCAGGTTCGCCATACATTGCAATGCCATGGGCCGGTTCGGCAGGGCTTGCCAGCGGCATTGCGGCAACACCCAGCGCAAGCGCAAATCCGGCCGCAATCGCGGATTCGTTACGTATTTTGAAGATTCGCATCGCCCGTTCAGCCCCGATCCACGATTTTCTTGTTCTTTTCAAACGCTAGACTAATCCGCCAGCCGCACCGGCGCAAACTTTGGGCTTGGAGCCATCGGCGGAAAAGCGTATACCAGACTCACTGCTCGATAGGTTTCTTGCCTGTATGAAACCTGCCTCATGACTTGCGCCCGCCTTGTGCGGGCGCTTTTTTTTGTCCATGCCTGTGTGCGTGGCAGTCGCGCGTTCACTGCCGTTGCATCAAGGAAAATCGGATATGTTCGAAGGTTTGCTGAAGGGCCGTCTGGCCGTCGTCACCGGGTCGAATTCGGGAATCGGGCTGGGCATCGCCCGCGAGCTTGCGCGCGCCGGGTCGGATCTGGTCCTGAACAGTTTTACCGACCGTGACGAAGACCACGCCCTTGCACGCGACATGGCCAAGGAATTCGGCGTCGAGGTACGCTATATCAAGGCCGATCTGTCCAAAGCCGAAGAAGCCCGGGGGCTGGTCGAAAAGGCCGGGCGCTGCGATATTCTGGTCAATAACGCGGGCATTCAGCATGTCGCACCGATCCCCGAGTTTCCGACCGAGAAATGGGACGCGATCATCGCGATCAACCTGACCTCGGCTTTTCATACCACCGCGATCGCGCTGCCCATGATGCGCAAGGCCGGCTGGGGGCGGATCGTCAACATCGCCTCGGCCCACGGCTTGACCGCCAGCCCGTTCAAATCGGCCTATGTCGCCGCCAAGCACGGGCTTGTCGGGTTCACCAAGGTGACCGCGCTGGAGACGGCGACCGAGGAAATCACCTGCAACGCGATCTGCCCGGGCTATGTGCTGACCCCGCTGGTCGAGGCCCAGATCCCCGACCAGATGAAGACCCACAACATGGGCCGCGAGGAGGTCATCGAAAAGGTCATGCTGGATCGCCAGCCCTCGAAGAAATTCGCCACGGTCGAGGAAATGGGCGGCACGGCGGTGTTTCTGTGCAGCGATGCGGCGGCGCAGATCACCGGCACGACGATCAGCGTGGACGGGGGCTGGACGGCGCTATAGGCGTCGGTGCCATCATGTCCTCGGCCGCGATCTCGCTGTTCAAAAAGGCGCGAAACGCCCGGATGGCGGGGTGATTGCGGCGCGGGGTCGGATAGACCAGCCAGTAAGACTTGCCGTCCCGCGACAGGTGCGGAAAGGGCTGGATCAGGCTGCCGGTCGCCAGCTCATAGCGGAAAAACCGCGGTGTCAGCAGGGCGATGCCGGCGCCCGCGATCGCGGCACGGGCCTCGTGCACCTGCGTGCCAAGGCGCAGACCCGGCCGCGCCTCGCATGAGGGGTGGTCAATGCCCATATCGCGCAGCCAGATCGCCCAGCCCGGATCGCTTGGATCGACCCACCGCATCGGCACCAGATCGGCCGGCGTGGTGATCGCGCCGGCGGCCTCGGCCAGTGACGGCGACAGCATCGGGGTGAATTCGATGTCGAACAGCTTATGCGCGGTCAGCCCCGGCCATTTGCCCAGACCGTGCCGCACCGCCACGTCAAAATCCTCGCGTTTGAAATCGACCAGCCGATCCTGCGAATCCAGCCGCACCGCCAGATGCGGATGCGCCATCTGGAACCGCCCCAGACGCTGGGAAAGCCAGTTTCCGGCGAAGGTCGGCAGGGTCGAGATCGAGAACGTGCCGGTATCATCGGCGGGGCTGGTGAATGTGTCGCGCAAAAGCTCGAATGCCTCGGAGGTCGGCGCGGCAAGGCGCTGGCCAAGCGCAGTCAGTTCGATCCCCTTCGGCCGGCGCAGGAACAGCGCCCCGCCCAGCTTTTCCTCAAGCACGCGGATCTGATAGCTGACCCCGGCCTGGGTCATGCCCAGTTCCTCGGCGGCGCGGGTAAAGGACAGGTGACGTGCCGTCGCCTCGAAGGCGCGGATCGCGGGCAGGGGCGGGATCGTCATAAACACACCTTATGTCGGGATGCCGAGGCTTTGTTGGAAATCCAGCAATAAAGCTATCATCTTGAGCCTACCGATCAACAAGGCTTTTGGATGGTAGGAGGAAAAGATGACCGACATTTGCCATGAAACCGCCCAAAAGACCCGCCGGCACGGCAGCGTCTATGACTTCGTGACCGCGTGGGTGGCGGATCTTGCATGCTCTCACGCTTTTCGGCACCCGATTGCACCAAGATTCCGCACCCGGTCGCGTTATCCTTCGGCACCTGATCGCGCGAGGATTCGGCACCGAAGGATCGCGTGCTGCGGTCAGAGATCGTCGAAGCTGGCCTCGCGACGGCGGAGGGACTCGCCGCGCAGCTTGATGTGGTGCCGATCTCGCGACAGGCGGTCGAGCACGGCATCGGCAATGACAGGATTGTCGATGAACGAATGCCAGTCGTTATAGGGGCGCTGCCCGACGATGATGGTGGACAGCGTTCCGGCGCGGTCTTCGATGATGTCGAACAGGATCGATTTCTCGCCTTCGCTCATCGCGACCTTACCAAAGTCGTCGAGGATCAACAGCTTGAACTTCGCCAGTTTTTCGCGCTCGCGCAGATATACCCCGTCCTCCAGCGTCATCGACAGGCTGTAGAGCAGGTCCGACACCTTGAAGTATCGGGCCTTATGACCTGCGCGAATGGCCGCCGTGGCGATACAGCAAGCCACCCAGCTTTTGCCGGTGCCGGTCTCGCCGCTGATCAGGATGTTCCAGGCATGCGGAATCCAGGCGCATTGCAGCAGCTCACGCATGATTACCGGCTTGAGGCCGCGGGCTTCGGTGTTGATCAACTCCTCGGGCACCGCCTTCATCGGCAATTTGGCCTCGCTCAGCATCCGTGTCAGCCTGCTGGACGCGCGCCGCTCCTTCTCGGCAATCAACAGCGAGGCGATCCTTTCGATGAAGACCATCTCGGCATAAAGCGGATTACTCGCCTGACGGTCCAGCGTATCCGCAAAACCTGCCAACGAAAGCTCGCGCGCCAGCGCAACGACATGTTCATGCTGCATCGTCATCGTCCTCCGCATAATAGCCCGGGCCACGGATGTTGTCAGTGGGCGGTTGTGACGGCCCCGGCTCGCGTCGGGGTGGCTTGCGCGGTCCCCGGTCGAGGATCTGGCGCAGGGTGTCGGCATTGACCCGATTGCGCCGGATGGCTTCGACGCAGGCGGCATCGATGGCTGCCTTTCCATGGACCGACCCGACCTCAAGAAGCCGACCCAGCATGTTATGGGTTGCGCGCGGATTGCCATTGACCTCCAGGTGCAGCGACACGAAACGGCCCAGGGTCGGGCTATAGCTGGTCGCCCGCTCGATCAGGGCGTCCGGGTTCTGGCGCCACATCGCGCGATGGTTTTCAGGCATATGCGCAGGATCGATGACGGGGGCGTCATCTTGTGCTGTCACGATCCGGCGGGCGTGAACGGCGACGAGCGATGAATCGTGATAGATTTCGACAGTCGCGGCGGTCGTCTTGATGCTAACGTCCTCACCGATGAGGCGGTAGGGTACGCTGTAGTCACGGCCATCGACATTCACATGGTAATGGCGCTGGACCTTGATGCTGGCTTTCCAGGTGCCGTAATCATAGGGTGTTTCCGGCAGCGGTCGGAGTTCGGCGGCTTCACGGGCCTCGAACCGTTCGGTTCGCGACATCTTCCATCGCCGCATGACCTTCCGGTTCAGACGGTCCAGCGCCAATTGTAGCAGGTTATTCAATTCGGCTATAGAACGTGGCTGCCTGTCTTGCAGAACTCTTTGGTAGTATCGTTGGCCCAGCTTGACGATGCCTTCGACCGAACCCTTGTCCGGTGGTTCACCGGCGCGTGCCGGGTCCGGGGAGATACCGTAGTGGTCGAGAAATGCCTGAAACTCCGGGTTTATCCTGGCCTCTCTCCGCCTGGTTCGTGCAACGTCTATCGCAGCCTTGAAATTGTCGAGGGTGATCCGCTTGGCGGTACCGTTCAGGGCCTCGAAAATGCGAATGAGGCCATGGATCGTATCCGCGCGGTTTTGGCTGGGGATGATCCAGCCCAGACAGTACTGAGAAAACGGGAAAATGACGAGAAGAAGGGTGCACTTGATCCGTTCGTGCCGAGCGTTGGTGTAGACCGGCTGGAACCCGGCAAAATCGATCTGCATCACCTCGCCGGGGCGATAGTGATGCCGGTATTCCGGCGCACGTTGTTTCAGCATCGCAGACAATAGCCGAACGAAGCGCGAATAACTCATATACCGCTGATGCGCATTCACGAGCGGTTGCCTGAGATAATGATCCTCGTAATAGTCCAGCATGCTGTCGCCGGTTCTCATGATGTGCCGAGCTGCGGCATCCAGATCCGGCGGCAGGCACCCGCTCTTGCGAGTGCGTGACGGCATCAGGATTTTGCGCAACTCCGAGTCGGTCAGGTCAGCCAGCTTTTCGACCGTCAGTGCAGCATCCCGTGCACGAAGCCGCATGCGCCGTACCGTGTCCCGGTTCCTGCCGATGATCCGACCGGTCTGAGATTGGTTGAGGGAAATGTCCAACAGCCTCTCAGCCATCCTGCGGATGTCAGATTTCATGTTGTCCTCGATGATGTTACGCTGCGCTCAAGGCGCAGAAATTTGCCCGACCAAGAGGCCGGATCTTGACATGGCGACGCCTATCGAGGAAGATTTCGGAAAGGGTACCAACCTTACGAGAGCTTCTCGGGAGAGCCGTCGATTTTTCGGCGGTTTTCTTCGTTTATTCAGTCATCCTTACCTCCATAAAGCTCTGGCCACAGGGCGGAGGGGGTGCTGTCCAAGGCATCCGCAATGATCTTTGCCGCGGTGTGAGACCGCCTTCGTCCCGATGACACCGCCGAAAACACCGATGGATGGATGGTGTGAAGCCGCGCCAGTTCTGCAAATGAGGTGCCCCTCATCCGCAAGCTGTACTTGATCGTCTCGCTACGGCTGCGGTTTACGTTCATCGCCGACCTCCGTCCACAATCGTGGCACATGAGGCGCTGTCTTTCAAGTAGTTGAAAAAATTAGATATTTTCTATCTAAATACAGATTGTAGTTTTTTGAACGCTCTGGCAGACCACCAGAAAACACACTCCGAAGCAAAGACTTATAGTCGGCGCTCCGATGATGCTTCCTCGGCCATCACCTCGGTAAGAAGATCCGGGAGACCAAGGCCAAGGCAATTGGCCAACTCTGCCAAGACGGTAAGCGTGGGCTGCCGATTCGATGTTTCCAGAAGGGAAATGTAACTCGGGGACAGTTCGGTGCGGAAAGCCAGCTCTTCCTGCGACAGACCGGCCTCACGCCGCTTGCGCTTCAGCACCTTCCCAAAGGCTCTGATCAGTCTGGCATTTGTCCGCTCCATCCCCAAGCTAATGGAGAAGGCGTGCGGATGTATCTATTGACTATAGTCATAGTTTTGCGGTTTCGTAGGATTGCGCGCTAATGCGGTTGCCCGAAGGGGAATCACGATGGTTACGACAGGTACGGACAAGCGGCTCCCCTCGACGGGGGCGCCGGCATCGATGATGATCATGCACTGTCCAAGGCTCGCAACACGGTGAAACCAGCCCACAGAAGGGAACGAGCATGACCACCGGACAGCAAACCGACCCGAGCATGGATGCCGCTATTGACCAATTACGGATTGAGAATCTGCAGAACATGCTGGCTCATCTGAACTGCTATCCGGCAGACGACGCGGAATGCGTTTTTGAGTTGAAGCTTCCACTGTCGATGCTGACGGCGATCATGTTGCGCAGTGCCGAAGCCCGGACAACGCCACAATCACTTGTTCTGGACCTATTGTCCGAAGCTGGATACTGACGTTGCAAGCGGAGCCTGTTCAGCCACATCCTGACGCTGGGTCCATCCGGGACTGGGCACTGTACGGACCGCGCGACCCGGCCATCGCACAGCTCGTCGAGCAGTTGGCCAACGAGCGGCACTGGCGGCTGGCCGAAATAGAAGCCCTGATCCGAGATGCTTTGATCGCCGCGCTCGAAAGTGCTGCGAAGTATGGCCCGGATACGGAATATTGACTGAGAGACATGCTTACCCGGCTCGGTGCCGAATTGCCCTTGGCGCATGACAATCCATCGGAATTGGACAATCCTCCTGCGCATGAGAGTCCGGGCAGGACGTCCGACCGGGGGCCTTCACGGCATCGCTGACAATCCATCGTCAACCCGAGATGAATGAACAGCCAGAGAAGCTGGCGCAACAACACTGCCGCCCTGTCGCGCATCCGGGCGAGATTCTCTTTAAGGATGTGTGCCGTGGCAGAGCCCGAGACGAAGGGTTTTCGGCTCAGATCGTCAAGCCGGTTCTCTGGCGCGTTCGCGAAGAATACCTTGGTGGCGTGGGTTTCATCAAACATCGGTCGCGGCGGGATGCGCGGGCAGACGCAATATGCTACGATCTCCACCGAGAAACCATAACGGAGTAGCCTGCTTTCCCCTCAGATACCGTTGCCTATCGTCGCCTCGCGCTGATGAACCTCGAAATACACGGATGCGTGGGTATCGCCGCTGCCAATCTGCTTTGCGACACTGGGCTGGTCTCGCCCGTGATCTTCGCCAAGCCTCGTGAAAATACCTTCGAGGCCGTCGAGATCGAGCTCGCAGGCACAATCGAGATCGGCCGCGTCTCGATGGCCGAGGCCGCAAACCATCCCTTCATCACCGAGGCGTTTGCCCGCATGCGCGTGGATCAGTTCGCCGCAGACAGGCATGTCGTATTCGATCATGGCTACCTTTCGCGATGCAGCACGCGGATGCTGGACATCGCATTTGCAAGGTCTGCACGGGGATGGAGAAGACAATCGGCCATAAACAGTCAGGGACAGGTTGAAGATCTAGCCGGCAACAGTGCGGATCATCATCGAGCCGCCAAAGGATCGGGACCGCCCCCTCAGCGCCGCCCGCAGGCGTGACCACCGGGAACAACCATAGATCGTTGCCTTTCCCGCCCCAAGCTGGTCAAAGTAGCGAAAACCTTTGGGAATATCGCCTTGAGCCAGCAAGCCTTGTCCGCCTTTCTCTGGTCAGTCGCCGATCTTTTGCGTGGCGACTACAAGCAGTCGGATTACGGCAAGGTGATCCTACCCTTCACCGTGTTGCGCCGCATCGACTGCGTGCTGGCGCCGACCAAGGAGGCCGTGCTGGCCGAACTCGCCCTGCGCGAATCCCAGAAGATGCCGCCCGGCCCCTTCCTGCGCAAGAAGTCGGGCGCGACCTTCTATAACGCCGACCCGCTCGACCTGAAGAAGCTGATGGGCGATCAGGACAATGTCGCCCGCAACCTGCGCCGCTATATCCAGGGCTTCTCGCCCGAGGTGCGCGACATCTTCGAACATTTCGAATTCGACATCCAGATCGACCGGCTGGCCAAGGCGGGGCTGCTCTATCAGGTCGTCGAGAAATTCGCGGGCATCGACCTGCATCCCGACCGGGTCAGCAATCACCAGATGGGCCTTGTCTTCGAGGAACTGATCCGCCGCTTCTCGGAACTGTCGAACGAGACAGCCGGGGAACATTTCACCCCGCGTGAAGTCATCCGTTTGATGGTCAACCTGATCTTCACCGAAGATGACGACGCCCTGACCAGGCCCGGTATCGTCCGCACGATCTATGACCCGACGGCGGGCACGGGCGGCATGTTGTCGGTGGCCGAGGAATATCTGACCGATCTGAACCCCTCGGCCTCGGTTTCGCTGTTCGGACAGGAACTGAACCCGGAATCCTATGCGATCTGCAAGGCGGACATGCTGATCAAGGGACAGGATGTCGGCAATATCCGCTTCGGCAACACCCTGTCCGATGACGGCCACCCCGACCAGAAATTCGACTACATGTTGTCGAACCCGCCCTTCGGCGTCGAATGGAAGAAGGTCGAAAATACCGTCCGGGCCGAGCATGAGAAATGGGGCCACCACGGCCGTTTCGGCCCCGGCCTGCCGCGCGTCTCGGACGGCTCGCTGCTGTTCCTCATGCACCTGCTGTCCAAGATGCGCCCCGCGCAGCAGGGCGGCGCGCGCTTCGGGATCGTGCTGAACGGCTCGCCCCTCTTCACCGGCAGCGCGGGTTCCGGCGAAAGCGAAATCCGCCGCCACGTTCTGGAATCCGATCTGGTCGAGGCCATCGTCGCGCTACCAACCGAAATGTTCTACAACACCGGCATCGCCACCTATGTCTGGATCCTGTCTAACCGCAAACCGGCGGCGCGCAAGGGCAAGGTGCAACTGATCGACGGATCGGGCTTCTGGCGCAAGATGCGCAAATCCCTCGGCTCCAAGCGCAAGGAACTGGGCGACGAGGATATCGCCACCATCACCCGCCTGTTCGGTGCCTTCGCCGAGGCCGAGATCGCCCGGATCATCGACGCCGATGGCCGTGAGATCGGGCGCGAGGTCGTGCTGGTGGGCGAGGCGCCGCCCGCCGCGCCCGAAGGCGGCAAGGTCAAGCTCGCGCCGCTGTCCCACATTCTGCCGAACGAAAGCTTCGGGTTCCACCAGATCACCGTCGAACGCCCCCTGCGGGATGAGGCGGGGAATATCGTCCTTGGCCAGCGCGGCAAGGCCAAGGGCAAGCTACAGCCCGATAGTAGCCTGCGTGATACCGAGACCGTGCCGCTGTCGCAGGATATCCACGCCTATTTCGCGCGCGAGGTGTTGCCCCATGCGTCTGATGCCTGGATCGACGAGGACAAGACGAAGATCGGTTATGAGATCCCCTTCAACCGGCATTTCTATGTCTTCGAGCCGCCTCGCCCGCTGGCCGAGATCGACGCCGATCTGGCGCAGGTGACGGCGCGGATTCAGGAGATGCTGAAGGGGCTGACGGCATGAAACCCTATCCTGCGTATAAGGGCAGCGGGGTCGAGTGGCTGGGGGAGGTGCCGGAGGGGTGGGAGGTGGTGCCTTCACGACGACTATACCAGCAGGTTAGGGAGGCGGCTCGCACCGGAGACGAACAGCTTTCTGCCACCCAGAAAAGCGGTGTTCTGCCACAACGGCTATTCATGGAGCAGGAAGACCAAAAAGTGGTGTTGGCCCTGTCCGGGCTCGGCAACTTCAAACATGTTGAGGTTGGCGATTTTGTAATCAGCCTGAGGAGCTTTCAGGGGGGCATCGAATTTAGCGCGTATGCAGGATGTGTCAGTCCAGCCTACACAGTTCTGCGTGCTCGCAAGGAGTTTTCGAGCGGATACTTCCGCTACCTCTTGAAATCCACCGCATATATATCTGTTCTGCAATCGGTAACCTCCGGGATCAGGGACGGACGGAATGTTAGCTATGAACAGTTCGGACTTGTGGCTCTCCCTCTCCCCCCACTCCCCGAACAACAGGCCATCGCCGCTTTTCTCGACCGGGAGACGGCGAAGATCGACGGGTTGATCGAGGAGCAGCGCCGCCTGATCGCGCTTCTGGCAGAGAAGCGTCAGGCCACCATCAGCCACGCCGTCACCCGCGGCCTGAACCCCTCCGCCCGCCTCAAACCCTCGGGCGTGGGCTGGCTCGGGGATATTCCCGAGGGGTGGGATATAGTGCGCGCAAGCCGCGTCCTTCGCGTTCAATCTGGTTTCGCTTTTCCGTCTGAGGGGTTTTCAGATAATCCGGCAGACACGCGGCTTTTACGTGGTGTCAACATTTCTCCCGAAGGCTTGCGGTGGGATGACACTGTATTCTGGAAACGCGCTGATAACGACAGACTTGAACCCTTTGAACTGAAACTTGGTGATATTGTCATCGGTATGGACCGCCCATGGATCGCCTCTGGTCTGCGAGTTGCTCACGTACGTGAGGATGATCTCCCAAGCCTTCTGCTGCAACGTGTAGGAAGAATGCAGATGGTTTCAGAGGTGAATCAGAAGTTCGTTATGCATCAATATACCGATGATCGGTTCATGCACTTTCTGGCGCCCGATTTGACCGGCGTAAGCGTGCCTCATATCAGCCCGTCGCAAATTGAATCGTTTTATATTGTTCTTCCCAAGAACCATGAGCAAAATGAGATTGTCGAGTATCTGGATTATATATTTCCGCAACTCGACACCCTCACCGAAACCGCCACCTCTGCCATCACCCTTTTGCAAGAACGCCGTGCGGCTCTCATCTCCGCAGCGGTAACGGGCAAGGTCGATGTTCGTAAAATTGCCAAGGTTCCAGCCCAAGCTTCGCAATCCGTGCACGTCAGCGCAATGGTCGCGGGCGTGATAATCGCGCGCCATGGTCAACATCCCGGCTTTGGCCGGATGATGGTTCAGAAATTTCTCTTCATGACGCAAGCTGGCGCCAACGCCCCTGAAATTGGCGGCGACTATGAACGGCAGGCCGCTGGCCCCCTTGATCGCGATTTGCAGAGCCGGGTTGAAGCAGCTCTCGAGGCTGCCGGGTTGGTTCGGGTTCAGCAAGAAGGCGGTCGGCGTTCCCGTGTTGAATATGAGTTTCTGGGGGACGCGGCCGCCTTACGTGCGGAGCTTGCGTCAGCACTCGGGGATCGGATGGAACGTTTCGACTATCTGAGCAACCAGCTTGGCAGCCTCACCAAGAACGGGATCGAGGCCGTTGCTACGCTATATGCTGCCTGGAACGATTTCCTGATCGACCGTCGAACCCCTGATCGCGCCGACATCATTCGCGAAGTGCTGGAAAACTGGCATCCAGAGAAGTCCAGGAAATTCACGGCGGACGAACTCGGCACTTGGCTCGACTGGATGGAGCGGCAGAATATCGTTCCGGATGGCACCGGACCCCGAACGCAGACTGGGAGGCTGTTCCCCTGATGGCCACGCATAAGGAAATCGGCTTCGAGGATGTGATCTGCGGCCATCTGGCGGCACATGGCTGGCTTCACGCCCCCGGCGACGCAGCGGGTTATGACCGCGCCCGCGCGCTGTTTCCCGCCGATCTGGTCGCGTGGTTTCAGGAAACCCAGCCCAAAGCTTGGGCCGAGGCAAAGGTCAAGCATGGCGAACCCGCGATCTTTGACCGGCTGCGCAAGCAGTTGAACGAACGCGGCACGCTGGACGTGCTGCGCCGAGGAATCGAGGTGGTGGGGCTGCGCGCGCCGCTGGCGCTGACCCAGTTCCGCCCCGCCATGAGGATGAACCCCGACATCATCGCGCGCTATCAGGCCAACCGCCTTCGGGTCATCCGCCAGTTGCGCTATTCCGAGGCGAACGGGAACTGCCTCGATCTGGTGCTGCTCCTGAACGGCATTCCGGTCGCCACGGCAGAGCTGAAGACCGATTTCACCCAAAGCGTGCAGGATGCCGTCGATCAATACCGCTTCGACCGTCGGCCACAGGAAAGGGGCCAAAAGCCCGAGCCGCTGCTGTCCTTCCCCGGCGGCGCGCTGGTGCATTTCGCGGTCTCGGATCGCGAGGTGATGATGACCACGCGGCTCGACGGGCCGGACACGCGCTTCCTGCCATTCAACAGGGGCGATCACGGCGCGGCGGGTAATCCAGTCAACCCAAACGGCCATCGCACCGCCTATCTGTGGGAAGAAATCTGGGCGCGCGAAAGCTGGCTTGAGATTCTCGGCCGCTACATGGTCGGGATGCGGGACGCGAAGAAGCGGCTGACCGGCATGATCTTCCCGCGCTTCCACCAGCTCGACGCCACCCGCCGCTTGCGCGCGGCGGTGCTGGACGAGGGGCCGGGCGGCAAATACCTGATCCAGCATTCGGCGGGCTCGGGCAAGACCAACTCGATCGCCTGGACGGCGCATCTACTGGCCGACCTGCATGATGCGCGGGACGAGAAGGTCTTTTCCTCGGTCGTCGTGGTCTCGGATCGCAACGTGATCGACACGCAGTTGCAGGAGGCGATCTTTGCCTTTGAACGCACCACCGGCGTGGTGGCGACGATCACCAACGAGGCCGGGGCCAAGAGCGGCCAGCTTGCCGAGGCGCTGGCGGGCGGCAAGAAGATCGTCGTCTGCACGATCCAGACCTTTCCCTTTGCGCTGAAGGCGGTGCAGGAGCTGGCGGCGACCAGCGGCAAGCGGTTCGCGGTCATCGCCGATGAGGCCCATTCCAGCCAGACCGGCGAGGCGGCCTCGAAGCTGAAACAGGTGCTGTCGGCCGAGGAACTGGCCGAATTGCATGACGGTGGCGAGTTCAGCGCCGAGGACGTGCTGGCCGCGAATATGGCGGCGAAGGCCGGGGCCTCGGGGATCAGCTTCATCGCCTTCACCGCCACGCCCAAGGCCAAGACGCTGGAACTGTTCGGTCGCCGCCCCGACCCCGGCAGCCTGCCCGCGCCCTTCCACGTCTATTCGATGCGGCAGGCCATCGAGGAGGGCTTCATCCTCGACGTGCTGAAGAATTACACCCCCTATGCGCTGGCCTTCCGACTGGCGAATGGCGGCGAGGAAATGGACGACCGCGAGGTCGAGCGCAGCGCGGCGCAGAAGGCGCTGATGCAATGGGTGAAGCTGCACCCGTGGAATATCGCGCAGAAGGTTGCCATCGTGGTCGAGCATTACCGCGCGGTGGTGATGCCGCTCTTGGACGGGCAGGCCAAGGCGATGGTGGTGGTCGAAAGCCGCAAGGAGGCGGTGCGCTGGCACATCGCCATGCAGAAATACATCGCGGAAAAGGGCTATGGGCTGGGGACGCTGGTCGCGTTCTCGGGCGAGGTGGACGACCCCGACAGCGGCCCCGATCCCTTTACCGAGACCTCGAAGGCCCTGAACCCCGGCCTGCGCGGCGACATTCGCGAGACATTCAAGGGGCCGGAGTTCCACGTGTTGATCGTGGCGAACAAGTTCCAGACCGGCTTCGACCAGCCGCTGCTCTGCGGCATGTATGTTGACCGGCGGCTGGCCGGCATCCAGGCGGTGCAGACGCTGTCGCGGCTGAACCGGGCGTATTGCGCGG
This sequence comes from Paracoccus pacificus, assembly GCF_042680785.1. Lineage (NCBI taxonomy): Bacteria > Pseudomonadati > Pseudomonadota > Alphaproteobacteria > Rhodobacterales > Paracoccaceae > Paracoccus > Paracoccus pacificus. The sequence goes on from NZ_JBHUEN010000053.1 coordinate 175,883, forward strand.
GCGGAATCACCAAGGACACCACCTATATCCTGGACTTCGCCAACAGCGCCGAGGACATCCTGACCGGCTTCCGCACCTATTACGAGACGGCGGAACTGGAGGCGGTGACCGACCCGGACCAGGTGCTGGACCTGCGGGCGAAGCTGGATGCGCTTGGCTATTACGACGATTTCGAGGTGGATCGCGTGGTTCGGGCCGAGCTTGACCCGAGGGCCAGCCACGCCAGCCTGTCCGCCGCCATAGAGCCGGTGGCCGACCGCCTGCTGAAATCCTTCCGCGCCGCGAAGGAGGCCGGGATCGCCGCCCGTGCCGCCCGCGACGACCGGGCAGCGTTGGTTGCCAAACAGACGCAGGACGCGCTGACCCTGTTCAAGGCCAATATGGGGGCCTTCCTGCGGCTCTACAGCTTTCTGTCGCAGATCTTTGACCATGGCTCGACCGCCATCGAGGCGCGCAGCATCTTCTACCGCCGCCTGATCCCACTGCTGGATTTCGGCCGCGAGCGCGAGGGCGTGGACCTGAGCAAGGTGGAGTTGACGCATCACAAGCTGACGGCGAAGGACGGGACGAACCTGACCCTGGGCAGCGCGGCCGAGAAGCTGAAGCCGATGACCGAGACGGGTTCGGGCGAGGTGCAGGACAAGGAGAAGGCCCTGCTGTCCGAGATCCTCGCCAGGATGAACGATCTGTTCACCGGGGTGACGGACAACGACCTGTTATCTTATGCGATGGCGGTGAAGGGCAAGCTGATGGAGAACGAAACCCTCACCCAGCAGGCCGGCAGCAACCAGAAGGAACAGTTCGACAACTCGCCGGTGCTGAAGGCGGCAATCATGGATGCCGTCATCGGCGCCCTGGACGCCCATTCCGCAATGAGCCGCCAGGCGCTGGAATCGCAGGCGATCCGGGACGGGTTGAAGGCCGCGCTGATGGGACCGGGGCGGCTGTATGAAGCCCTGCGTGAGCGGGCCGCGTGAGGTGGCTGAAGGGAAGGTCGGCCCATAACGGCCGGTCGGTCCCGGCCGATGCTGCGTGCCCGCATTCCCGGGAGCCGCTATTCCACAAGTGTCGCAGCGCGACCAAGCGAAGGCTCACCTCTGGTTGGGTTTCATGAAATGATCAAAAGCGTCTTCCACCGGTTCTTCGTCAATCTCTGCAACAGGAGAAGCATTTTGGAGCAGAAGTAGCGACATGCCCAATTCGTATTGATCGATCACGAGCGGATATTCGAGCACTTCCTCATTCAACCAAATACCAGGACGATGTCTGACCGGATCATCGATGTCCGCATAGTTCGGATTACATCGGATCGGTGATGCAGGGGGAACTGCCTTCGGCGAAAGACCAGCAGTCCTTATGAATGCCCCGGAGCGCAACGCAGGTCTGCTTGGTTTCGACCAGAGGACGAAATCATCCTTGGAAACGACCAGCAAGGCTCGTTTTTGTGTATAGCCAAGCCACCGTAGGGTCGCCGCAGTCAGGGAAACACCAAATTGTCGTGCCACTTCATTCAGGTCCGAGAACGTGGCATCCATACTATCAGGAATGGCTCGACGGAAGGCATCAAGCGGCATGAGAAGCGATGCTGCGAAGAGGTTCGCTTCGGCTTCGACTCTGTTGTATTCGCTGTCCCAAATTGCAAGATCTTCTGGAGTACATGAGACGCCATCTGGGTATTTCAGACGATGCACTAGATAGTGGCCAAATTCATGAGCGATGGTGAAGCGAATACGTCCGCGTGACGTTATTCGTGTGGAATATCCGATCCGCCATCCTTCCCCCTGTCCGTTGCCTTTCCGCAAGATTCCGTCAAAGTCGGGGAAGTCCCTTGGCACAATTTTGGTGATGGGGTCATTTGGAAACACGTTGCTTGAGTATTCCACAGCTAAACGTTCCACATCGACAGGAAAACGATCCGGGCCGTGGACAGCGTTCAGCATGAGGGTAATCTTGTTCGCCCATCGCTCCGGGCCCATTTGCTCAATCATCCCAAAGGTCAATCATCTTGCGGATCGTATCCTGCTTTGCAGGATCAAGACCGCTGAACTTTCGAAAGAAAACTTTGTCTTCTGGCTTTAGATCGGCAACGTTGTTGATAGGCGTCCCGATCAGCACATCCACCGTCGTTCCCAGGGCTTCGGCTATCGATGCAAGCTTGTCCGCTGAGGGTCTGGGTGGGTTCTTGTTCTCCAACTCCCAGATGTAGCTCTTGCTGCAGCCTGACTTTTCGGCCAGCTGGTCCAAGGTAAAACCCTTAGCTTTTCTCGCGGCATTGATCCTGCCACCCATCGGTGTGGTCAAGGTACATCCTCCTAGCGCCCCAAGTTCAGACTAGGCGCATTTTTCTTCCTTGACAAGCGCGGCACCGAGTCGCATCTTGTTCGGAGTAGCGATATACTGCGTTCTAACTTCTCGCACTTCGTCCAGATGTTGGCGACCTTAGTGATCGTACCCCACCATGTAGCGTCTGAAACAGCCAGAAGGCGGAGAAGATGAACAAACCAACCTTCGGAAACTTTCGCCCGTTCGCCCTGATTGGTGAGCGCTTGCTCGCATCCACCGCTATCAAGATAGAGCTGCCGCCAAGCCAGCACGCCTTGATGGTGCAACGGAAGGCAGCCATCGAAAAGCATCTAGAACGGGAAGGCAGCCCGCTGAAGGGACTGATCCGCCTGTTCTACCAGCAAGGCTCAGTGGCGATTGGAGCAACGATCCGAGCGAAGTTTCGGCAAGAGGGCTTCGACATCGACATCATCGTCGAGCTGCTTGGAAGGGGCAGTCTGACGCCGGCCCAGGTCCTTGACCTCTTGTATGAAGCCATGCGTGGCGAGCCCGGTTCGCGCTACTATGATTGCACGGAACGGCAGAGCCGGTGCGTCACGGTGTACTACGCCGACGGCATGCATCTTGACCTTTCGCCAGCAGTTTTGCTGGACGAACGGGATCCGCGCCGCAGCTATATCTTTCACTCCAAACTGGAAGAGCCGCGCTGGAAAGATACGACGATCTTGACCAATTGCTTTGGGTTTGTCGCCCATTACAATGAGCGATGCCCCATCGACCAGATGTTTGCTGAGGACTATGGCCGCTTGGTGAGAGATGCTGATTTGCAGCTGCAAGTCATGATGAAGGACGCTGACTCGGTCCCGGTTCCAGTCCATTCGACGACTGTTGGCGGAAAATCTGCCGTAACCGTTGCGTTGCAACTGCTCAAGCGTAACCGCAACATCCGGTGGCTGCCTCGGAATCGTCGGATGCCGGCATCGGTCATGTTCAGTTGCCTGTCACTGGAGGTCGCCGAGGCCGGAAGGACAATTGGGCAAAATCTTAAAGTTATTGCCGAACACATTCTGGACCGTTTGATCCGGGCAAAAAGCGTCGGCGAGTTGCTTCATGTCGAGAACCCCGTATGCCGGGGCGATGTTTTCACGGATCGGTGGCCAGTAGACCACACTGACCAAGACCTCCTGATTGGCGATATGCGCCTGCTTTTGCAACAGCTGGCGGAGCTTTTCGACGATCGTCGGTCTTTCAAAGACCGGGCCAAGACGCTGGAGGACATGTTTGGTGAAACGGTCGCCAGGCGAGTCGTTGATGAATTCGCCGTCGAAATGGGCCAGTCCGTAAGATCGGGCACTCACCTTCTGGGCGCAACTGGAGGAATCCTGGCGGCACCAACCCTCGTCTCCGCCAAACCTGCGGCGCCCCGCAATACCTTCTACGGCACAAAATGGTCAAAAAGCTGAAATCCCTGCTATCCCAGGTGCAGGACATGGCCCATGTCTGGCCGCAGTTTGAGGTGGCACGTGGGCTTGGCCCGAACTCTGTTATCTGGTTCGGGCCGCTCAAGGGGCTCGAGCGAGCTTTCACCCTGTCCATCGAGTATGGTCTGCCCATTCCAGGTCTTGTTCAGCGTCACCGCCTTTTTCCCGTTGTGCGCGTTCTGCGGCCATCTTTGGTCTTGAATTTCAACGCTGGCGACGAGGCACCGCTGCCCCATGTCTACTTCGAGGGACCAGATTACCGCCTTTCCCCGCTTTGTTTGTTCGACCCGATGGCCAACGAGTGGAACCCATCTATGTCTATTGCCAGAACCACCGTCCCGTGGGCCGCAAGATGGCTGGCGTGTTATGAACTCTGGGAGGCCACTGGCCGTTGGCATGGCGGGGGAAGACACATGACTCAAGAGGACCCGAAAGATGCCGCGTGACAACGACTATGATCATACGGTTCCGCGTCGCTCGGACGGAACCAAGCAAACTCAGCGTGTTGCTCAGCCTTGGCCAACAAACAAACCATTCAAAATTCTGTCCATTGACGGCGGCGGCATCCTTGGTCTGCTGCCAACCTTGGTGCTCGCCGAGATTGAGAAAAGGTACCTTGGTGGCGAACCGATAGGTCAACATTTCGACCTTATCGCGGGTACCTCGACCGGCGGTATCATCGCTCTTGGTTTAGGCCAAGGGATGTCCGCACAGGAAATCTCCAAGGTCTACATTGAGCGCGGTGACATGATTTTTCCACAAGGCAATCGTTTGACCAGATGGCTTCGGCGCCTTCGGCAACTGGCTATGTATGGGTACAACAGAACGGCGCTGGAAAATGAACTTCGCCGTATTTTTCAGACCAATTTGCTGGGTTCATCGAAGGTGCCGCTCTGTATCCCCGCTTTTGAAGGCCGCTACGGCGAGCCCTACATTTTCAAGACTCCGCATCATCCGGATTACAAGCGAGACCAGTATGAGAAGTTGGTCGATGTAGGGGTGTCGACTGCCGCTGCGCCGACGTTTTTCTCGGCAATCAAACGCGATGGATATACATTCATCGATGGGGGAGTTTGGGCCAACAACCCCGTCATGGTCGCGCTCGTCGATGCCCTTTCGTGCTTTGACATTGAACGGCGTCAGGTCCGAATCGTGAGTTTAGGCACCGGGCAAACCAGGTTCAGGGCAAGCCGCCGCCTGCAATTTGGTGGCCGTCTGCTCTGGGCCTCTGGGTTCTACGCTGCTGCGATGCGATCCCAGTCACACAACGCTCTGGGCCAGGCATATCTTTTGGTCGGGAAAGATCAGGTCCTTCGCCTGGATGCTCCAGAAACCGCAACTTGGATCGAAATGGACGATGTTCGGCGGGCTATAGATGAGTTGCCCGGCATAGCAAGGTCTTTGGTGGAAAGTGCGGGGCATCATGTAGTGAAGGACTTCCTGGGCGTTGGTTCGGAAATGGAGCGACGGGTTTCCTGATGTTCCGGCTGTCGAGCGTGCGGCTTATGCTGCCGGTGATGGGGTGGACGCGCTGGCGCAGAGGTCGCGCAATGAGTTCTCACATCTCCCAAATGTGCGTGGATATCATGTCCATTGGCGGACGGTCGCGGAAACCAAACCAGAGGTCTTGCGCGGCTCCCTGCCGCGCCGTGGTATCCTAAAACCTGCATGTAATAATACTAATAGTAGGACACTTCCACGTCCGTCTTGGCAGAGGTTTGCCTCAATTTTATTCGACCGCAGGTTTTTCTATCGGTGTAGTAGTAGCCCGACAGTTCCAAATTTTGCGGCGCCTTGAGAGCAGCATTGCGCACATCCAAAATTGTAGATCCCGTATAAGATGGTCAAGTCAGGTTTGAAGGGGTTGAACGATAAGTATAGTAAAGCTTAAATTGCCCCGCTGCGATCACGGGGGTGGTTTCAAGTGTCAAAGATTTTGACGTCGCTGTATGGAGGTCGATTTGTACCTCAATAAGATTTTGCCTAATTACAGCTCTTGCCGGAATTTTCTGCCCCTCTTCAATATCGATCTCTCCTTCCCATGTTCCATTTAAGTCAGGATAAAGGGAGGAATTCAATTTATTAAGCAGCCTCCAAGTTGCTCGCGAGGTTGAATTCGTTGTGATGAAAAGAATAATAATTAGCGCCACCCACGGCGCAACAGAAAAAAGACGCGCAATCGGCAATTCAATCTGCAGTATTTTCTCAGCACCCCAGTAAGCAAGGATACTCAAAGTGGCAGTCGCAATCGCGACGTAGCGGAGTAAATATGTGAAGTTTATGACTCTAAACATCGCCGTCAATAAAGTTGAACTCGCAAACACGAGCCTTTCCCGTGCTTTTTGCGTAAAGAAGTGCTACGTATGATTCGCGCAGAGATTTACCAACTCCGACGGAAAAGGAAATCTCATCGCCGCCGATGATTTCTATTTCCTGATACAATGAGGATGTATCTATTTGGTCCGCCTTCAGGGCGCCGGCCACACCATCTGCAGCACAAAAGAAAACATCATAACCCAAGCTTGAGAGCAAATCCGAAATCTTTCTTGTTTTGAGATCGATCAAGTCTTTGGTGGCCTTGAGGTTATCAACGCGATTGGCAAGGTAGCTGCTTGCAAGCTTTCTGCCGATGTCATTGCCATCAATCGCGACATAAATCATTCAAGAATCCACTCAGTTCGTCGCCCAATTGATCTCTAGCGGTCACCTTACTATAGGCGAACTCGCAGTATGGGTGCTGCTTCACCAATTACATCAATCAGAAACCCGTTGCCAAGCGATTTGGGGGCTGAACAGCGGCGGTCCCGGATGGCAGCTAGTGCAGATTGCCGCAGGCTTAACGACGCAATGACACAGGTCGGCTCTCCCTCGAAAGGGCAGGAGACGGTGACGTCCCAGCGCACCACATCACTGTCCGCTTCTTGGTTGCGCTGCGGCTGCTGTGCCGCACTGTCGTCAGGCGGCTCTCCGCCCTTTCTTCGTCGCAGCTTTCCATAACCGCGAAGGCGAGAACCGCTGCGATAGCTGAGGTCTCCGCGCTTCTCGCCTTCGCTAACGCTGCGAGTGGCGCTCCCGTGGCTCGTGGTGCCGAAGGTCATGCAGCTGGGTGCCGAAGCTTAGTGCGAGCCGGTGCCGATTCGGATGAGAACCAGCACGGATCTGATGCAGCCCCGCGTTTCGCTGGAAGAGATCCCCGATCATCTGCGCCGCGACATCGGCCTTTCGGGTCTCTCGGACATCTATGAGGGGTGCAGCGGCGCCTGCCGGACGCTGAACGATGGCGGGGACGCGCTGCGCCGCCATCTGTGGTGATCCGCACCCGGGCATGAAACAGGCGGCCATCGAGGCCGCCTGCATTTCCGTTTTATCCGTATCCCGCGCGCGCTGTCAGTCCACGGCCTTGGCGATCTCGGCCAGACTGGCGTGGGTCATGGATTTGGGCACCTCCTTGACGATCCGGTGCTCCAGCTCCTTGTGGTAATGTTTGCGCATCGACCCCAGCGTCACCGGCGCCGCAATGATCGCCAGTTCCTCGAACTTATGCGCGATCGCCAGCTTGTTCAGATGTGCGACCAGCAGACGGGCAAATGTCGCCTCGTCCTCCTGCTTGGGCGATGCGCCCTCGGGCAGGTCCGATCCCGAATGGTTGGCCAGCGAGGCGGGCGTGAACCGCTCGACCTCTTCCAGCTCGATGCCGATGCGGGCGGTGTTGCGGAAGATCGTGGCGTTTTCGCCGTCGGCGACGGCGACAAAAGCGTTGTGGGACAGCATCATGTAACTCCTTACAGACAGTTTCAGAACGCCTTGCCGCCGGACGGGTTCCTAGGTCAAACCGCCGCAGAAGGAACGGATGCGCCCGATCGCGTCCTGCAATACCTCGTCCGAGGTCGCATAGCTGATGCGGAAATGCGGGCTGAGGCCGAAGGCCGCGCCGAACACCACCGCCACGCCGGTTTCGTCCAAGAGCGCGGTCGCGAACGCCGCGTCATCGGTGATCTTCACGCCCTTGGCCGAGGTCTTGCCGATCAGCCCTCGGATCGAGGGATAGACATAGAAGGCGCCATCCGGCACCGGGCATTCGATGCCTTCGCACTGGTTCAGTCCCGAGACCACCAGATCACGGCGGCGCTGGAACACCGCCCGGCTTTCCGGGATGAAGTCCTGCGGGCCGTTCAGCGCGGCAAGCGCGGCATATTGGCTGATCGAGGTCGGGTTCGAGGTCGATTGCGACTGCACCTTGCCCATCGCCTTGATCAGCGCCTCGGGGCCGCCGGCATAACCGATCCGCCAGCCGGTCATCGCATAGCTTTTGCTGACCCCGTTCACGGTCAGGGTGCGGTCGATCAGACCCGGTTCGACCTCGGCCGGGGTGACGAATTTGAAATCGCCGAATACCAGATGTTCATAGATGTCATCGGTCAGCACCCAGACCTGCGGATGACGCATCAGCACATCGGTCAGCTTTTTCATGTCGTCGCGGGTATAGCCGGCCCCGGTCGGGTTCGAGGGCGAATTCAGGATCACCCATTTCGTCCGGGGCGTGATCGCGGCCTCAAGCTGTTCGGCCGAGATCTTGTAGCCGTTTTCCATACCGGCCTCGACGATCACCGGCGTGCCCCCGGCCAGCAGCACCATGTCGGGATAGCTGACCCAGTAGGGCGCGGGGATGATCACCTCGTCGCCGGGGTTCAGGGTGGCGATCAGCGCATTGTACAGGATCTGTTTGCCGCCGGTCCCGACGGTGATCTGCGACGGCTTGTAGTCCAGCCCGTTGTCGCGCTTGAATTTCGCGCAGATCGCCCGCTTCAGCTCGGGGATGCCGTCGACGGCAGTATAGCGGGTGTGGCCCGCGTCGATGGCGGCCTTGGCGGCCTCGCGGATATGTTCGGGGGTGTCGAAATCGGGTTCACCCGCCGAAAGGCTGATGATGTCGCGTCCCTCGGCGGCAAGTTCGCGCGCCTGATTGGTGATCGCGATGGTGGGCGAGGGTTTGACCCGCGCCAGCGTATCGGAAAGAAATCCCATGACCGTGTTGTCCGTTTGATCCCGTGGCGCAACTGTCATAGGCTTCGGGCTTGGCCAAGACAAGCAAGGCAAGCCATCGTGACCCAACCATTGACCGTTAAACCCGACACTTCCGTTTCAGATGATCGTGAGAACCGGCTGAAACGCCTGAACATGCGCAGCCGTCGCCGCGGGATGAAGGAAATGGACGTGATTCTGGGCAATTACGCCAGCCGCAGATTGATCGAGCTGAGCGGCGCGGAACTGGACGAATACGAGCTTTTGCTGGCCGAGAACGATCAGGATCTTTACATGTGGATCCTTGCCCGCAGCGTCGGCCGCCCGGGCGGCCCCGAGACGCTGCAACCGGCGCTGGATCGCATCGTCAAGGATCTGTCCAGCATCTGATCGTCGGAATCGTTCCGCCGGTTAACCGAATGTTCGGGTTTTTCTACCAGTCTGTTCCCATACGATTCGCGTAAACGGGGCGGACATGATCCTTCACAGCAGCTCTTTGGCACGCCACAATCAGCCCGAGCCGGATGAAACGGCGGGCGATGTGCAGCGCAGCTATCTGGATGCGTTACAACTTTTGGAACGATTGCATCGGCTGATGCTTGATCTGGTCAAGGATGAATTTGAAAGGCTGGGCCAGCAGGACCTGACCCCGGTGCAGGGCATGATCCTGTTCAATCTGGGCGGCCAGCAGGTGTCGGCGGGCGAATTGCGCTCGCGCGGGATGTATCAGGGCTCGAATGTTTCGTATAACCTGAAGAAGCTGGTCGACATGGGCTATGTCCATCATGAAAGGTCCAGTCTGGACCGCCGCTCGGTTCGCGTCAGCCTGACCTTGCGCGGCGCAGAGGTGCGCGACCGTATCGACGCGCTGTTCAGCCGGCACGCCGAACTGCTGTCCATGTCGGGCGTGCTCGACGATCCGCCGTTGCAGGACGTGAACCGGCAATGGCAGAGGATCGAACGATTCTGGTCCGATCAGATCCGCTATATCTACTGATCCGCGATCCGCGATCCGTTATCCGTGATCCGCTGGCGGCGGGGTGGCGGATCAGTATTCCCACTGTCCAAGACGGCGCAGCGTGGCCATTGCCGCCTGATTCAGCCGGTAATGCCCGGTGCGGGGGAAACGCATCAGTGCGTCCTCTTCGCGGGCACCGGCGCCGATGTTGTGGATGACAAGCGGCCGCTGCCCGTCGGGCGTGCGTTTGTCGCTGACCAGAAGGATATGGGGCAGGTTTCCGGGCAGCATCATGGTGACGATATCGCCGGGCTGGAAATCCTCGGGGCCTTCACCCGCCGGCACCTCGGCGCCGATCCGGCGCAGAAAGGTCGAAAGGTTCGGCACCCGGCGATGGTCGATGTTCGAATCGGGGCGTTTAAGCCCCCAGCTGCGGGGATAGGCGCTGAAATCGGCGCTCATGTCGCGGTTGACGGCGAGTTGCAGGTCGATTTGCGCGCCCTCGCGCAGGGCACGGATCAGCACGTCGGTGCAGACGCCGCGGTCGGGGGGCACGTCGCCGCCGGGAAAGTCCAGCCGGGTATAGGCCGGATCATAGCGGTTCGTCACCCCGACCTGACGACGCGCGGCGGTCAGGATCGCCGCGATCTCGGGTGGGGTGGCCGGGACCTCGGCCGTGCTCAGGTCGCCGCCGGGCATCGGGGCGGCAAGCCCGGCCCGGTACGGCGGCGGGGCGGATTGCGACAGCGGGGTAGCCAGCGCAGCCGCGCCCCAGATCGACAGCGCCACGGTCAACAGCGCCACCGTCAACAGCGACACGGGCAGCATCGCCACGGGCAGCATAGGCGCAGCGATCGCCGCCGTGCCGGGTAGGCGCGCATTGCCGAAGGCGCCCGGCATCACCAATGCCCCGTATTTTCCATGCTTGCCCACGGCTCTGCCGGGGCAAGACGCTCGCCCTCCTGCAAAAGCTCGATCGAGACATTGTCGGGGCTGCGCACAAAGGCCATGTGCCCGTCGCGCGGCGGCCGGTTGATGGTGACGCCTGCGTCCATCAGCTTCTGGCACATTTCGTAGATATTGCCGACGCGATAGGCCAGATGGCCGAAATGGCGGCTGTCGCTTGGCAGCCCGTCATCGCCGTCCCAGTTATAGGTCAGTTCGACCGGGCATTCGGGCTGATCGGGGGGCGCCATGAACACCAGCGTGAACCGGCCGGTTTCATTGTCGATGCGGCGGGTCTCCTCCAGCCCCAGCAACCGGAAAAAGGCCATCGAGGCCTCCAGATCCTTGACGCGCACCATCGTGTGCAGATAGCGAATCTTCATGTTCACCCCTTTCGCGTGCCGATAACCTGGCGCCAATCTGCCATGTGCGGGGCGCGGCCACAAACCCCAATCGGCCCCAACTGTTGGGTTGCGCCACGGCCCGGGCGCGATATGTATATTCCTGACACAGGGCGGCGAGGACAGCGCGTGCAGCAATACCATCAGGCACTCCGAACCATTCTTGATCAGGGCGAACCCTCGACCGACCGCACCGGCACCGGAACGATCGCGATGTTCGGCATGCAAAGCCGGTACCGTCTGGCGGACGGATTTCCGCTGGTGACGACCAAAAAGCTGCATCTGCGCTCGATCATCCATGAGCTTCTGTGGTTTCTGAACGGTGACACGAATATCGCCTATCTCAAGGAAAACGGCGTCTCGATCTGGGACGAATGGGCCGACGAAAACGGCGATCTCGGGCCGGTTTACGGCCATCAGTGGCGACGCTTTCCGGCGCTTGATCCGGCCGGTCTGGACAGCGACGGCAGGCCGGTTTTCTTCGCCCGTTCCGTCGATCAGATCGCCGATCTGGTCGAAAACATCCGCAAGAACCCCGATAGCCGACGCCTGATCGTCTCGGCCTGGAACCCCGGCGAGGTGCCGGAAATGGCGCTGCCGCCCTGTCATACGCTGTGGCAGGTGCGAGTCCTGAACGGCAAGATGCATCTGCAGTTATACCAGCGCTCGGCCGACATGTTCCTCGGCGTGCCGTTCAACATCGCCTCTTATGCGCTTTTGCTGGCGATGCTGGCGCATGTGACGGGGTATGAGGCGGGGGATTTCATCCATACTATCGGTGATGCGCATATCTATGCGAACCATCTGGATCAGGTGAAAACCCAGCTTGCCCGCACCCCGAAACCCTTGCCGCAGTTGCGGATCAGGCGTGAGGTCGATTCGATCTTTGATTTCCGCTTCGAGGATTTCGAGTTTCTGAACTATGATCCCGATCCGGCGATCAGGGCGCCGGTGGCGGTCTGATGCTGACCCTGATTGTGGCCCGGGGGCGGGACGGCGCGATCGGCAAGGCGGGCGGCATCCCGTGGCACATTTCCGAGGATTTGCGCATGTTCAAGCGCGAAACTCTGGGTGGCGCGGTGATCATGGGGCGCCGCACATGGGAAAGCCTGCCGGTCAGGCCGCTGAAGGACCGGCTGAACTGCGTCCTGTCCCGCGACCCGGGCGTTGCCGAAAACGTCTTTTCCGAACTGGATACGGCCATCGGCTTTTGCAGGGCCGAGGGGTATCACCGCATCTATGGTCTGGGGGGCGAGGCGGTTTTTCGCGATCTTCTGCCGCGCGCCGATCGCCTGATGATCACCGAGGTCGACACCACCGTCCCGGGCGCCGATACGTTTTTTCCCGCGTTCGACGAAGGCGACTGGTGGGAAATAAACCGCCAGCCCCTGTCGTCGGAAGCCCCTGCCGCCGTCCTGCGCGAGCTTCTCCGGCGTTAGGGCAGGCGGCCTGAACCGCCTGCCGGTTATCGCATGCTCGGGTGGCGGGCGTCAGGTGTCTTGGCCGAGCGCTTTGTCCATGCTCCACGGGCCGGGGCCGCTGAAGACGATGTACAGGAATACAAAGCAGAACAGGATCGCGGCGTCGCCGCCATTCAACGCCGGGAACGGGCTTTGGGGCGCGTGCGCCATCCAATAGGCGACGGCCATCTGACCCGACAGGATGAATGCGACGGGCCGGCTGAACAGCCCGAGAATCAGCAGCGCACCGCCGATCACTTCCAGCATGCCGGCGGTCCAGGGCAGCGAAAAGGCCGGGGGAAAGGCGCTATCGCTGGCCGGAAAGCCCAGAATCTTCTGCGTGCCATGCGCCATGAACAAAAGCGCGGTGACGATACGAAGAATGCTGCGCATCTGCGGTTCATAACGGGACAGGGATTTGAAAATCACGGCTCATCACTCCACGGTTGTTGCAACCGCAGGTTTTGGCGAGACATCTGGCGCAGTCAATCCCGTTTCGGGTCAAAACCCGGTGGGTCAGCGCATGTTCCGGTTCAGAAGCGTTGCGGCGACCCGGCGGGTTTCAGGCTGAAAGCCGCCCCAGCCAAGCCCCGATCGCGCGAAGGCTCTCGGCCTCGTCCAGCCATGGGATATGGGCGCGGTCCGGCACTTCGGCATAGATCCCGTCGGGGCGGCGGCGCTGCATTTCCCGAAAGGTCGCGGCTGACAGAAGGTCCGAGTTGGCGCCCCGGATCACCGCCACTGGAAAGCCTTCGGTCGCGTCCCAAAGCGGCCACAGATCCGGTGGCTCGCCTTCAAACGCCGCCAGAAACGCATCGCGCAGCGCCGGGTCATATCTGATCCGCAGGCCCTCTGCCGTCTGCGCATAGTGCTTTTGCGCATCGGCCAGCCAGCGGCCATCCGGGACATTGGCGAAGCCGGGCATGTTGGCGGGCTGTTTCGTCGCCAGGGCTTCATATGTCGGGGCGCTGGGATTGCGGCCGACGTAATCCTTGATCCGGTCCAGCCCCGCGCCGTCGACCACCGGCCCGACGTCGTTCAGGCACAATCCGAGCAACCGGTCATGGGCGGCCGCGGCCAGCAAAAGCCCGATCAGACCGCCCCGGGACGTGCCCAGAACAGCCGCCTTTTCCACGCCCAGATGGTCCAGCAACGCCAGCGCGTCCTTTCCCTCTTGCGGGACGGTATAGGTGGCGGCGCCGGTGAAATCGGACTGGCCGCGGCCGCGGTAATCCATGCGGATCAACCGCACATCGGGCAGATGCGGCGCCAGATAGTCGAAATCGGCCATGTTGCGGGTCAGCCCGGCAAGGCACAGCAGCGGTAGGCCCCGGCCCTGATCGGAATAGGCAAGGCGCGCGCCGTCTTCGGTGGTGAAATGAGGCATTACAGCAATCCCGTCAGGTCGTTCAGAATGCGGGCGGGGCGATGAGGTAGGCGATCGACCGGCAGGCCGGCGCGGTTGATCCAGACCGTATCAAAGCCGAAGGCGGCGGCGCCATAGATGTCCCAGCCGTTCGATGAGACAAAGGTGATCCGGGCGGGCGCGCAGGCGAAATGTCCGGTGACGACGCGGTACGCCTCGGGCGCCGGCTTGAACCGCCCGGCGGATTCCACCGACAAAAGCGCCTCCAGATCCGCAGCAAGCCCGGCGCTTTCGACCGCGGCGCGCAGCATCCCCGGTGAGCCGTTGGAAAAGATCGCCGTCCGACCCCGCGCCTTCAGCCCGGCCAGTGTCCCAGCCACCTCGGGATAGGCGGGCAGGCGGCGGTACAGGTCCAGAAGCCGGGCGGTATCGGTGAGGCCATGCCGCTCGGCCGCCCAATCCAGCGCATCCGAGGTCACCTGCCAGAAATCGGCATGTTGCCCGGTTGCCAGCCGCATCCATGAATATTCAAGCTGCTTGCGCCGCCAGTCAAAGGAAAGCGCCGGCCAAAGATCCGCCAGCGCGGGATCGGCGCGGGCGGCCTCGCGGGCCGCGCCATCGACGTCGAACAGCGTGCCGTAAGCGTCGAATACCCAGATCACAGGTTTTCCGACTGCGGCATGCCCAGCACGTGATAGCCGCCGTCGACCAAAACGATCTCGCCCGTCGTGCAGGCCCCCCAGTCGCTGGTCAGCCAGACGGCGGTGCCGCCGATGGCCTCAAGCGTGGCATTGGCGCGCAGCGGCGCATTGGCCTCGGTATGGCGAAAGGTCTTGCGCGCGCCGCCGATCGCCGCCCCGGCCAGCGTCTTCATCGGGCCGGGGCTGATTGCGTTTACGCGGATACCCTCGGGCCCAAGGTCATTGGCCAGATAGCGCACCGTCGATTCCAGCGCCGCCTTGGCCACGCCCATGACGTTATAGAACGGCGTCACCCGGTTCGAGCCGCCATAGGTCAGGGTGATGATGCTGCCACCGCTCTGCATCAGCGGATGCGCGCGGCGGGCGACCTCGATCAGCGAATAGCAACTGATTTCGAGGCTGTGCTTGAAATTCGCCCGGCTGGTGTTCACGAACCGGCCGGTCAGTTCGTCCTTGTTGCTGAAGGCGATGGCGTGGACCAGGAAATCCAGCTTGCCCCAACGCTCGGCGATCGCCGCGAAGGCCGCGTCAAGCGAGGCATCGTCGGTCACGTCGACATCGACCAGAAAATCCGAACCGACACTGGCCGCCAGCGGCTCGACCCGCTTTCCGAACGCCTCGCCCTGATAGGAAAAGGCCAGCTCGGCGCCCTGATCGGACAATGCCTTTGCAATACCCCAGGCGATGGAACGGTCATTCGCGACCCCCATCACAAGGCCGCGCTTTCCGTTCAGCAAATCGCCCATGAAATCAATCCCGGTATTTCGACATGACGAGGGTGGCGTTGGTGCCGCCGAAACCAAAGCTGTTCGACAGGACAGAGTCCAGACCCGCGTTGTCGATCCGCTTGGTGGCGATCTCGCCCGCGTGAATTTCGGGATCAAGCTCGGTGATATTGGCCGAGGCGGCGATGAAGTCATTTTCCAGCATCAGCAGCGAATAGATCGCCTCATGCACACCGGTCGCGCCAAGGCTGTGGCCGGTCAGCGACTTGGTGGAACTGACGGGCGGGGTCGAACCCTCGCCAAAGACGCGGCGGATCGCCTTGATCTCGCCGATATCGCCCACCGGGGTCGAGGTGCCGTGCGAATTGATATAGCCGATCTTGCGATCCTCGGGCAGGGTCGCGAGTGCCAGCTTCATCGCCCGCTCGCCGCCTTCGCCCGAGGGCGCGACCATGTCATAGCCGTCGCTGGTGGCGCCGTAACCGGTCACCTCGGCATAGATCTTGGCGCCGCGCGCCAGCGCGTGCTCCAGCTCCTCCAGCACCACGACGCCGCCGCCGCCCGCGATCACGAAACCGTCCCGCGTCGCGTCATAGGGGCGCGAGGCGGTTTGCGGGGTGTCGTTGTATTTCGACGACATCGCCCCCATCGCGTCGAACAGACAGGACAGCGTCCAGTCCAGTTCCTCGCCGCCGCCGGCGAAAACGATGTCCTGCTTGCCCATCTGGATCAGTTCGACCCCGTTGCCGATGCAATGCGCGCTGGTCGAACAGGCCGAGGTGATCGAATAGTTCACCCCCTTGATCTTGAACGGCGTCGCGAGGCAGGCCGAGTTGGTCGAGGACATGCAGCGCGTCACCATGAACGGCCCCATCCGCTTGGGGCTGCCCTTTTCGATGACGATCTGATGGGCGTCGAAGAAGTTCGAGGTCGACGGTCCGCCCGAGCCCATGATCAGGCCCGAGCGCGGGTTGGACACGTCGCTTTCCTCAAGCCCGCTGTCCTTGATCGCCTGTTCCATGGCGATGAAGTTATAGGCCGCCCCCGGTCCCATGAAGCGCAGGTTGCGCTTGTCGATGTGATCCTCAAGCACGATCTGCGGCATGCCGTGGATCTGGCTGCGAAAGCCGTGGTCGGTGTAATCCGGCGCCGCGACGATGCCGGAACGGCCCTCGCGCAGACTGTCCAGAACCTCGATGGCGTTATTGCCGATGGGCGAGACGATCCCGATCCCGGTGATGACGACGCGACGCATGATCGCCTCCATAGCAAAGGTCAGGCTTCGGAAAGCGCGACTTTCATGTCTTTGACAAGGTAAATGACTTCACCATCGGCCTCGACGCGGCCATCGGCCACACCCATGGTCAGCCGGCGGGACTGCACGGCCTTGGTGAAATCAACGTGATAAGTCAGCAATTTGCGGTCGGGGCGCACCATGCCGGTCAGCTTGACCTCGCCGACGCCAAGCGCATAGCCGCGCCCCTGCCAGCCGCGCCAGCCAAGGTTGAAGCCGGTCAATTGCCACAGCCCGTCAAGACCCAGACAGCCGGGCATGATCGGGTTGCCGGGAAAGTGGCATTCAAAGAACCACAGGTCGGGCTTGATGTCGAATTCCGCCGTGACATGGCCCTTGCCGTTGGCGCCGCCATCCTCGCTGATGTCGGTGATGCGGTCCATCATCAGCATCGGCGGTTCGGGCAACTGGGCGTTTCCCGGACCGAACAGTTCACCGCGCGCGCATCGCAGCAGATCTTCCCGGTCGAAGCTAGTCTGACGTTCTGTCATGCAATCTTGCCCTGTATCTGGTGCCCCCTGATATACAGAGGCGCATTCCTTTGACGAAAATCTCTATCATCGCGCGGCTTGCTGACGCAAGGGCAGGACGCCGCAGGCAGAATATGGGGCATTCATCCGGCTGGACAAGTTCAGGTGGGTTTCCGCGCCTGCCGGCACGCGCTTGCAAAGGCCCGATTGATCGGGTGCCGGTTGCCCGGTGCCGGGGTCTTGTCACCCGACCGGCCGGCCAGAATCTCGATCAGAACCCCGATCAGAACCCCGGTCAGAACCACTGTCCGGGCTCCATCAGCCCGTTATCCATCAGTTGCTGTGCGTTCCATTCGAAGGGATGCGAGTGGCGCCAGACGAAGCTGTCGATCTGCCAGCGCGATCCGGGATTGCGCAAAAGCGCCTTGGCGACCCTGAACGAGGCGATGGCCGCGGTCAGATTGTGGTGCCACGGGCAGGCGTAGGTGTTCATTTCCTCGATGTTGAAACGGTGATCCGGCAGCAGGGTCAGCCCCTTGTCGGCGCGGAACAGCGCGATCCGGTCGATACGGCGGCGGTCGGGCGGCAGGTGTTCTTCAAACCGCCAGCGCAGCCCGCCGAGAAAGTCCTGCTGGCGTTCCAGATATGCGCCATCCGCCGACTGGCGGCCAAGCGCGTAATAACCCTTGGCGTCGAACATCGCCTGCGGCAGGTTCACCGCATCGGGGTTCTGGGACAGATCCGCGGCATAAAGGTCGATGACATAGGCCAGCATGGCATCGCGCCGTTCCTCGGTGTGAAAAGCCAGCAATTCCCCGACCGATCGGGTTTCCGAGAAAGGATAGAACAGAAACTCGGCGTTATAGCAGTAATAGACCCAGGTGCCGGCGGGCAGGGCGGCGATGATCGGGTTCATGATCTCGGTCGTTGCGCCGCGCCGGGTCGTGTCGCAATTCAGGTTCAGAACGCGCGGATCCTCCAGCGCCGGCATCGGCGCAAGCGGACGGGCCGACAGCGCCAGCACCGATCTGAAGCCGCAGTTCAGGTGATGATTGAGCGTGGCCTCGACCGCGCTGTCATCCTCGATCAGGATGACGGCGACCGGCCCCTTCAGCCCGGCCAGGGTTCTGTCGTTCAGCGCCTGCTGCAGGCTTCTGGTCTGGGTCGGCGCGGTCTGGATCGGCGCGATTTCGGGCATCGGTCAGTTCAACGCCGCCTTCACCTGTTGCAGCGCGGCTTCAAGCAGGGTCGGATCGGACTGGGCGCTGGTCAGCAGCGCCTTGAGCGAGGTTTTTTGCGCGTCCGCGATGCTGCTTGCGTCGATCAGCTTGCTGACCCGGGCCAGATCAAAACCGGCGGGGGTCAGGATCTGATCTATTTCGGCGGCATCGGCGGTGGCGCTGGCGGCCTGACCGGCGGCGGTTGCGGCCTCTTGCGTGGCGCTGGTCGCGGCGTTGACGGCATTGGCGGCGGCGGTCGAGGCACCGGCGGCGGCTTTCGCCTCGGCCTCTGCGGCGGCGGCGGCGGCGTTATCGGCGGCGGTCGCGGCGGCTTCGGCGGCGGCCTCGGCCTGATCGGCGGCGCTTTCGGCAGCGGGCACGGTGGCGCTGTCGGCGGCCGAGCGTGCGTTGGCCGCCGCATCGGCCGCGATGGCGGCCGCATCGGCTGCGGCATCGGCGGCGGTGCCGGCGGCGTCGACCGGCACCTGATTGGCGGGCGGCTGGGTCGAGGACGCGGGCGCGGGCTGGACCGGCGCATCGCCGGCGGTATCGGTCGCGCTGCTGTCCGCCGGTCTTTCCGAGGGCGCCTCGCGCAGGCCGACCGCGCTCAGAAGCCGGTTCAGATCGCCCCCGGACTGGGTGTAAAGCCAGCCGCCGCCCAGAACGACGACCACAAGAATGATTATCCACAACAGCGAACGACCCATCACGCCTATCCTCAGTTTGATGTCGCTTTCTCTATGCCACAGGCCGGCCGCCGCGGAAAGCCGGGCCGTTCACCACGATACCGTGTCACTTGGGTCGCAATGGCCGGGGAAAGCGCGTTCCGGCCCGCTATTGCTGTTGAACAACGCGCCGCGCCGTTCTATCTGCAATGCATCCCCCCATGGCAGCACTAGGAGTATCGCCATAGCCCGTAGACCACATAACGCGCCGCCCACCAGAGATACCGGCCCGCGCGTCAACGATCGCATCCGTGCCCCCGAAATCCGCCTGATCGGCGCCGAGGGTGAAAATATCGGGGTCGTTACGCCCGCCCGCGCCATGCAACTGGCCGAAGAGGCCGGGCTCGATCTGGTCGAAATCTCGCCCAACGCCGAGCCGCCCGTCTGCAAGATCATGGATCTGGGCAAGTTCAAATACGAACAGCAAAAACGCGAGGCCGAGGCCCGCAAGAAGCAGAAGATCATCGAAATCAAGGAAATCAAGTTCCGTCCGGGGACCGATACCCATGATTACGACGTCAAGATGCGCAGCGTGCTGAAGTTTCTGGACGAAGGCGACAAGGTCAAGATCACGTTGCGGTTCCGCGGCCGGGAAATGGCCCACCAGCAACTGGGGGTAGAGCTTTTGAACCGCGTGGCCGATGACGTGGCCGAAGCGGGCAAGGTGGAATCCATGCCGAAGCTGGAAGGCCGGCAGATGGTGATGATGATCGCCCCGAAATAAACCGGCCCGCCGGCCGTACCGGCCCGCCGCCGAATGCAGGCGAACGAACCGGCACGATGGAAAAAGGCCCCCTTTCGGGGGCCTTCTTTATTGATCGGGCAGGGGTGCGCGATTACCGGCCGGTGTCCAGCAGATCGGTTATCCGGCGCACCGCGACGCGGCGGTTCGCACGTTCGGAATCCTCGGTCGGGACTTTCAGAAATTGCTCGCCATAGCCCTGAACCACAAGGTTTTCCGGGGGCACGTCGAAATATTCCGAAAGCGCCAGAGCAACCGATTCCGCGCGCCGGTCGGACAGGGCGAGGTTCGACCCGGGCGAGCCCACGGCATCGGTGTAGCCCTCGACCATAAAGACCTCGCGCGGGTTCTCCTTGACATAGCCGTCGATCACCGAACCGAGCGCCGACAATTGCCGCGCCTGATCGGGGCTGATCGCGGCCGAGCCGGTGTCGAAGGTGATCGAGTCGAGATCGACCGGCGCCACCAGCGCCCGCACCTCGGGGATCGACCGGATCTGGCCAAGGGTAAAGCTGCGGTTCACCTGAGCCTCGCGGTCAAGGGCTGCGCGCAATTCATCCTCGGTCATGTTCACGCTGGCCGGCTGCACGGTCATCGCGGGCGGCAGGCTCGAGACGGTCACCGGCTCCACCGCCGTCGTGTCGTCGATCAGCAGCGTCTGGGTGCCGTCGGCCGAGACCAGCGTCCGGCGCAGCACGCGCAGGTTCGCGTCACGAATGGTGACGACCTGGCTGCCGTCCTCGCGCGTGACGGTCACGCGGGACGAACCGTCGTTGAAGTTCTCGGTCTGCACCGTTGCGCCGGGCTGGCGCAGCAGCATCGCGTCATCCTTGAGGATTTCGCGCGAGCCATCGGGACGGACGACCACGACCCGGTCGCCGGTGTTCGATTCGACCGTGCGGTTGTTCGACAGCATCGAGCCGACCGCCAGCGCGCCCAGACCCAGCAGCGCGGCCTTTTCCAGATTGGACAGGCCACTGTCGTTGTTGTCGTCCTTGTTGTCGGCGTTGCTGTCGGAATTGACCTGCGCCGCGCCTTCGGCCGCCGCCTGCTCACGGATTTTCGCCAGTTCTTCCGGGGTCAGGTTCTGACCGACCTTGCGCTGGAACTCTTCGTCCGAGCTGCGGGCGGTTTCCTTGGTCACCTTTTCCTCGACCACCTGACCCTTGGCATCATTCTGAAGGGCTGCGGCAACCGGGGCCTCGGACATGGCGGCAGCCTCGGCGGCGGCCTGGGTTTCCTTGGCGCGGGTTTCCGGCGCGACCTCGGCGGTGGCGGCCTTCTCGGCGGCGTCGCCGGGTTTGGCTACCGGGGCGGGGGTGGCGGCGGTTTCAGCGGTGGCGGCGGCTTTCGCGGCGGCATCCGCATCGGCGGCGCGTTTCTTGGCCGCGGCCAGATCAGCCTCGGCCTTGGCGGCGGCCTCGGCGTCCGCTGCGGCGGCGGCCTTAGCCTTGGCCTGGGCTTGCTCAAGCTCTTTTTTCGCGGCCTCAGCCTCGGCCTGCGCCTTTGCTTTCGCCTCGGCGTCCAGCTTGGCCTGCGTGTCCTGGGCCTGCGCATCGGCTTTGGCCTTCAGGTCGGCTGCCGCGGCGGCCTCGGACTCGGCCTTGGCGGCGGCTTCGGCCTTTTTCTCGGCCGCGGCCTTCTGGGCTGCCTGTTTTTCGGCGGCGGCCGCTTCCTGCGCGGCTTTTTTCTGGGCGTCGGCGTCGGCCTGCGCGGCCTTCTTGTCCGCCTCAGCCTTGGCTTTCGCTTCGGCCTGCGCATCTGCCTTGGCCTGCGCATCGGCCTCGGCCTTGGCATCCGCCTTGGCCTTGGCGTCGGTTTCCGCCGTGGCCGCAGCCTTGGCCTTATCCTCGGCGGCTTGCAGCTTTTTCTTCAGATCGGCGGCTTCTTTCTCGGCCGCGTCGGTCGCGGCCTCCAACGGCTTGGCGGGCGGCTTCTCGGACGCGGGCTTGGCGGCGGGCGCCTTCGCCTCTGCCGGGGCTTTCGCCTCTGCCGGCGCTTTCGGCTTTACCGGGGCTTCGGTTTCAGAGGTGGCGGCGTCTTCCGCCGTCGCGGCCTCTTTGGCCGTGGGGGCGGCACAAGGCGCGGCAGTGCCGTCGGCACATGTCTCCTGCGCCACCGCGTAATGCGGCAGCATCAGGGAAATCGCAGTGACAAGTGCGGTGGTGGTCTTGAGGGTATTCATTGTCCTTATCTCCCTTCCGCCGGGGCGGATCACGAGTTTCGCTGATCGCAAAACCAACCGGGCGCGGGACAGGTTCCCCGAATTTCATGTGAACTGACCGTGAACGGAAAGCTGTTGCATCCGGGCATGATCTGCGGCCGGATATTGCGTCCGCCGCCCCACGGTCCTATCCCATAGGCCACACCGCATCCGATGGAGTATATGATGGCCGATCGTCCCACGCTGAAACCGAAAGACGCCCCCGATCTTGGCAAGTTCGATTGGCAAGACCCGTTTCGGATGGATGAGCAACTGACCGAAGAAGAGCGGATGCTGCGCGACGCGGCCCGCGCCTATGCCCAGCAGAAACTGCAACCGCGGGTCATCGCCGCCTATCGCGACGAACAGACCGATCCGGCGATCTTCCGCGAAATGGGCGAAATGGGCCTGCTTGGCGTCACCATCCCCGAGGAATACGGCGGTCTGGGGGCGTCCTATGTCTCATACGGGCTGATCGCGCGCGAGGTCGAGCGCGTCGACAGCGGCTATCGCAGCATGATGTCGGTGCAAAGCTCGCTGGTGATGTATCCGATCTATGCCTATGGCTCCGAGGAGCAGCGCCGGAAATATCTGCCAAAGCTCGCCTCGGGCGAATGGATCGGCTGCTTCGGACTGACCGAACCGGATGCGGGGTCGGACCCGGCCGGGATGAAGACCGTCGCCCGCAAGGATGGTGACGGCTATGTGCTGAACGGCTCGAAAATGTGGATCTCGAATTCGCCCATCGCCGATGTTTTCGTGGTCTGGGCGAAATCCGACGCCCATGACGGCAAGATCCGCGGCTTTGTGCTGGACAAAGGCACCAAGGGTCTTTCGGCGCCGAAGATCGGCGGCAAGCTCAGCCTGCGGGCCAGCATCACGGGCGAAATCGTGCTTCAGGACGTCAAGGTCGGCGCCGATGCGCTTTTGCCCCATGTCGAGGGGCTGAAGGGCCCCTTCGGCTGTCTGAACCGGGCGCGCTATGGCATCTCATGGGGTGTCTTGGGCGCGGCCGAGTTCTGTCTGCACGCCGCGCGGCAATACGGGCTGGACCGTCAGCAGTTCAAGCGCCCGTTGGCGCAGAACCAGATCTTCCAGCTTAAGCTGGCCAATATGCTGACCGAGATCGCGCTGGGCGCCCAGGGCTCGCTGCGGGTCGGGCGTCTTCTCGACGAGGCGCAGGCGGCGCCCGAGATGATCTCGGTCGTCAAGCGCAACAATTGCGGCAAGGCGCTGGAGGCGGCGCGGATGGCGCGCGACATGCACGGCGGTAACGGGATTTCGGAAGAGTTTCAGGTCATGCGCCACATGGTGAACCTTGAAACGGTGAACACCTATGAGGGCACGCATGATGTCCACGCGCTGATCATCGGCCGCGCGATCACCGGGCTTCAGGCGTTTTTCTGAACCCGCCCGGCGGAATTGCCGCCGGCTTGGCTGAGCCGCACGCGGGGCGCGGCCTAGCCATAATTCGCCACGAAATAGACCAGTTCGCTTTGGCGCGAGGTGCCGGTTTTCTCGAAGATGTGGCGCAAATGGGTGCGTGCGGTCGAGGGCGCGATACCCATCGCCTGCGCCGTCTCGACCGCGCCAAGGCCCTTGTAGATCAGGCGCAGAACCTCGGTTTCGGTGCCGGTCAACCCGAAGGCCGCGCTGATCGTCGGAATGTTGTCCTGTTTGCGCGGCGTGGTGCCGATGACGACGATGGCCTTGCCCCGCGCGGTCGGCCCTGCGGTTGAGCGCATCGGAAAGACGAAGATCTTGTAGCCGCCGTCATCGGATCCGGGCCCAAGCTCGGCCATCGCGCCGATCCTGATCGCGTGACGGATCCTCGCGTCCCAGAACCGGTTGCCCGTGCTGAGCCGGTTCATCCAGACCTTGACCCCCGTCGTGCCGAAATCGGCGTCGGGGCCCGAGGCGAGAACCTGCAGCTCGGCGTCCACCAACAGCGCCACTGCGACTTTGCCGCCCGCTTTCGCGTGCAAATCGGGGCTGTGGATATATCGCCCTTCGACTAGCTCAAGATTGGCAATGACATTCACTGGTTGCACCTCTTATTCAGATCACCGGCAAGCTGTGCCGCCATGACCGGAACGGATTTCGGATACCCCCGGAATGTTAGAAGCTGATAGCCCCCCCGACAGTCATCATATGATGACTGCTGCGGGAAAAGTTACGGATGAGGCGAATTAACGCAGAAACAAGAACGGACCCGGAGAATTTGCCGCCCCACCCGTAGCCTCGCACTCTGCGCCGGCAAAATCAGCCTCGCATCATCCGTTTGGATGATACGGGCCGGCATCCGTTCTGACATGATCGCGCGGATCGGCGGCGCGCTGTTCCTTGGTGCGATCGGTCGGCAGATAATCAAGGGGGGGGACGATGCGGGAAACCGCGTGTTTTCAGGTATCGCAGGATCTGCGCATGTTATCGGCGAACAAGGCCGCCAAGGCGATCCTGGCGGATCGCACCCGGTTGAGGCTGGTTGACGGCCATATCGCGGCGGCGAACGCGCATATGACGCGCGCACTTCGCGGACTGGTCGCCGATGCCTGTTTTCGCATCGACGGCGAACCGGGTCCGGGGGGCGAGCTTTACATCCCGCCGGTCGCGGCCAATGCCAACGGGCTGCGGGTCGTGGTTCTGCCGGTCGATCCGGTCGCGGAATGCGCGGCCTGCGAACCGGCCGCAATCCTCAAGATCGAACCCGTGAGGATCAGCAAGACCGAGGCAAGAACCGCCGCGCTGATCCGCCGCTTCGGCCTGAGCCCGCGCGAGGCGCAGATCGCCGTTCATATCGCCGACGGAACCTCGGTCAGCGAACTCGCACCGCTTCTGAACGTCAAGATCTGCACGGTGCGCACGCATCTGGCAAGAATTCTGCGCAAGACCGGCTGCAATCGGCAGGTGCAGCTTGTGGTTCTGCTGAACAATGTCGGCGTGACGCGATAGCCGCGCGGCGGATCGCCCGTTGCCGCAGGTCCCGATTTTGACATGCCGGTGGGTGCGAGTCGTGATCCGCATATCAAAGACCCGGCATTTTCAAGTTATAGACGTTATTTCAAGGGCTTTTCGCCGTTTGAAACGGCATTGTCGCGCCGGCGGAAGATCGGGTGCAAGGCGCATATTACGGCTGTCTAATGAATTATATATATCAAATTATGATTAACCGTTTTCGCGGCGTTGGTTTAGAATTTTGAAGCGGATATTGTAACTTCTGATGGAATTTCCCGTCTGATGTCGTTAGTTTGAATGATATCGGGTTTGGGCAGACAGATTTCCTAGCTACGCTGGAATTTCTGTTGTGCCGCTCCCATTGAATAATGCATTCGAATGATGATTGATCAGGGTGCGGAATGTCAGATGCGACGGGGTTGATTGACCGGATTTACGACGCGGCGCTGATCCCCGAGCTTTGGACCTCGGTTCTTTCCGATGTCGCCGCACGGGCCGACGCGGCATCGGGCGAGTTGATGGTCTTCAAGGATGACTTCACCCCGCATTGGCGCGCGACCGAACGAACCCATGATGTTCTGGGCGCGTATATCGAGGGCGGTTCGTGGCGGCATTGCAAGCGCGCCCGCAACCAGTTTCAGGCGGCCCGGCACGGTTTTTACCCGGCCACCCAATTCCTTTCGCCGCGCGAATTTGCCGATGATCCGGCCCATGCCGCCCTGCGCCGGATCGGTCTGGATCAGCAAACCGGCACGATCATCAGGACATCGACCGGCGAAATGGTCGGCCTTACCTTCGCCCGACATATCGAATCCGGGCCGCCTTTGATACGCGACATCGACAGGCTCAACGCGCTTTGGCCGCATCTGGCACGGGCGACGGCGCTTGCGGCGCGGTTGCGGCTGGAACGGGCCGATGCAACGCTGTCGGCGCTGGACGCCATCGGTCTGCCCGCGGCCACGCTGTCGGCGCGGGGGCATGTGATGGCCACGAACGCCCTGTTCGAGGGGCTTGACCTGTTCGCCTCCGGCGCATTTGGCGGCCTTGTGATCGTCGATGAACAGGCGGCGCGAAACCTTTCCGCCTCGCTTGCCGCGCTGCGTGCCTGCGGGACCCTTGCGATGCAGTCGATCCCGGTGAAGGCGGGACCCGACGGTCAGGCGGCGGTGATCAATCTGCTGCCGCTGCACGGTCCGGGCAGGGACATCTTCCTTCGCACCGACGTGCTGATGGTGGTGAATCGGTTCGCGAGCGGCGCCAACGTGCCGTCGCATGCGGTTCTGTCGGTGGTCTTCGATCTGACCCCGTCCGAGGCGCGTCTGGCGACCGAACTCGCCCGGGGCAATTCGCTGCGATCGGCGGCAGGTGCGCTGGGGATCAGCTTCAGCACTGCGCGGACCTATCTCGCGCGGATATTCGACAAGACCGGAACATCCCAGCAAAGCGCGATGGTGGCTTTGGTGAAATCGACTTGGGCGGCGCCTGTTCATTAGATGAGCACCGCCCGCACCCCGCGCGAATAGAGGATATGGACGCGCCAAAAAGCGGAAAACGCAAGTGACGAGTGACTTGATCGACCGGATTTATGAGGCGGCATTCCTGCCCGAGACATGGCCCGACGTGCTTGACAGACTGGCGCGGGCGACCGGTTCGGCATCGGGGGCGCTTTTGGTCTTTGACAGCCCCGACAGCCCGCCCCGGTTCAAAAGCTCGGCCCTGACGCATGACGCGCTGGAAGAATTCGTAGCGACCGACCAATGGCGCAGCAGCCAAAGGGTGCCGGCGCTGTTCCCGGAACTGCTATCGGGGCGGCTGTCGTGGTTCTTCTATCTGACCGACCATGTTTCCCGGTTCGCCGGCGGCCCCGGGGATTCGGTCGGAACCGCGCTGGCGCGTCTGGGCTTGGGTGAGCAGATCGTCACGCTGATACCCGCCCCGGGCGATGCGGCGGTTTGCTTTACGCTTGAGCGTCGGGTTCAGGATGGCCGCCACGCCCCCGCCACCGTCGATCTGCTGAACGATCTGAGGCCGCATCTGGCGCGCGCAGGCCTGATCGGGGCGCGGCTGCGCCTTGAACGCGCACAGGCCGCCGTGGCCGCGATGGAGGCTTTGGGGGTGCCAGCCGCCGCGCTGAGCGGTGACGGTCGGGTGCTGTCGACGAACGCGGGTTTCGCGGCGGTCGAGGCGTGGATACGGCCCGCCGCCTTCGGCAAGCTCTTCATCGCAGCGGATGAGGCGAACCGGCTGTTCCAGACCATTATCGAGACCGCGCGGAACGGGAATGAACCGCTTGTCAGGTCAGTGCCCATCCGCGCCGAGGACGGCCGGGCGGTCGCCGTTGTCCATCTGCTGCCGCTGCGACGCTCGGCCCATGACGTGTTTTCGGGCGCCGACAATCTGCTGATCGTGTCGCCGGTCAAAGCCTCGCTGGGCGTTCCCAGCGGCAAGATCCTGACGGCGCTGTTCGATCTTGCCCCGTCCGAGGCCCGGCTGGCCGCCGCGCTGGCCGAGGGAAAGTCGCTGAAGCATGCGGCGGGCGAGATGCGGATCAGCGTAGGCTCGGCCCGCACCTATCTGTCGCGCATATTCGAGAAAACCGCGACCAATCAGCAAAGCCAGCTTGTCGCCCTGCTGAAATCCGCCCAACCTCTGGGGCCCGGCGGCCGGGACGTATTCGCACCCGGCACCGCGGACGGTCACGGCAGGTCGTAAGGGCGACCCTCGCTTGGGTTGGCGCCGAACGCGGCCCTGAACCGCCGCGCGAAATGGGTCCGTGACGCGTAACCGACCGCGATCGCCGCCGATTGCACCGGCGCCCGCCGATCGATCATCTGCTTGGCGGCGGACAGGCGTTCGCGCCGCAAAAGCGCCGAAAAGGTTATTCCTTCCTCGGCCAGCCGCCGCCGCAGGGTCGATTCCGAGACGCCGATCGCGCGCGCCACATCCGGGGCCTTCCAGCCATGGGCCAGATCGCCGCCGATCAGCGCCTTGACCCGACCCGCGACCGACAGGTCGAACAACGGCCGGGCGGCGGGGTCGCCGCGCAAAAGCGCAAGCAGCTCGGTCATGCGGGCGCGGCGCACCCCGGCCCGGGCCGCGTCATCGGCGATGGCCGAGGCGGCATGCGCCACCGCATCGACCAGTTGCCGCGTCAGACCGACCCGCATCGCCGCATCACCCGCCCCCCGCCGCCCGTCCACGACCGCAGGATGCGCTACGGACAGGATTTCGGGCACCTCGCGAACCTCGAGGATGATCGACTGGTAATGACCATTGGCCGGGTCGGGCAGATTGAGGATGTCCATTGCGGTCCTGGCCGGCAGCACGAAAAGCGACCCCGCCGGCAGCAGGCAGGCGTTGGTGCCGCGCCAGATCTCTTTGGCGCCACAGATGACCACGCCGATGATCGGATGCGGAAGATCGACCGCGATCAGCCGCTCCTCGGCCAGCGCGCAATAGGAAAACAGGTTCTCGCCATGGGGCAGGTTGCCGGCGCTACCCACGGATCGGAACTGTGCCAGCCCGTTCAGCAGTTCGGACGCCAGCGGTTCGGAGGAAAGATATTTCGGTGCCATATCGGCTTTCTAACCCAACGCCGGCGTTTCGAGAACGGCAGATTGACCGAAACGGGTTCATCTCTGGCGGAACCGGGCGCGTGGCCTGCCGCGATCTCCGCAATTCTGCGCGCATCGGTTTAAGGAGAAGCAGATGACACGATCAATTCCTATCCCGGCAATTCCTATCCCGGGCGGCGCCGCGCTGATGACGACGGCCGCGATCCTGATCGGCGCGGCCGCGGCTGCAAGCGCCGATCAACCGGCAAAGCTGGCTTTCGTCATCGACGGGCTGCAATCGCCGGAAAGCGTGCTGATGGTTGGCGAGCGACGGTTCGTGTCGAATATCGGCAAGGTGCTCGACCCCTCGGCCAGGGACGCGGACGGCTATATCGCGGAATATGCCGCCGACGGCCGGCTGGTCGCCGAACGCGCTTTTCCGCCCGCGGGCGAAACGCTCAATGCGCCGAAAGGCATGGCGGCGATCGACGGGCGGCTGTTCGTGACCGATATCGACCGCGTGCTGGGATTCGACATCGCCAGCGGCAAGCGGGTGTTCGATCAACCCTTGCCGGGCGGTGAAATCGTGGGCGCCAACGATCTGGCGGCGACCGGCGACGGCAAGCTGATCATCAGCGATACCGAGCGCGGCATCGTCTATCGGCTGGATCCCGACAGCGGCCAGTTCACCGAAATCGCGGCGGATATTCCCGGCGCCAACGGCATCGCCATCGACCCCCGGGACCAGAAGATCCTGGTCGCCGGGGTCGGTCGGAATTTTGCCGGCGGGGATGTCTATGCGCTGGAGCCGGGCGGGCCATCCAAGCGGCTGAAGAATGCGCCGCACGGGATTCTGGACGGTTTGGCGGTTCTGCCCGATGGCCGCGCCATTGTTTCCGACTGGGTGGCGGTCGATCGCCCGGTTCCCGGCAATCTCGACCTGATCCCGGTCGATGGCGCGGCGGCCGGGGCGATCCAGACCGGCCGGGACATCGCCGGGCCGGCCGACTTCGCGCTCGACAGCGCGGGTGGGACACTGTGGGTGCCGGCGATGCTGAGCAATCAGATCGTGGTGTTGAAGATCGGCGAATAAGCCGGGTCATCGGCATGCGGGGCGATCCGTATGTTCGACGGTATCGAAAGGGAGGGCTGGCCGGCCCCCATTTTTGTTGCAAACCCACGCCGCATCCACCGGCGCAAAAACCCGCCGGAGCCATGCGATGTATGCCGTCGATTGTCTTTGAAAATTGGAGCGGGCGATGAGATTCGAACTCACGACCCTAACCTTGGCAAGGTTATGCTCTACCCCTGAGCTACGCCCGCGCCCCAACCCGGCGGACGCTGCCGCCGGTGAGCGGTGATTTAGAGAAGGCTTGCGGGGCGTGCAAGCGGAAAATCCGCCCCGATGGTCAAAAAAAGCACGCCCCGGCGGCAACCGGCCCGGGGCAGGCGTGCAACCGAACCCGGACCGGCGCGTTAAGCCCTGTCCTGATGAATGTTCCCCGATGCAACTTCTGTTCTGCCCGATTTGCGGCACCAAGGCCTATTTCCACAATCTCATCTGTCCCTGCGGCGCGGATCTATATTTCGATCCGGAACAGGGGCAGTTCCGGACCGACGGGCCGGCCTGTGCGAATCGGGAAAGGATCGCCTGCAACTGGGTGGGCGAGCGGGGGTTGTGCCGGTCATGCCTGATGTCGCCGACGATTCCGCCGCTGAGCGTCGAGGGCAATCTGGAGCTTCTGGCCGGTGCGGAACGCGGCAAACGCTGGGTGCTGGCCAATCTGGCCCGCTGGGGCTGGTTCACCGATGCCGATGCCGATCCCGGCCCGCGTCCGCAATTCCTGATGCTGTCCGAACGCACCGGCCAGCAGGACGACGTCCGGGTGATGATGGGCCATCAGAACGGTATCATCACCATCAACGTGGTCGAAGCCGATGACGAGATCCGCTTTCACCGCAAGAACCGGCTGGGCGAGCGTTACCGCTCCATGGTCGGGCATTTCCGTCACGAGATCGCGCATTTCCTGTTCGAGCGGCTGGAGGTCACGCCCGGTTTCCTGCCCGCCTTTCGTCCGGTCTTTGGTGATGAAACTCAGGATTACGGCGCGGCGCTGGCGCGTCACTACGCAGCGCCAAGGGACCCGGGCGAGGAGTTCATCACCCCTTACGCGACCGCCCATCCGCATGAGGACTGGGCCGAGACCTGCGCCCATTTCCTGCATCTGGTCGATATGACCGACAGCTTCATGGCATCGGGTCTGATGGCGCCGCAAGTGCCGTCCAAGGATTATGACGCTTATGCCGATCCCGACAGCACACGCCTGTTTCAGATCGCCTCGGTGGTGGCGCTGGCGGTCAATGACATCAACCGCGCGCTGGACAACCCCGACCTTTATCCCTTCGTGCTGACGCCGCGCATCCGGCAAAAACTTTCCTTCGCCCATGACTGGGTGACGAGGCCGCGTTAGTATCCCGGCAGTCGCCCCGGACCACGATCAGGCCGCCGGTCAAGATCACCTGCCCCGGCCAGACCAGGCGTTGGCCGGATCAGCAGCCACGCGCCCGGTCCGCCGATGATTTTGCCGGTAAGGGTCGCCGCATCAACCGCGCAGGGCAGGTTCATCCCACTACAGCCCGACCCACCAGAAACATTGGCGGCGATGCTCGTCAGGATGGCCGACATCGGCCCCGGCACGAACAAGACCCGACCCGGGATCGGTACAGCCGTTTCGGTCGCCGCCGGATCTTGCAATTTTGCCGGCAATCACCACGCATCGCCCCCGCAAGGGCGCCGCACGCACAGCGGCCTTTTTCTTTCTTGCCCAAATATCCCGGGGTGAATTGGCCGGTACGGCCAAAAGGGGCAGCGCCCCTTCTACCTTTATTCGATCTCGATCAGCAGGTCCTTGGCGTCGATCTGCTCGCCCGGGGCGACATGAACCGCCCTGATGGTGCCGGGGCGGTCGGCATGGATGCCGGTTTCCATCTTCATCGCCTCGATGGTCAGCAGAAGATCGCCCGCATTGACCTTTTGCCCCGCCGTCGCCGCGACCGAGGCGATGACGCCGGGCATCGGGGCGCCGATCTGGCCGGGGTTGCCCGGGTCGGCCTTGGGGCGGTCGACGGTTTCGGATTTCACCATGCGGTTCGGGACCCGGATCGACCGGGGCTGGCCGTTCAGCTCGAAAAAGACCTTGACCTCGCCCTTTTCGTCGGTGTCGCTGATCGCGAGCAGCCGGACCTCCAGTGTCTTGCCGGGGTCGATCTCGGCGGTGATCTCTTCGCCCGGCTCCATGCCATAAAAGAAGGTGCGGGTCGGCAGGGTGCGCACCGGGCCATAGCTGCGGTGACGGCCCATGTAATCAAGGAAAACCTTGGGATACATCAGGTAGCCGTTCAGATCCTCGTCGTCGACGCGTTTGCCCTCAAGCTGTTTGCTGAGCGATT
Organism: Paracoccus pacificus; assembly: GCF_042680785.1. Classification (NCBI taxonomy): domain Bacteria; kingdom Pseudomonadati; phylum Pseudomonadota; class Alphaproteobacteria; order Rhodobacterales; family Paracoccaceae; genus Paracoccus; species Paracoccus pacificus. The sequence goes on from NZ_JBHUEN010000053.1 coordinate 207,838, forward strand.
CCCGCTCGGCCTCGATATCGACGGGCTGCATTCTGGCGCCGGCACGCTCGGCCAGCGGCGTTTCGCCCTTGAGGATCTTTTCCTGCAGCGCCTTCGGCCATCCACCGGGCGGCTGGCCCAGATTGCCGCGCATCATATCGACCACGCTGTCGGGAAAGGCGACCTCGACGGCCGGATCCTCGACCTGCGCGCGGGTCAGCCCCTGCGCCACCATCATCAGCGCCATGTCGCCCACCACCTTGGACGAAGGCGTGACCTTGACGATATCGCCGAACATCCGGTTCACGTCGGCATAGGTCTGGGCGACCTCGTGCCAGCGATCCTCCAGCCCCAGGCTGCGCGCCTGCGCCTTGAGATTGGTGAACTGCCCGCCCGGCATTTCGTGCAGGTAGACCTCGGAGGCGGGTGCCTGAAGGCCCGATTCGAAGGCCGCGTAATGTTCGCGCACGGCCTCCCAGTAATTGCTGATCTCGCGCACGGCGCCGATGTCCAGCCCGGTGTCGCGGTCGGTCTGGGCCAGCGCGGCAACCACCGATCCCATGGTCGGCTGGCTGGTGTTGCCCGACAGCGCATCCATGGCGCAATCGACCACATCCACCCCGGCATCCGAGGCGGCCAGTATCGTCGCCCCGCCCATGCCGCTGGTGTCATGGGTGTGGAAGTGGATCGGCAGCCCGATTTCTTCCTTCAGCGCCTTGATCAGGACGCGGGCGGCGGCGGGTTTCAAAAGCCCCGCCATATCCTTGAGGCCAAGCACATGGGTGCCGGCGGCCTCAAGCTCCTTGGCCATGTCGACATAATATTTCAGGTCATACTTGGCCCGGTCCGGGTCCAGAATATCGCCGGTATAGCAGATGGCGGCCTCGCACAGCTTGCCGCTTTCCAGCACCGCATCCATGGCCACGCGCATGTTTTCGACCCAGTTCAGGCTGTCGAAAACGCGGAACACGTCGATGCCGGTGCGCGCCGCCTGCGCGACGAAGAACTGCACGACATTGTCGGGATAGTTGGTATAGCCGACCCCGTTCGAAGCCCGAAGCAGCATCTGGGTCATCAGGTTCGGCATCCGGGCGCGGATGTCGCGCAGCCGCTGCCACGGGCATTCCTGCAAAAAGCGATAGGCCACGTCAAAAGTGGCCCCGCCCCAGCACTCGACGCTGAACAGTTGCGGCAGATTGGCCGCATAGGTCGGCGCCACCCGGATCATGTCGATCGACCGCATCCGCGTCGCCAGAAGCGACTGATGGCCGTCGCGCATCGCCGTATCGGTGATCAGCAGCCGCTTTTGCGCCAGCATCCAGTCGGCGACCGCCTTGGGACCCTTCTCCTCCAGCAGGTTGCGGGTGCCGGGGATCGGCTCGGCCTTGGGCGCGGGGGGAACGGGCGTGCGCGCTTCGGCCGAGGGCAGCGGCCGGCCCGAGGTCTCGGGGTGACCGTTGACGCTGATATCGGCGATATAGGTCAGGATCTTGGTCGCCCGGTCGCGGCGGCGGGTAAAGTTGAACAGGTCGGGCGTCGTGTCGATGAATTTGGTGGTGTATTCATCGGACAGGAAAACCGGGTGTTTCAACAGGTTGATGACGAATTCGATATTGGTGCTGACCCCGCGCACCCGGAACTCGCGCAGGGCCCGGTCCATGCGGCGCACGGCGGCCTGCGGCGTCTGCGCCCATGCGGTCACCTTGACCAGAAGCGAATCGTAATAGCGGGTGACGACCGCGCCGGGATAGGCGGTGCCGCCGTCAAGCCGGATGCCATTGCCGGTCGCGGTGCGATAGGCGGCGATGCGGCCATAATCGGGGATGAAGTTGTTCTGCGGGTCCTCGGTCGTCACCCGGCACTGGATCGCATGGCCGGACAGCTTGATCGCGTCCTGATCGGGGGCGCCGGTGGCGGCGGCCAGCGTCTCGCCCTCGGCGATGCGGATCTGCGCCTGCACGATGTCGATGCCGGTGACTTCCTCGGTCACCGTATGCTCGACCTGAACGCGGGGGTTCACCTCGATGAAATAGAACCGGTCGCTGTCCATATCCATCAGGAACTCGACCGTGCCGGCGTTCTGATAACCGACGGCGCGGCCGATCCTCAGCGCGAGATCACAGACTTCCGCCCGCTGCGCCTCGGTCAGATAGGGGGCGGGGGCGCGTTCCACGACCTTCTGGTTGCGGCGCTGTACGGTGCAGTCACGTTCATACAGATGGTAAAGGCCGCCATGCGTGTCGCCCAGCAACTGCACCTCGACGTGGCGGGCGCGGAGGATCATCTTTTCAAGATAGCCCTCGCCATTGCCGAATGCCGCCTCGGCCTCGCGCCGCCCCTCGCGCACCTTGTCGGCCAGTTCCTCGGGGTTGTTGATCGGCCGCATGCCGCGGCCGCCGCCACCCCACGAGGCCTTCAGCATCAGCGGATAGCCGATCTCAGCCGCCTCGGCGCGGATGGCGTCGAAATCATCGCCCAGAACCTCGGTCGCGGGGATCACCGGCACGCCGGCGCCGATCGCCACGCGCCGGGCGCTGGCCTTGTCGCCAAGCGCGCGCATGGTGTCGGCGCGGGGGCCGATGAAGGTGATCCCGGCCGCCGCGCAAGCATCGACGAATTCGGGGTTTTCCGACAGAAGACCATAGCCGGGATGGATCGCATCCGCGCCCGATTCCTTTGCCACGCGAATGATCTCGGGGATGCTCAGATAGGCCGCGACCGGGCCCAGCCCCTCGCCGATGCGGTAGGCTTCGTCCGCCTTGAAGCGGTGCAGGCTCAGCTTGTCTTCCTCGGCATAGACAGCGACGGTTCGCTTGCCCAGTTCGGTGGCGGCGCGCATCACGCGGATGGCGATTTCACCCCGGTTGGCGATCAGGATCTTGCGAAACATCGGCGGTCCCTCCCTATCTGGTTGGGCGCATCCTAGCGATGCTGCGTTGCAGCGCAATAGTTTCGTGACAGGCCGGTAAAGCCGATTTCCGGCCGCGATCTATCCCAGCCAGCGGTCGGCCAGCCCGGGCAGATCATCGAAATGGGCCAGCATGGCGTCGGGCGCCAACCGGCTGAGACCGGCGCCTTCGGGGCCAAAGGCGACCAGCGCCACCTTGACGCCGGCCGCCGCCGCGGTCTTGCGGTCGGTCACCGTATCACCGACCAGAAACGACCGCGCGACGGTGCCGCCCGCGCCTTCGACGGCGGCGACATAGGGGCGGGGGTCGGGTTTGCGCACCGGCAGCGTATCCGCCCCGATCAGGGCATCGAACATGCCTACGATCTGCAACTCGGCCAGCAGGGCGCGGGCCAGGACTTCGGGCTTGTTGGTGCAGACCGCAAGGCGATGGCCGGCATCGGCCAGCCGTTCCAGCGCGGCAAGCGTGCCGGGGTAAAGCCGGGTGTGCACGGCGATATTCGCGCCGTAATGCCCAAGCAGGTTAAGGAAATCCGCATCCTCGGCACCGGGCGGGATGATCCAGTCCGACCCGGCGCGCGCATAGCCCTCGCGCAGCATCGCCCGGCCGCCGGCAAAGGCGAAACCGGCGTCGCGCACCGGATCCAGAAGCCCGGTCAGCCCGCGCAGCGAAAGGCAGGCATTCGCCGCCGCGATCAGATCCGCCGAGGTATCCGCAAGGGTTCCGTCCAGATCGAATACCACGGTGCCCGCCATCGCGATTGTAACCTTCGTTAACCAAGAGTGATCCGCAGTCCCCTTGCGGTGACCGTCCGCGCCTAGGTAGAACGCCGGGGGCAATTGATAAACATGAAAATGGAGCAATGATGACCGACGAGCAGCCGGATCACGGCGCGGATCAGCAGGAACGGGTCGCCGTCATCGTGTTGGCGGCGGGGCAGGGAACGCGGATGAACTCGGACCTGCCGAAGGTGCTGCATCCGCTGGGCGGCGTGCCCTTGGTCGGCCATGCGCTGGCTGCCGCCGGGCGGCTGGAGCCGCAGCGCATCGTCGTCGTCGCCGGCCACGGCGCCGAGGCGGTGCGGGCGGCGGTGGCGAAGCTTGACCCCGACGCGCAGGTCGTGCTTCAGGACCAGCAGCTTGGCACCGGTCATGCGGTGGCGCAGGCATTGCCGGCGCTGGACGGCTTTTCCGGCAAGGTCATCGTGCTTTATGGCGATACCCCGTTTATCGGCGACGATACGCTGGCCGCCCTGACCAGCCACCCGGCCGATGTCGTGGTGCTGGGTTTCGAGGCCGCCGACCCCGGCCGCTATGGCCGGCTTGTCACCGGTCCGCGCGGGCTTGAACGGATCGTCGAATGGAAAGATGCCGACGCCGCCACCCGCGCCATCCGGCTGTGCAACTCGGGCGTGATCGCCGCGGATGCGGGGCTGTTGCGCGATCTGGTGGGGCGGCTTGGCAACGACAACGCGGCGGGCGAATATTATCTGACCGATGTCGTCGGTCTGGCGCGCGACGCGGGCCGCAGCGCCGCCGTCGTCACCTGTGACGAATCCGAGACGCTGGGCATCAACACCCGCGCCGAACTGGCGGCGGCGGAAAGCGCCTTCCAGACCCGTGCCCGCGCGTTGCTGCTGGACGATGGTGTCACGATGACCGCGCCGGACACGGTCTTTCTGGCGCTGGACACGGTCGTCGGCCGCGACGCGGTGATCGGGCCCAACGTGGTTTTCGGCCCCGGCGTCACGGTCGAATCCGGCGCCCGGATCGAGGCGTTCTGCCATCTCGAGGGCTGCCATATCTCGCAAGGCGCGAGTGTCGGGCCCTTCGCGCGGCTGCGGCCCGGCGCCGAACTGGGCGGCGATGTGCATGTCGGCAACTTCGTCGAGATCAAGAACTCGGTTCTGGACGAGGGTGTAAAGGTCGGTCACCTGACCTATCTGGGGGATGCCGATGTGGGTGAGGGCACCAATATCGGCGCAGGCACCGTTACCTGCAATTACGACGGGGTGATGAAGCATCGCACCCGCATCGGCGCCCGGGTCTTTATCGGCTCGGATACCATGCTTGTCGCCCCGGTGTCGGTCGGGGACGAGGCGATGACGGCCAGCGGGTCGGTCATCACCGAGGATGTGGCCGACGGCGGGCTGGCGATAGGCCGGGCGCGGCAGGTGACGAAACCGGGACTGGCGCGGCGGATGATGGCGGCGCTGCGGCAGAAGAAAAAGGAACGCGGCTGATGTGCGGGATTATCGGGATACTCGGCAAGCATCAGGTCTCGCCGCAACTGGTCGAGGCGCTGAAAAGGCTGGAGTACCGGGGCTATGACAGCGCCGGCGTCGCGACGGTCGACGGCGCCGGTCAACTGGATCGCCGCCGCGCGGTCGGCAAGCTGGTGAACCTGTCCGACCGGCTGGTGCATGAGCCGCTGGAGGGGCAGAGCGGCATCGGTCACACCCGCTGGGCGACGCATGGCCCGGCAACCGAAACCAATGCCCATCCTCACAAGCGCGGTCCCGTGGCCGTGGTCCATAACGGCATCATCGAGAATTTTCGCGAGCTTCGGGCAGAACTGGCCGCGGCGGGGCTGGTGCCCGAAAGCGACACCGACACCGAAACCGTGGCCATGCTGACCGCGCAGGCCATGGCCGATGGCATCGGGCCGGTCGAGGCGGCGCGGGCGACGCTGGGCCGGCTTCACGGCGCCTTCGCGCTGGCCTTTCTGTTCGACGGGCACCCCGATCTGATGGTCATCGCCCGCAAGGGCAGTCCGCTTGCCATCGGTCATGGCGAGGGCGAGATGTTCGCGGGCTCTGATGCCATCGCGCTGGCGCCCTTCACTCACCGGATCACCTATCTTGAGGATGGCGACCACGCCGTCCTGACCCGCGCGGGCGTCGAGATTTTCGACAAGGACGGCCGCCGCGCCAATCGCGACATGGCCCGCATCGACGTAGGCGCGACCACCATCGACAAGGCCGGCCATCGCCATTTCATGGCCAAGGAAATCGCCGAGCAGCCGGTCGTTCTTGGTGATGTGTTCAGCCATTATCTGCAGGGCGAGACCATCAACCTGCCGGACCTTGATTTCTCGACGGTCGACCGGCTGTCGCTGGTCGGGTGCGGAACGGCGCATTACGCGGGCCATGTTGCAAAATACTGGTTCGAGACCCTTGCCGGGCTGCCCTGCGATATCGAGGTCGCCTCGGAATTCCGTTATCGAGAGCCGCCGCTGTCGCCGCAAGGCTGGGCGGTGTTCATCAGCCAGTCGGGTGAAACCGCCGATACGCTGGCGGCGCTGCATTACGCCCGCGATCATGTCGCGCGGACCATCGGCGTCGTGAACGTGCCGACATCGGCCATCGCGCGCGAGGCGGATGTGGCGCTGCCGACGCTGGCCGGGGTCGAGGTCGGCGTGGCCTCGTCCAAGGCCTTCGTCTGCCAGCTTGCGGTTCTGGCGGTGATGGCGGTCAAGGCCGCGCATGACCGTGGCCGGATCGACGATGCCGGTCTGCGCCGGCATATCGCGGATCTGCGCATGCTGCCGGGGCTGCTCAATCAGACGCTTGCCATATCGGACCCTTGCCGCGTGCTGGCCGACTGGCTGGCCGAGGCGCAGGACATCCTGTATCTGGGGCGCGGCGCCATGTATCCGGTCGCGCTGGAAGGCGCGCTGAAGATGAAGGAACTCAGCTATATCCACGCCGAGGGCTATGCCTCGGGCGAGTTGAAGCACGGCCCGATCGCGCTGATCGACCGGAACGTGCCGGTGGTGGTGGTCGCCCCGCGCGACGGGCTTTTCGACAAGACCGTGTCGAATATGCAAGAGGTCATGGCGCGGCACGGTCAGGTGCTGCTGATCTCGGACGCGGCAGGGATCGAGGCGGCAGGGCAGGGGATCCGCGCCGGTCTGACCATGCCGGCGGGCGGGGGGGCCTTCGCCCCGATCCTTTACGCCGTGCCGATGCAGTATCTGGCCTATCACACCGCCGTCGCCAAAGGCACCGACGTGGACCAGCCGCGCAATCTGGCGAAATCGGTGACGGTCGAATAAGGGGCCGGCTGGTAGAGATTGTGGCGGTTGCCTAAGCGTATTCGCCGCGCCGCTCTAACGGTCTTGACACGTACAATTTCACGTACCATATTTGGCGAGCTCAAGCATCAGCTCACTTACATCATATATAGCACCCTCAAATGCACATCGTTAATTACTCGGATGCGCGCAAGCATCTGAAGGACGTCATGGATCATGCGATCCATGATAAAACCGAAACCGTGATTACCCGCACGGGCAAGGAGGCTGTGGTCGTCGTTGGAAAGGAAGAGTGGGATGCGATTCAGGAAACGCTCTATCTTCTGACCTCGCCGGCCAACGCGGCGCGCTTGCGCGAATCCATCGCCCAATTGAATGCTGGGCGAGGCGTTGAGCGAACGCTGAAAGATGAAGCTGATATTTTCTGATGGTGCTTGGGAAGACTATCTCCACTGGCAAAACAGCGACGCCAAGATACTTCAACGGCTGAATGAGCTGATCAAGGAAACCCAGCGGAATCCGTTCAAAGGTATGGGAAAACCCGAGCCGTTGAAGGGCGATTTAAGCGGCTGGTGGTCGCGGCGGATTACGCAATCTGACAGGTTTGTCTATCGCGTCTCAGGCAGCGGGCAGGATCAGGCGCTCGAGATTGCGCAGTGCCGTTATCACTACTGACGGCGGTCGGACTGCTTATTGGCGCGAACCCTTCGCCCGCCTATTCCCTATCCCGTTCAAACCGCTGCTTTACCGGAAATTCGGGCAACCAGCTTTCGCGGCGGATGGTCCAAAGCTCATAGGTCGGGGTGAACTGGTTGGGGGCGTCCAGCGCGCCGAGGTTCAGCTCGACCTCGTCACCCGAGCGGCCAAAAACCGAACTGCCGCAATAGGGGCAGAAATGGCGGCCCTGATAATCATGGGTCTCGCCGGTGATCATGACCGCGTCCTGCGGGAATATCGCCGAGGCGTGAAACAGCGCGCCATGATGCTTGCGGCAGTCCATGCAGTGACAGATGCCGACCCGCAGGGGCTGCCCCGTCGCGGTGATGCGGACCTTGCCGCAAAGACAGCCCGCCGTGACCCGTTCCATATCCTGTCCCTTCGGTCATCCGCTGGTGAGGTTATCGCCCGGGCGTTCGGGCGTCCACCGGCGCCGCCATACCCTTTGACCATGGCCGCCGTCCCGCGTAACTGGACCGGTACCGCCCCGTTTCCCCGCGGTCGGCATGCCTTGACGGAGATCGCGATGACCAGCCTGAACCGAATCGTCATGCAAAAGACCAGCCGCGCCTGGTTCGCCGAGCTGACGCCCAAACGGCTGGATGTGCTGGAGATTTCGGGGAACTGGGGCGCGTCGCTTGGGTTTCGCAGCCACGAGAGCGTCTCATATCCGGCTTTCGACATATGTCAGGGACCGCTGCGGGATGCCGGGGACAAGGTCCGCAAATTCGATCTGGTGATGGCCAATCAGGTGTGGGAGCATCTGGACCGCCCCTATGCCGCCACCCGAAACGTCTGGAAAATGCTGCGTCGGGGCGGATATTTCTGGGTGGCGGTGCCGTTCTTCATACCGTTCCACGCCGCGCCGAATGATTGCTCGCGCTGGACGGCGCGCGGCCTCGGCAATCTGCTGATCGAATGCGGCTTTGAACCGGACGAGATCCGGGCCGCGCAATGGGGCAATCGGGCCAGCGCCGCGCGCAATCTGGAAACACCATGGCCGCCCCGGTTCGACGCAGATACCGACGATCTGGACGACGACCCGGAATTTCCGCTGGTCTCTTGGGCGATCGCGCGCCGCGTCTGAAGCGCGCGCAACGCAGGCTTTCGCGGCGCCGGTTCAGGCGCTGGCGCCGTCGACCGGCTTGGAATCCAGCGACCGCGCGTCGACATCGTCAAGGCAGTTGACGTTGACCGCAACCATGCGCGTCCCGTCGGGCATGCTGCCGAAGGAATAGGCCTCGATGCCGCAGACCGGGCAGAACCGATGTTCGATCTGCTGTTTGTTGAACAGATACTCCGTGGTCGCGCCATCCTTGGTCAGCTGGAATTCCTCGCGGGGCGCGAAGGCCAGAACCGAGCCCAGCCGCCGGCAACGCGAGCAGTTGCAGACGACTGTCTGGGACAGATCCAGATCAACCTCGAAAGCGATGGCGCCGCATTGGCAGCTACCGGTGTGATGTTGCTTGGTCATGGCGTTTCTCCGTTGCTGCGGACAGTTTGCCCGGCTGCTTTACCGGGGTCAACGAAGCTCCAGCGAAACCACGTCCTTGACATAGCGGGCGCCGCGGGCGTCGCCGGGGGTAACCATCCGCAGCCCGTCGGGAATCGGGGCGCCGTCCAGCTTGTAGCCGATCATGATCGGGCGATCGCCAAAGCCGGGCGCGATTTCGCCGATGGAAAAGGCCACCTGATGATTGTCGCGCGCGGTGACCAGAACGACCCGCCGAAGCGCGGATTTCACGTCATCGTCCAGATCCGTATTGGCGGCGATCACGTCCCATAACAACGCGCCGGTATAGCGCCCCTTCTGTTCGCCGTTGCTGCCGCCGTGGACGGTGTCCACCTTATGCACGGGCAGGGCGGCGAGGGTTTCGGGGTTCAGCACGACCGCCAGCCCGTCCGGCCCGGTCAGTCGAGCCGAGGCGGGCTGGTCGGCCGATACCGAGGCGCCAAGACACAGGAAAACCACAGCCGCGACAGGCAGAACTCGGGACATGGCGACCTCGATTCGTTGTTCCCAACCGAACATATCGCAAAAGAGGTTCCGCGCAATTGGTGATTTGTTCTTGATACGTTCCGTGATCCATGTTGTCTTTTCCATGGATTTGACTATGTGATGCGCTTGGTCGAATAGGGCACGGCTTTGGAACAGAAGTATATCGAGGTTCGCGGTGCGCGCGAACACAACCTGAAAAACGTCGATATGGATATTCCGCGCGACAAGCTGGTGGTGATCACCGGCCTGTCGGGGTCGGGCAAGTCCAGCCTTGCCTTCGACACGATCTATGCCGAGGGGCAGCGGCGCTATGTCGAGTCGCTTTCCGCCTATGCGCGCCAGTTTCTGGACATGATGGGCAAGCCCGATGTCGATCACATCAGCGGCCTGTCCCCGGCGATCAGCATCGAGCAGAAGACGACCTCGAAGAACCCGCGCTCGACCGTCGGCACGGTGACCGAGATCTACGACTATCTGCGGCTGCTGTTCGCCCGCGCCGGCACGCCCTACAGCCCGGTGACCGGCCTGCCGATCGAGGCGCAGCAGGTGCAGGACATGGTCGACCGGGTGATGGCGATGGCGCCGGGGACGCGCGCCTATCTGCTTGCCCCGATCGTGCGCGACCGCAAGGGCGAATATCGCAAGGAATTCCTTGAACTGCGCAAGCAGGGCTTTCAGCGCATCAAGGTCGACGGCCAGTTTCACGATCTGGACGAGCCGCCGGTGCTGGACAAGAAATTCCGCCATGACATCGACGTGGTGGTCGACCGGCTGGTCGTGGCCGAGGGGATCGAGACGCGGCTGGCCGACAGTTTCCGCACCGCGCTGGATCTGGCCGACGGCATCGCGGTTCTGGAAACCGCCCCGGCCGAGGGCGAGGGCGACCCCGAGCGGATCACGTTTTCCGAGAATTTCGCCTGCCCGGTGTCGGGCTTCACCATCCCCGAGATCGAGCCCCGGCTGTTTTCCTTCAACGCGCCCTATGGCGCCTGTCCGGTTTGCGACGGGCTGGGGGTCGAGCTGTTCTTCGACGACCGGCTGATCGTGCCGGACCAGTCGCTTTCGATCGCGCAGGGGGCCATCGCGCCTTGGGCCAAGTCGAAATCGGCCTATATGACCCAGACCATCAACGCGCTGGCCAAGCATTACGGCTTCGACAAGAAAACGCCGTGGAAAGACCTGCCCGAGTCGGTGCGGGAACTGTTCCTGCGCGGCTCCGGCACGGAAGAAATCAAGTTCCGCTTTGACGACGCGGGCCGGGTCTATGAGGTCAGCCGGGTCTTTGAAGGCGTGATCCCGAACATGGAGCGGCGCCTGCGCGAGACCGACTCGGCCTGGGTGCGCGAGGAATTCGAGCGGTATCAGAACAACCGCCCCTGCCATGCCTGCAACGGCTATCGCCTGAAGCCCGAGGCGCTGGCGGTGAAGATCGCCGGCAATCACATCGGTCAGGTGGTCGAGCTGTCGATCCGCGAGGCGCTGGACTGGATCGAAAAGGCGCCGGCGAGCCTGAGCAAGCAGAAGAACGAAATCGCCGCGGCGATCCTCAAGGAAATCCGCGAGCGGCTTGGGTTTCTGGTCAATGTCGGGCTGGATTATCTCACGCTGTCGCGCGCGGCCGGCACGCTTTCGGGGGGCGAAAGCCAACGGATCAGGCTGGCCAGCCAGATCGGATCGGGCCTGACCGGCGTGCTTTACGTGCTGGACGAACCCTCGATCGGCCTGCATCAGCGCGACAACGACCGGCTGCTGACCACCTTGCAGGGGCTGCGGGATCAGGGGAACTCGGTTCTGGTGGTGGAACATGACGAGGACGCGATCCGCCATGCGGATTATGTGTTCGATATGGGGCCGGGCGCCGGGGTGCATGGCGGTGCGGTTGTGGCCAAGGGAACGCCGGCCGAGATCGCGGCCAATCCCGACAGCCTGACCGGCCAGTATCTGTCGGGCGCGCGCGAAATCGCGGTGCCGAAAACCCGGCGCAAGGGCAACGGCAAGATGCTGACCGTGGTCGGCGCGACCGGGAACAACCTGAAGAACGTGACCGCCGAATTCCCGCTGGGCAAGTTCACCGCCGTCACCGGGGTTTCGGGCGGCGGCAAATCGACCCTGACCATCGAGACGCTGTTCAAGACCGCCAGCATGCGGCTGAACGGCGCCCGCCAGACGCCGGCGCCCTGCCAGACGATCAAGGGGCTGGAGCTTCTGGACAAGGTTATCGACATCGACCAGCGCCCGATCGGCCGCACCCCGCGCTCGAACCCGGCCACCTATACCGGCGCCTACACCCATATCCGCGACTGGTACGCCGGTCTGCCGGAATCGAAGGCGCGCGGCTATAAGCCCGGGCGGTTCAGCTTCAACGTCAAGGGCGGCCGCTGCGAGGCCTGTCAGGGCGACGGCGTCATCAAGATCGAGATGCACTTCCTGCCTGACGTCTATGTCACCTGCGAGACCTGCAAGGGCAAACGCTATAACCGCGAAACGCTCGAGGTGAAGTTCAAGGGCAAATCCATCGCCGATGTACTGGATATGACGGTCGAGGATGCGCTGGAATTCTTCAAGGCGGTGCCCTCGATCCGCGACAAGATGGCGGCGCTGGTCGAGGTCGGGCTTGGCTATATCAAGGTCGGTCAGCAGGCGACGACCCTTTCGGGGGGCGAGGCGCAGCGGGTGAAACTGTCCAAGGAACTGTCGCGTCGGGCGACCGGCAAGACCCTGTATATTCTGGACGAACCGACCACCGGCCTGCATTTCGAGGATGTGCGCAAACTGCTTGAAGTGCTGCATTCGCTGGTCGATCAGGGCAACACGGTCGTGGTGATCGAGCATAATCTGGACGTGATCAAGACCGCCGACTGGATCATCGACATCGGCCCCGAGGGCGGCGACGGCGGGGGCGAGATCGTGGCCACCGGCACGCCCGAGGATGTGGCCAAGGTCAAGGAAAGCCACACCGGGCGCTATCTGGCGCCGATGCTGAAAGCGGCCGAGCGGCGCCGCGAGGTGGCGGCGGAATGACCCGGGCGGGGCGGTTGGCATGACGGCGCGGGTGTGGCAGCAGGCCGAAGGCGCCGGGGTTGCGGTTGCCGGACTGGGCATTGCGGCGCTGACATCGCCCGGCTGGGGCTGGTGGCTGTGGATCCTGATCCTGCTGGCCCCGGATCTGACGATGCTCGGCTATCTCGCCGGGCCGCGTGTCGGTGCGGTGACCTATAATCTCGGGCACATCTATGCGTTGCCGCTGTTGCTGGCGGTCGCCGGGGTGGCGATCGGGGCGACCGTTCTGCTGGCCATCGGGGGGGTGTGGCTTGCCCATGTCGGAATTGACCGTATGCTGGGCTATGGTCTGAAGTTGCCGAGCGGGTTTCAGGACACCCATATGGGACGGATCGGCCGCGATCGCTAGCCGGCCGGGACCGGCTGCCGACAGTGACGCCGCGCCGCGGCGTCGATTGCGGTCGGGCGGGCCCGAAAAGGGGGGGCGCCCGTTGACCCTGCCTGCGCCAAGGGCTAAACGAAAAATCAGCCAAACCCGTCGCGGAACCGCCCAATTCGGCCCCCGCGCATGACAGGGAGCCTGCCACGTGGACTATCTTCTGAACGAGTATCTGCCGATCCTGGTCTTTGCCGCCATGGCTTCGGCGCTGGCGCTCGTGCTGATGCTGGCGGCCCGTATCGTCGCGGTCCGCAACCCCGACCCCGAAAAGGTCAGCGCCTATGAGTGCGGGTTCAACGCCTTTGACGACGCACGCATGAAATTCGACGTCCGCTTCTATCTGGTGTCGATTCTGTTCATCATCTTCGACCTTGAAATCGCGTTTCTTTTTCCGTGGGCGGTCGCATTCGGCTCGCTCACCGAGGTCGCGTTCTGGTCGATGATGGTATTTTTGGGCGTGCTCACCGTGGGCTTCGCTTATGAGTGGAAGAAAGGGGCGCTGGAATGGGCGTGAGTACCGGGGCGAATACGGCAGGTCCCGACCGCGAGGTCGCCACCGCCGCGCTGAACCGAGAGCTTCAGGACAAGGGCTTTCTGCTCAGCTCGACCGAGGACATCATCAACTGGGCGCGGAACGGCAGCCTGCACTGGATGACCTTCGGTCTGGCCTGCTGCGCCGTCGAGATGATGCAGATGTCGATGCCGCGCTATGATGTCGAGCGTTTCGGCACCGCCCCCCGCGCGTCCCCGCGCCAGTCCGACCTGATGATCGTGGCCGGCACGCTGACCAACAAGATGGCGCCGGCCTTGCGCAAGGTCTATGACCAGATGCCGGAACCCCGCTATGTGATCAGCATGGGCTCCTGCGCCAACGGCGGCGGCTATTACCATTACAGCTATTCCGTCGTTCGCGGCTGCGACCGGATCGTTCCGATCGACATCTATGTCCCGGGCTGCCCGCCCACCGCCGAGGCGCTGCTTTACGGTATCCTGCAACTCCAGCGCCGGATTCGGCGCACCGGCACGCTGGTGAGGTGAACATGGTCGACGTCGAATCCCTGCGCGATCTGGGCGAGCACATCGCCCTTCGCCGCCCGAACGAGGTCATCTCGCACGAGGTCGCCTTTGACGAACTGACCCTGACGGTCACGCTTTCCGGCATCGTCGATCTGGTCGAGTTTCTGCGTACCGATCCGACCTGCCGCTTTACCACGCTGGTCGACATCACCGCCGTCGATCACCCCGCCCGCGCCCAGCGTTTCGATGTGGTCTGGCATTTCCTGTCGATGTACCAGAATCAGCGAATCCGCATCAAGGCCAACGCGCGCGAGGACGAACTGGTCCCGTCGCTGACCTCGATCCTGCCCTGTGCCGACTGGTTTGAACGCGAGGTGTTCGACATGTTCGGGATTCTGTTCAAGGGCCACCCGGACCTGCGCCGCATCCTGACCGATTACGGCTTTCACGGCCATCCGCTGCGCAAGGATTTTCCGACCACCGGATATGTCGAGGTGCGCTATGATGACGCCGAGAAGCGGGTCATCTATGAGCCCGTCCGCCTGACGCAGGAATATCGCCAGTTCGATTTTCTGTCGCCATGGGAAGGCGCGAAATACGTTCTGCCGGGCGATGAAAAGGCCCCGCCCGAAGCTCCGCCGAAAGGATAAGCCGATGGATGCCGATATTCGCACCAACAGCTATGACGACGACAGCCAGGACCTGCTGAGCGGCGAGCAGCGGATTCGCAACTTCAACATCAACTTCGGCCCTCAGCACCCTGCGGCGCATGGCGTCCTGCGCATGGTTCTTGAGCTGGACGGAGAGATCGTCGAACGCGCCGACCCGCATATCGGGCTGCTGCATCGCGGCACCGAAAAGCTTATGGAATCGCGGACTTATCTGCAAAACCTGCCGTATTTCGACCGGCTGGACTATGTGGCGCCGATGAATCAGGAACACGCCTGGTGTCTGGCGATCGAACGTCTGACCAAGACCGAGGTGCCGCGCCGCGCCAGCCTGATCCGGGTGCTGTATTCGGAAATCGGCCGGGTGCTGAACCATCTCTTGAACATCACCACGCAGGCCATGGACGTCGGCGCCCTGACCCCGCCGCTTTGGGGTTTTGAAGAACGTGAAAAGCTGATGGTGTTCTATGAACGGGCCAGCGGCGCGCGGCTGCATGCCGCCTATTTCCGCCCGGGCGGTGTCCATGAGGATCTGCCGCCCGCGCTTCTGGACGACATCGACGACTGGGCGGTCAGCTTCCCGCGGATCATCGACGATCTGGACGGGCTTCTGACCGACAACCGCATCTTCAAACAGCGCAACGTCGACATCGCGGTCATCACCGAAAAGGACGTCCTCGACTGGGGGTATTCGGGGGTGATGGTGCGCGGCTCTGGGCTGGCATGGGACCTGCGCCGCAGCCAGCCCTATGAATGCTATGACGAATTCGACTTTCAGATTCCGGTCGGGACCAATGGCGATTGCTATGACCGCTATCTGGTCCGGATGGAGGAAATGCGTCAGTCGACCAGCATCATCCGGCAGGCCGTGGCCAAACTGAAGGCCGAGCCCGGCGGCGATGTGCTGAACCGCGGCAAGATCGCGCCGCCGCGACGGCTGGACATGAAGACCGACATGGAATCGCTGATCCACCACTTCAAACTGTATACCGAGGGGTTCAAGGTGCCCTCGGGCGAGGTTTACGCCGCCGTCGAAGCGCCGAAGGGTGAATTCGGCGTCTATCTGGTCGCCGATGGCACCAACCGGCCTTACCGCGCCAAGATCCGGGCGCCGGGGTTCCTGCATATGCAGTCGATGGATTTCGCCACGCGCGGCCACATGCTGGCCGACGTTTCCGCGATCATCGGCACCATGGATATCGTCTTTGGCGAGGTCGACCGGTGAACGGGTCGACCATCGTCATGACCGCAATTGCCGTCTCGCCGCTGGGGATCGCCCTGGCGCCGGGGCTTATGATGTATCGCTATTTCGGGACGCCCTGATGCTGCGCCGCCTATCCCCCGTCCAGCCGGACTCGTTCGAATTCACCCCCGCCAACCTTGAATGGGCGCGCGGGCAGATGACCAAATACCCCGAGGGCCGTCAGGCCAGCGCGATCATCGCCCTGTTGTGGCGCGCGCAGGAACAGGAGGGCTGGCTGACCCGCCCGGCCATCGAATATGTCGCCGATCTGCTGGGCATGGCCTATATGCGGGCGCTGGAGGTCGCGACATTCTACTTTATGTTCCAGCTTTATCCCACTGGAAATGTTGCGCATATCCAGATTTGCGGCACCACGACCTGCATGATCTGCGGGGCCGAGGATCTGGTGCGGCTGTGCCGTGAACGGATCGCGCCCACGCCGCACACCCTGTCGGCGGACGGCCGGTTCTCGTGGGAAGAGGTCGAATGTCTGGGCGCCTGCGGCAATGCGCCCGTGGCCCAGATCGGCAAGGATTACTATGAGGATCTGACCGTCGAAAAGCTGTCGGTGTTGCTCGACGCCTTTGCCGAGGGCAAGGTGCCGGTGCCGGGGCCGCAGAACGGCCGCTATTCCAGCGAGCCGCTGGGCGGTCTGACCAGCCTTGTCGAATATGACAGCGGCCGGCGTCAGTATAACGCCAGCGCGCAACTGGCCGTCGATCACCATGACACCATCAAGCGTATCGACGGGACCGAAGTGCCGCTTCTGACGCCGTGGCTGAACACGAAAAAACCCGCGTCCGAGGCTAAGGCCGAGGCGAAAACCGACGAGAAATAACCAGAACCGAAAGCCAGAACCGAAAGACTGAAACCGCCCGTCACGACACTCCGACCGTTACGACCACGATCACACCGAAAGGAGAAGCCAGCGATGTTTGACATAAGCACCTCTGCCGCGGCCTGCCGCCGTGGTTGCTCGATCTTTGGGGCAATCACCGGGTTGCTGATCTGGCTTTTCTGTTGGCTTAGCCCCTATTCCGGCTTCTGGGCCGGGGTGGTGATGGGGGTTCTGGGCGGGTTTCTGATCGCCGGTTTGCTGCGCTGGGGTCTGTGCGAGGGGCGTCAGGTCCAGCCGGACGGGCGTTCGCAACCGCTGGGGCGGGCGATGATGGCGGCGAATGTGCTGGGCGATCACGCCCAGAACGTGTTTTCGGATCGCCCGGTCGGCAGTACCGCAAAGCAGCACGCCGCGACCGGGAAAGGCGCGCAGGATACCGAAGGCGATGTGGTCGGCACGACCGCCGCCACGGGTGTCGCGGCCTCGGCGGCATCCTCGGGCTTTGCGCCGGCTGCGGTTTACGCCCCGGTGCCCCCGGCCGGCGCCGATGCGGCGCTGGATGCCGCCGCCGCCGAGGAAGAAGGCGATGACGTCGCCGACGCCGATGCCGCGGTGGTTCAGGCCGCCCGCGCCGCCGGCCCGATCGGCGAGACCGCGGATGCCGGCACGGCCGCGGCCGATGCCCGCGCCGCCGCGATGGAAAACCGCGACGTGACGCGCGAGGATGAGGCGGCGGCACTGGACGCCGATGAGGCGCTGCCCTCGCCGCTTGGGGCCGAGGTGTACGAACAGCCTCTTGCCGCGGGCAAGGCGGGGCAGGGTGATGCCGCCGCGCGGCCGGCGGGGCTGATGTCCACGGATGCGGCCACGTCGGAGAAACCGGCCAAGACCAAACCCGCCAAGGATAAGGCGGCCAAAGCCAAACCCGGCAAATCGGACGCTGGCAAGGCCGCCAAGGCAAAGGGCACTGGCGACGCCGGGCCGAAACAGCATGCCGCCGAGGCGGCGCCGAAGGCCGGCTCAAAAGCGGCGCCGGATATGGCGGTTGTTGAAACAGCAGCCGAAACGGCGAAAGCCAAGCCCGCCAAATCCCCCGCCAAATCCGATGCGAAGGCCGCCAAGCAGGCGGCGGCGTCGGAAAAGAAATCCGACAAGAAGGCCGAGAAGAACAAGAAGTCGGACAAGAAATCCGACAAGAAACGCCTCGCGGCGGTGGATGGCGGCGCACAGCCCAAACCCGCCAAGACCGGCGACAGCGAGAAATCAGCCGCAAAGCGCAACCGCAAGGCCGGCGCCGGCGGTGACGACCTGAAGCTGATCAAGGGCGTCGGCCCGGTTTATGAGCGGATGCTGCACGAGCTTGGCTATACCACTTTCGCGCAGGTCGCCGCCTGGACTCAGACTGATATCGAACGCATGCACGAGAAAATGCCGAACTTCGACGGCCGCGTGGAATCCGAGGACTGGATCGGGCAGGCGGCGCGGCTGGCGGCGGGCGGTAAGCCGGAATGACCGGACAGCGCCCCCCCGAAACGCGCGCCACCGATCTGCGCGTGCCCGCCCTGGTCATCGCCGGGACCGGCGTCGTCTGGCTGGTGCTGGGCTGGATCGGGGCACAGCAGGGGTGGGGCCTGCGGACGATGGCGCTGATTGATCTGGCCGCGATCGCCGGCTTCATCTGGGCGCTGCTGGTGACTTTTTGGATTTGGCAGCGGCGGCGCGCCGCGCCCAACAAGGAATAGACTGATGCTGAAAGATCAGGACCGGATCTTTACGAACCTTTACGGCATGCACGATCGCAGCCTTGCCGGCGCACGCGCGCGCGGCCATTGGGACAGCACCGCCGAGATCATCGGGCGGGGCCGGGACAAGATCATCGACGAGATGAAGGCATCCGGTCTGCGCGGACGCGGCGGGGCGGGTTTCCCGACCGGCATGAAATGGTCCTTCATGCCCAAGGAATCCGACGGCCGCCCGTCCTATCTGGTGGTGAACGCCGACGAATCCGAACCCGCGACCTGCAAGGACCGCGAAATCATGCGCCACGATCCGCATACGCTGATCGAAGGCTGCCTGATCGCCAGCTTCGCCATGGGCGCGCATGCGGCCTATATCTATATCCGCGGCGAGTATATCCGCGAGCGTGAGACGCTTCAGGCCGCGATCGACGAATGCTATGATGCGGGCCTTCTGGGGCGCAACGCCGCCGGCTCGGGTTGGGATTTCGATCTGTATCTGAACCACGGCGCCGGGGCCTATATCTGCGGCGAGGAAACCGCGCTTCTGGAAAGCCTCGAGGGCAAGAAGGGCATGCCGCGCATGAAGCCGCCGTTCCCGGCCGGGGCGGGGCTTTACGGCTGCCCGACCACGGTGAACAACGTCGAATCCATCGCGGTCGTGCCGACCATCATGCGCCGTGGCGCGGTCTGGTTCGCCAGCTTCGGGCGCCCCAACAACTCGGGCATCAAGCTGTTCGGGATGACCGGGCACGTGAACTCGCCCTGCGTGGTCGAGGAATCCATGTCGATCCCGATGCGCGAGCTGATCGAGAAGCACGGCGGCGGTGTGCGCGGCGGCTGGAAGAACCTCAAGGCGGTCATTCCGGGCGGCGCCTCGTGCCCGATCCTGCCAGCCGATCTGTGCGAAAACGCGATCATGGATTTCGACGGCATGAAAGAGCTGAAATCCAGCTTTGGCACCGCCTGCATGATCGTCATGGATCAGTCGGTGGACGTGATCAAGGCGGTCTGGCGGCTGTCGAAATTCTTCAAGCATGAATCCTGCGGCCAGTGCACGCCCTGCCGTGAAGGCACCGGCTGGATGATGCGGGTCATGGACCGGCTGGTGACCGGCGATGCCGAGCCCGAGGAAATCGACATGCTGCTGGACGTGACCAAGCAGGTCGAAGGCCACACGATTTGCGCGCTTGGCGATGCCGCCGCATGGCCCATTCAGGGCCTGATCCGGCATTACCGGAACGAGATCGAGGACCGGATCAAGGCCAAGCGCACCGGCCGTATGGGGGCGATGGCGGCGGAATGACCACGGGCGCGGCAAATCCCGGACCCGGTTCGGCGGCGCTTGTGCCGCCTGGGGCTTGCGCGACCGGCGCAAGGGTCGGCCGCCGGTTCCGGGGCAAGCCGATGAAACCTGTTTGGGGTTTTCTTGGGGGAATGGTAGTGATCGCGGGTTGCGCGGCGAGCGGCGAAAACCTTCCGTTCAGGATCGGCGACAGGACCTATGTCGTCGGGCCGGCGCTTGATGCAGCGGGGCAGAACACCGGCCTGATCGTGACCGGGCCGGACGGGACGCCGCTTACACAGGCGGATGGTCCCGACGCGGACCGGGTGATCCGGGAATTCTGCCGGACTCAGGGCAGGTTGAACGGCACCACCGGGCGCTTTGTCGTCAGCGGCGGGGCCGGATTCTGGCGTTACGGCGGATGCGGCGCATGACAGTGATCACACGCCATTCACCCCACCGTGTCGGGCAGCAGGCCCGGCGCTATGGTATCAATTCCGTTCATCCTGAACGGAGCGAAATCATGACGAAATTCATTAAAGCCACGGTAATTGCGCTGACCGCAACGGTCTCGGTCACGGCCTCGGCCGGTGTCGCGGGCGCGCAGGGGCTGCCGCCCTTGTCGCAGAACAAATATGTCAACGACCGCCTGATCTCGGCCCGGGCGGCGGACCGGATCCGGCGCGAATGCCCGTCGATCGACGCGCGGATCATCTATGCCTATTCGCAGGCCCGCGCGCTGAAACGCTATGCCGAAAAGCAAGGCTATTCCGGCCGCCAGATTGATGCGTTTCTGGACGACAAGGCGGAAAAAAAGCGTATTTACGGCATCGCCGACAGCTGGTTGACCCAGCAAGGCGCAAAAAAGGGTGACCCCGAAAGCTTTTGTCGCGTCGGGCGTCAGGAAATCGCCAGAAACTCGATCGTCGGATCGCTGCTGGTGGCAAGGTAGGAACTACGCGCATGGCAGATCTCCGCAAGATCAAGATCGACGACAAGGTGATCGAGGTCGATCCCAACCTGACCCTTATTCAGGCCTGCGAGCTTGCGGGGATTGAGATCCCCCGGTTCTGCTATCACGAGCGGCTGTCGATCGCCGGCAACTGCCGCATGTGTCTGGTCGAGGTCGTGGGCGGGCCGCCCAAGCCCGCCGCGTCCTGCGCCATGCAGGTCAGGGACCTGCGCCCGGGCCCCGAGGGCGCGCCGTCCGAGATCAGGACCAACTCGCCCATGGTCAAGAAGGCCCGCGAGGGGGTGATGGAATTCCTGCTGATCAACCATCCGCTGGATTGCCCGATCTGCGATCAGGGCGGCGAATGCGATCTTCAGGATCAGGCGATGGCTTACGGCATCGACTTCAGCCGCTATCGCGAGCCGAAGCGCGCCAACGAAGATCTGGATCTTGGCCCGCTGGTCGAAACCCACATGACCCGCTGCATTTCCTGCACCCGCTGCGTGCGGTTCACGACCGAGGTCGCGGGCATCACCCAGATGGGTCAGACGGGGCGCGGCGAGGATGCCGAGATCACCTCATACCTGCATGAGACGCTCGATTCGAACCTTCAGGGCAACATCATCGACCTGTGCCCGGTGGGGGCGCTGGTCAGCAAGCCCTATGCCTTCACCGCCCGCCCGTGGGAACTGACCAAGACCGAATCCGTCGACGTGATGGATGCGTTGGGGTCGAACATCCGCATCGACACCAAAGGGCGCGAGGTCATGCGCATCCTGCCGCGCAACAATGACGGCGTGAACGAGGAATGGATCAACGACAAGACCCGCTTCGTCTGGGACGGGTTGCGCCGCCAGCGTCTGGACCGGCCCTATATCCGTGAGAACGGCAAGCTGCGTCAGTCGAACTGGCCCGAGGCGCTGGCCGCCGCCGCGAAAGCCATGAAGGGCGGGAAAGTCGCCGGTCTGGTCGGCGAACTCGCCTCGGCCGAAGCGGCGTTCAGCCTGAAGCAGCTGATCGAGGGGCTGGGGGGGCGTGTCGAATGCCGCACCGACGGCGCAAAGCTGCCGGCGGGCAATCGGGGTGGTTATGCCGGCACCGCGCGCATTTCCGACATCGACCATGCCGAGATGATCCAGTTGATCGGGACCAACCCGCGCGAGGAAGCGCCGGTCCTGAACGCCCGCATCCGCGCGGCATGGGCGCGGGGCGCGCGGATCGGTCTGGTCGGTGAAGCCGCCGATCTGACCTATGATTATGTCCATGTCGGCACCGACCGCGCCGCGCTCGAGCAGCTTTCCTCGCAGAAGATCAGCGACGAGACCCGCGAAAGGCCGACGCTGGTGATCGTCGGGCAGGGGGCTATTCGCGGTGCGGACGGCGAGGCCGTGCTGGCCCATGCGGTGAAGCTGGCCGAGAATTCGAACTCGAAACTGCTGATCCTGCATACCGCCGCGGGCCGTGTCGGGGCGATGGACGTGGGCGCGGTGACCGAGGGCGGCATCGAGGCGGCGCTGGACGGGGCCGAGGTGATCTTCAACCTTGGCGCGGACGAGATCGACCTGCCGGCGGGGCCGGTGGTGATCTATCAGGGCAGCCACGGCGACCGGGGCGCGCATCGCGCCGACATCATCCTGCCCGGGGCCTGCTATACCGAGGAAAACGGGCTGTTCGTTAACACCGAAGGCCGGCCGCAACTGGCGTTCCGGGCCAATTTCGCGCCGGGCGAGGCCAAGGAGAACTGGGCGATCCTGCGGGCGCTGTCGGCCGAACTGGGCGCGACCCAGCCGTGGGACAGCCTTGCCGGCCTGCGCCGGGCGCTGATCGAGGCGGTGCCGGTGCTGGCCAAGGTCAACGAGGTACCGGAAAACGCATTGTCGCCGCTGGAGGCGGGCAAGATGGGCACGGGCGATTTCACCCCTGCGGTGTCCGAATTCTATCTGACCAATCCGATCGCCCGCGCCAGTGTTCTTATGGGCGAGCTGGCCGCGCTTGCGGCGGCGCGCCGTCAGGCAGAAAGGATCGCCGCCGAATGATCCTATCCGCCCTATCTTGTCGCGTCGCGCTGCTGCTGGGGGCCTGTTCGGTGCTTCTGGCGGTGGCGGGCTGCGATGAGACCGGCGGCATGGGCAAGCGGCCCGAGGCACGCCCGCCCGCACTGGCCGAAAAGGCGAAAAAGCGCGCCGCGGTTCTGGCCTCCGAAGAAAAGGCCGCTAAACGTCAGGCGCAGGCGGATCAGATGCTGGACGATCTTTCCGCCAAACGCGCCAAGGCGCTGACCCGCGTCACCACCCGGACCGCGATACCCAAACCCGCCAAGGCCACCTATGTGAACGGCATTCCGGTCGCGCCGTCGGTCGCGGCGGATATTCGCGCCGGTCGGGTGCCGGCGGCTTCGGCCGCGGACCCGGCCCCAGCGATGGGGGATGGCTCCGCGGCCGCGCGCAGCGCCGAATTCGACGCCGATCTGATGCCCGACCAGACCGCCGTGCCGCTTCGGTCGCTGACCGATCCGGCGGCTGCGGGGGCGGGCGCGATCATGATCCTTGAATCCGACGGCTCGATCACCACCGAAAAGCTCGGTCCGTCCAAGGGCAACGCCGGCGCCGTCGCCACCGCCAGCGCCGATCTGAGCCAGATCGCCGCCGAACTGGCCGCACCCGCGGACCAAACCGGCACCGGCCTTGGCGGATCACGCCAGACGGCGGCGAACGCGGCCGCCTATTCGGCCTTCATGCGGGCCCGGGGGGGCAGCGTCCTGCCGCCCGAGCGCAAGGACCTCAAGGTCGATCCCTCGGTCTATCAGGGGGCGACGGTGCGGGTGGTGCAATCCGATCCGCGCGGCGCGCTGGTCGAATCGATTGTCAAGCTGCAAGCAGGGGTGGACGCCGATACGGCCTTCGCCTATGCGTCTTGCGCGCTGGCCGGCTGGGCCAAGTCGAAGGGTGTCCCCTATGCGCGCCATATCCGCACCATCCGGTCGGAACAGGATAATAAGGTACACCTGTCGTCGATATATGTCACATCCGGGTCACAGCCGCAGGGGCTGACGATCATGACGACGGGCGAAACCTTGCGCGAATGCAAATCCCGGAAGATTCCGGCGGCGTGAAGAAGAAGGTGATTTGAATGGCTGAGTTCTGGGGATCCGCTTTGGGCACCGCGATCATCCTGCTGGCGCAGGGGCTGGCGGTGATCGCCTTCGTGATGCTGTCGCTGATCTATCTGGTCTATGGCGACCGCAAGATCTGGGCCGCCGTGCAGATGCGGCGCGGCCCGAACGTGGTCGGTCCCTGGGGCCTGCTTCAGACCTTCGCCGACGCGCTGAAATACGTCGTCAAGGAAATCGTGGTGCCGGCCGGCGCCGACCGCTTTGTCTTTTTCCTCGCGCCTTTCCTGTCGATGGTGCTGGCGCTGCTGGCCTTTGTGGTGATCCCCTTCGCGCCGGGCTGGGTGATGTCGAACATCAACGTCGGGATCCTGTTCGTCTTTGCCGTCTCCTCGCTCGAGGTTTACGGGGTGATCATGGGCGGCTGGGCCTCGAACTCGAAATATCCGTTTCTCGGCGGGCTGCGCTCGGCCGCGCAGATGATTTCTTACGAGGTGTCGCTGGGCCTGATCATCATCGGGGTGATCATCTCGACCGGCTCGATGAACCTGTCCGCCATCGTCGAGGCGCAGCGCGGCATGGGCTTGCTCAGCTGGTACTGGCTGCCGCACCTGCCGATGGTGGTGCTGTTCTTCATCTCGGCGCTGGCGGAAACCAACCGCCCGCCCTTTGACCTGCCCGAGGCGGAATCTGAACTGGTCGCGGGCTTCATGGTCGAATATTCCTCGACCCCGTATCTGCTGTTCATGGCCGGCGAGTATATCGCCATGTGGCTGATGTGCGCGCTGATCTCGATCCTGTTCTTCGGCGGTTGGCTGTCGCCGATCCCGGGCATCCCCGACGGGGCGATGTGGATGTTCCTGAAAATGGTCTTCTGGTTCTGGATGTTCGCCATGGTGAAGGCGATCGTGCCGCGCTATCGCTATGACCAGTTGATGCGGATCGGCTGGAAGGTATTCCTGCCCCTGTCGTTGGGCTGGGTGGTGATCGTGGCGTTCCTTGCACGTTACGAGGTTTTGGGTGGCGCCTGGGCGCGCTGGATAGGAGCTTGATCATGTATTCGAACAAGATTGCCGAAATGCTGGCCATAGCGTCCGAGACGGACAAGATCGAACTGGCCCATTTTCTGGCCAACAATCTGGACTCGGCCGAACATTCCAAAGACAGCGCCCGGGTCCGGCAATATGTCGCGGCATTCGACCGCTTTGCCGCGCCAAGAAGGGGCTGATCCATGGCTTTCGATCTGGGAACAGCCACCCGCTATTTCCTGCTTGCCGATTTCATCAAGGGGTTCGGTCTGGGGCTGAAGTATTTCTTCGCCCCCAAGGCCACGCTGAACTATCCGCACGAAAAAGGCCCGCTCTCGCCGCGGTTCCGGGGCGAACATGCGCTGCGCCGCTATCCGAACGGCGAGGAACGCTGCATCGCCTGCAAATTGTGCGAGGCGATCTGCCCGGCGCAGGCGATCACCATCGACGCGGAACCGCGCGAGGACGGTTCCCGCCGGACCACGCGCTATGACATCGACATGACGAAATGCATCTATTGCGGTTTCTGTCAGGAAGCCTGCCCGGTCGATGCCATCGTCGAAGGGCCGAACTTTGAATTTTCCAGCGAAAGCCGAGAAGAACTGTTCTACGACAAGGAAAAGCTTCTGGATAACGGCGCCCGCTGGGAAGCCGAGATCGCCCGTAACCTTGCATTGGATGCGCCCTACAGATGAGCGAACCTTTCGCCAAATTGTTCCAGCAGATGATTGCGCAGGGTCAGGAGATGGCCCGCGCGTTCAATCCCGGGCTGGAACAGCTTAACCCCGCGCAGGTGGACAAGCTGTTCCCGACCATGACGCGGGACATGATGGAGATGTGGTTCGGCCGCACCTTCAATCGCGAAGGCCTGGAC
Source organism: Paracoccus pacificus (assembly GCF_042680785.1). Lineage (NCBI taxonomy): Bacteria > Pseudomonadati > Pseudomonadota > Alphaproteobacteria > Rhodobacterales > Paracoccaceae > Paracoccus > Paracoccus pacificus. Next base: position 233,666 of record NZ_JBHUEN010000053.1, read on the forward strand.
GCGAAAACCCGGATGCTGCTGACCGTCGCGGCGCTGACCGTGCTGGGCGCGCAGGCCGAGCCGCAGATGCGGCTGGCCATCCGCCACGCGATGGAATCCGGCGCGACCCAACGCGAGATCGCCGAAACGATCTGGCAGATGAGCATGTTCGGCGGCGTGCCCGCCATGACGAAGGCGCTGGAAATCGCCCAGTCCGTCTTTGATCAGCCCGAGGATGATGACGCATGATGACATTCGCCTTTTACCTGTTCGCGATCACGGCCGTGGTGGCGGGGTTCATGGTGGTTATGGCGCGCAACCCGGTCCACTCGGTGTTGTGGCTGATCCTGACATTCCTGTCGTCGGCGGGGCTGTTCGTGCTGCTGGGGGCCGAGTTCGTCGCCATGCTGCTGATCATCGTCTATGTCGGCGCCGTGGCGGTGCTGTTTCTGTTCGTCGTCATGATGCTGGACATCGACTTTGCGCAACTACGCGAGGAGCTGGCGAAATATCTGCCGCTGGGCCTGCTGATCGGCGTCGTCCTGCTGACCGAGCTGGCCATCGGTTTCGGTGCCTGGCAGGCGGCGGACAATCCGGCCGCTCTGGCCGCGCCGATCCCGCAGAATACGCTGAACACCAATGCGCTGGGGATGTTGCTGTATGACAAATACCTGCTGTTGTTCCAGCTTGCCGGCCTGATCCTCTTGGTCTCGATGATCGGCGCGATCCTTCTGACCCTGCGCCACCGCAAGGATGTCAAGCGTCAGGACGTGCTGAAGCAGATGTACCGCGACCCGAAAGAGGCGATGGAGTTGGTGGACGTTAAACCGGGGCAGGGGCTGTAAGGTTTTTTTGGGGGAGTGAGTTAGATGAGTGCTCAGACAGTGAAGTTGACGGCTTTGGCGATGCTGATTTCGATCGGTGCTGCTTCGGTGGCATTCGCGGAACCGAAGCAGACCGTGAAGCAGCTGAAGAATTGCGGCAGCGAAGCCAGCAATTCCTTTGGCGCCCACAAGGAATATCCGATCCTGAACGAGGGCAACGGCTATATCGGGATCAAGACCGCCGATCAGGACGCGAACGGAACGAAGCTCCGCTATACGCTGGTCAACTGCGCGAACCGGCAGGTGGTGCGCGTCGATGCCGAATATAAGCTGACCGACTCGTCAAAGGGCGTTCCGGGCGGCGATCTGTTCGATTTCGTCGATGGTCTGCGCAAGGAAAGCCGGCTGGCGAATGAACGTGTGTTCACGGAGCGTGCGCAGAGTGCGGGCTATCCAATCATCGCCGGCAAGCTTGCGCCATATGGGGAAACCCGCGCCCGCCGCGCCGATTGCGGCTGCATGACCTATTACTCTGACCTGATGCCTTACACCCGTATTCCATAAGGCAGCGCGGGCCAGCCGGCCCGCCAAAAACACCCAACCGGCGGGGTCGCGCCGGCAAGACAGATGAACCGGACAATGGACCGGAGGGACAAGAAGATGACGATCGGATTGACACATTACCTTGTGGTGGGGGCGATATTGTTCGTCACCGGCATCTTCGGGATCTTCGTGAACCGGAAGAACGTCATCGTCATCCTCATGTCGATCGAGCTCATGCTGCTGTCCGTCAACATCAACATGGTCGCGTTCTCCAGCTATCTCGGCGATCTGGTCGGGCAGGTCTTCACCATGTTCATCCTGACCGTCGCCGCCGCCGAGGCCGCGATCGGGCTGGCCATTCTGGTGGTCTTCTTCCGTAACCGCGGCACCATCGCGGTGGACGACGTCAACGTGATGAAGGGCTGAGGCGCATGGAAACGATCATTCTTTTCGCCCCCCTCGTCGGCGCGCTTATCGCCGGCTTCGGCTGGCGGCTGATCACCGAAAAGGGCGCGCAATACCTGACCACGGGGCTGCTGTTCCTCGCCTGCCTTCTGTCCTGGGTCGTGTTCCTGACCTTCGACGGCGAAACCCGGCATGTGCAGCTTCTCGACTGGGTGATCTCGGGCGATTTCCGCGCCGAATGGGGCATCCGTCTGGACCGGCTGACCGCGATCATGCTGATCGTGGTGACCACGGTTTCGGCGCTCGTGCACATGTATTCGCTGGGCTACATGGCCCATGACGACAACTGGACCGCGACCGAGCATTACAAGGCGCGGTTCTTCGCCTATCTGTCCTTCTTCACCTTCGCCATGCTGATGCTGGTGACGGCCGACAACCTGTTGCAGATGTTCTTCGGCTGGGAAGGGGTCGGCGTCGCCTCCTATCTGCTGATCGGTTTCTATTACAAGAAAGCCAGCGCCAATGCGGCGGCGATCAAGGCCTTTGTCGTCAACCGGGTCGGCGACTTTGGCTTCCTGCTGGGGATTTTCGCGCTGTGGTGGCTGACCGGCACCATCCAGTTCGATGAGATCTTCGCCCAGGTGCCCGACATCGCGCGCACCAACATCCCCTTCCTGTGGACCGAGTGGAACGCGGCGAACCTGATCGGCACGCTTCTGTTCATCGGCGCGATGGGTAAATCGGCGCAGCTTCTGCTGCACACCTGGTTGCCCGACGCCATGGAGGGTCCGACCCCGGTTTCCGCGCTGATCCATGCCGCGACCATGGTCACGGCGGGGGTGTTCCTTGTCTGCCGGATGTCGCCGCTTTACGAATACGCGCCCGAGGCGAAGCTGTTCATCATGGTGATCGGCGCCTCGACCGCCTTCTTCGCCGCGACCGTGGGTCTGGTGCAGAACGACATCAAGCGCGTGATCGCCTATTCGACCTGTTCACAGCTTGGCTATATGTTCGTGGCGGCTGGCGCGGGGGTCTATTCGGCCGCGATGTTCCACCTGCTGACCCACGCCTTCTTCAAGGCGATGTTGTTCCTTGGCGCTGGCTCGGTCATCACCGCGATGCATCACGAACAGGACATGCGGAACTATGGCGGGCTGCGCAAAAAGATCCCGCTGACCTATTACGCCATGCTGATCGGCACGCTGGCGATCACCGGCGTCGGGATTCCGCTGACCACCATCGGTTTCGCGGGCTTCCTGTCAAAGGACGCGATCATCGAAAGCGCCTTCGGCTCGGGCAATATGTATGCCTTCTGGCTGCTGGTCATCGCCGCCGCCTTCACCAGCTTCTATTCATGGCGGCTGATGTTCCTGACCTTCTTCGGTGAACCGCGCGGCGATCACCACGCCCATGAGCATGCCCATGAAAGCCCGCCGGTCATGACCATTCCCTTGGGCGTGCTGGCGGTCGGGGCGATCTTTGCCGGCATGGTCTGGTACGGTCCGTTCTTCGGCGATCACCAGAGGGTGTCGGAATATTTCAGCATCGCCGGTGCCGAACATGGCGAGGCTGCGGCCAGTGAAGCTGCGGCCGGGGAAAGCGGCGCCGAGCCCGCCGCCACGCCGGCCGAGACGCCCGCCCCCGCCGCCGAGACGCCGCCGCCTGCGGCCGAGGGCGCCAGCGCCACCCATGCCCCCGACCAGACCGCCCAGACCGCCCTTGCGGCCGAGGAGTTCCCGCCGCCGGTCGGAGGCTCGATCTATATGCGGCCCGATAACCATGTGCTGACCCAGGCCCATGAATCGCCGGCATGGGTCAAGGTTTCGCCCTTCATCGCCATGCTGCTGGGCCTGTTCGTCGCCTGGTCGATGTATATCCGCAATCCCGGCTCGGCCACGCGGCTGGCCGAAAACCTGCCCACCGTCTATCGCTTCATTTTGAACAAATGGTACTTCGACGAGGCCTATGACCTGATGTTCGTCCGTCCGGTCAAATGGCTGGGCCGGGTGCTTTGGAAAGGCGGTGACGGCGAAATCATCGACGGCACCATCAACGGCATCGCCATGGGGCTGATCCCGCGCCTGACCCGTTTCGCCGGGCGCATGCAGACCGGCTATGTCTTCCATTACGCATTCGCGATGGTTCTTGGCATCGTGGTGCTTTTGTTCTGGGTGATGATGCGAGGGACGCATTGAAATGAATAACCTTCTGTCCATCATCACCTTCCTGCCGATCGTGGCGGCGGCCATTCTGGCGCTGTTCCTGCGCGGCGATGAAAAGGCATCGAACAACAATGCCCGCTGGCTGGCGCTGATCGCCACCTCGGCCACTTTCCTGATCTCGCTTTTCGTGCTGAACGGCTTCGATCCCAGCGACACCGGTTTCCAGTTCGTCGAGGACCGCTCGTGGATTCTGGGGCTGCGCTATCGGCTTGGTGTCGACGGCATCTCGGTCCTGTTCGTACTGCTGACCACCTTCCTGATGCCGCTGACCATCCTGTCGACCTGGCATATGGATGTGCGGGTCAAGGAATACATGATCGCCTTCCTGCTTCTGGAAGGGCTGATGATCGGCGTCTTCGTGGCGCTGGACATTGTGCTGTTCTATCTGTTCTTCGAGGCGGGCCTGATCCCGATGTTCCTGATCATCGGTGTCTGGGGCGGCGCGAACCGCATCTATGCGGCGTTCAAGTTCTTCCTGTACACCTTCCTCGGCTCGGTTCTGATGCTGGTTGCGATCATCGTCATGATCCGCGAGGCCGGCACCTCGGACATCGCGCAACTGCTGGTCTATGACTTCCCGTCGACCCCGATCAGGCTGTTCGGCTGGTATCTGGTCGGCGGCATGCAGTCGCTGCTGTTCCTGGCCTTCTTTGCCAGCTTCGCGGTCAAGATGCCGATGTGGCCGGTCCACACATGGCTGCCCGACGCCCACGTTCAGGCCCCGACCGCGGGCTCGGTCGTGCTGGCGGCGGTGCTGCTGAAGATGGGGGGCTATGGCTTTTTGCGCTTCAGCCTGCCGATGTTCCCGGTCGCGTCCGATCTGTTCACGCCGGTGGTGATGTGGATGTCGGCGATCGCCATCGTCTATACCTCGCTGGTGGCGCTGGCGCAGACCGATATGAAAAAGCTGATCGCCTATTCCTCGGTCGCGCATATGGGTTACGTGACCATGGGGATTTTCGCCGCGAACCAGCAGGGGGTCGAGGGCGCGATTTTCCAGATGCTGTCGCACGGCTTCATCTCGGGGGCGCTGTTCTTGTGCGTGGGCGTGATCTATGACCGCATGCACACGCGCGAAATCGACGCCTACGGCGGTCTGGTGAACCGGATGCCGGCCTATGCGGCGGTATTCATGTTCTTCACCATGGCCAATGTCGGCCTGCCCGGGACCAGCGGTTTCGTGGGTGAGTTCCTGACCCTGCTGGGCACGTTCCACGTCAACACATGGGTCGCGACGGTCGCGACCACCGGCGTCATCCTGTCGGCGGCCTATGCGCTGTGGCTGTATCGCCGGGTGGTCATGGGCGAGTTGATCAAAGAGGCGCTGCGCTCGATCACCGATATGACCGCGCGGGAACGCTGGATCTTCGTGCCGCTGGTGGTGATGACGATCCTGCTTGGCGTCTATCCGCGCCTTGTGACCGATGTGACCGGGCCCAGCGTGCGGAACCTTGTCTCCGCCTATCACCAAAGCCTGCCCGCCGATGATGGCGCGGGCGCGGCCCAGCAGGCTGCCGCCGCGCAGCCGGCCAGCCATTGAGAAAGGGGCAATCATGACCCAAGCCGATTTCGCCCTGATCCTGCCCGAAGTGGCGTTGTCCGTGCTGGCGCTGGCGCTGCTGATGCTTGGCGCCTATGGCGGCAAGGACAAGATGGCCCGCCCGGTGCTTTGGCTGACCGTCGCCGGTTTCGTGCTGACCGCCGCATGGGTCGGAATGCGCGATGCCACCGGCACGGGCTTCGGGCAGATGCTGATCGTCGACACCTTCGCCCGCTTCGCCAAGGTAACGCTGCTTCTGGGCGCCGCCGCCGTGCTGGCGATGAGCGCCGATTACATGGACCGGCGCGGGCTTTTGCGCTTTGAATACCCGATCCTGATGATCCTGTCGGTCGTCGGCATGATGGTTATGGTCAGCGCCGGCAACCTGCTTAGCCTGTACATGGGGCTGGAACTGCAATCGCTGGCGCTTTACGTGATGGCCGCGATCCGCCGCGACAGCGCCCGCTCGTCCGAGGCGGGGCTGAAGTATTTCGTGCTCGGCTCGCTTTCCTCGGGGATACTGCTTTACGGCGCCTCGCTGGTCTATGGCTTCACCGGGACGGCCGATTTCGGCGGCATTCTGGACGCCGTGCGGGGGGGCGAGCTGTCGCTGGGGCTGCTGTTCGGCCTCGTGTTCCTGCTGGTCGGCATGGCGTTCAAGGTCTCGGCCGTGCCTTTCCACATGTGGACCCCGGATGTCTATGAAGGCTCGCCCACGCCGGTCACCGCGTTTTTCGCCACCGCGCCCAAGGTCGCGGCCATGGCGCTGATCGCGCGGGTCATGTTCGCCGCATTCGGCCATGTGCCGGGCGACTGGAGCCAGATCGTCGCGGCGCTGGCGGTGATGTCGATGTTCCTCGGCTCGGTCGCGGCGATCGGGCAAAAGGACATGAAGCGGCTGATGGCCTATTCCTCGATCGCGCATATGGGATTCGCGCTGGTCGGGCTGGCCGCCGGAAACCAGGCCGGGGTGGCGGCGATGCTGCTGTACATGGCGATCTATTCGGTCATGAACGTCGGCACCTTCGCCTTCATCATGTCGATGGAGCGGGACGGCAAGCCGGTCACCGACATCGCCTCGCTGAACCTGTTCGCGCAGGCACAGCCGATCAAGGCGCTGGTGGTGCTGGTGCTGATGTTCAGTCTGGCGGGTGTGCCGCCGATGCTGGGCTTCTTCGCAAAATACGGAGTGCTGGCTGCGGCGGTCGATGCGGGCATGGGCTGGCTGGCCATTCTGGGCGTCATCGCCTCGGTCATCGGTGCCTATTACTATCTGCGGATCGTCTATCTGATGTATTTCGGCGCCGCAGGGCAGGTGCTGAACAGCCGCACCGGCGTGGTCCAGTACGGGCTGATGATCGCCTCGGCGGTGGTGATCGTGCTGGGCGCGGTGACCATGCTGGGCGTCGATAACGCCGCCGCCGCCGCCGCCCAATCGCTTGTCGGCGCGCTTGGCAACTGATCGCCAAGATAGCGCGGCCGACCGCGCCCGGAATGCGGCTTTGCCGGGCTGGCCCGAGGGCGTCGCCCGGCATGTGCTGCCCCGCGCGGCAAGCACCAATGCCGAGGGGTTGCGTCTGGCCCCGGCGCTGCGCGGCCCGGCTTGGATCATGGCGCAAGAGCAGACCGCCGGCCGTGGCAGGCGTGGCCGAAGCTGGCAGATGCTGCCGGGAAATTTCGCCGCAACGCTGATCCTGCACCCGAACGGCCCCGCGACCGAGGCGGCGCAGTTTTCCTTTGTCGCGGCGCTGGCCTTGTACGATGCGCTGGCCGATGCCGTCGGACCGCAGGCGCGGCTGTCGATCAAATGGCCGAATGACCTGTTGCTGAACGGCGGCAAGGTGGCGGGGATCTTGCTGGAAAGCGCCGGCGCGGGGGGCATGGTGCAACACCTCGCCATCGGCATCGGCGTCAACCTCGCCGCCGCGCCGGGCGCCGAACTGGTGGAACCCGATGCCGCCCGGCCGGCATCGGTTGCCGCCGAAACCGGCATCAGCATCGAACCGGATGCGTTTCTGGACCTGCTGGCCCCGGCTTTCGCCGCCTGGCAGGCGCGCCTGGCCGAGGGCGGCTTTGCCGAGATCCGCCGCGCCTGGATGGCCCGCGCCGCGCGTCTGGGCCAGCCGATCACCGCCCGCACCATGCGCGAAACGGTGACCGGCATATTCGAGGGTATAGACGGCGACGGCGCGATGATCCTTTCCACGCCTCAGGGGCAGCATATCGTCCCGGCGGCCGACGTCTTTTTCTGAAAGGTCCGCCCATGCTGCTGTGCATTGATTGCGGGAATACCAATACCGTGTTTTCGGTCTGGGACGGCAAGACGTTTCTGGCCCATTGGCGCATCATGACCGACCACCGCCGGACCGCCGACGAATATTATGTCTGGCTGTCGTCGCTGATGCAGCTGAACCGCTTCGCCGACATGATGATCACCGATTGCATCATCAGTTCGACGGTGCCGCGGGTGGTGTTCAATCTGCGCGTGCTGTGCAACCGCTATTACGACACCCGGCCCTATGTGGTCGGCAAACCCGAGACCGTTCTGCCGGTGGCCCCGCGCGTCGATGAGGGCACGACCGTCGGACCGGACCGTCTGGTCAACACCGTCGCCGCCTTCGACCGCTATGGCGGCGATCTGGTGGTGGTCGATTTCGGCACCGCGACCACCTTCGACGTGGTCGATGTGGACGGCGCCTATATCGGCGGCGCCATCGCGCCCGGCGTCAACCTGTCGCTCGAGGCGCTGCACATGGGCGCCGCATCGCTGCCGCATGTGGACATCACCCGGCCGCAGGCGGTCATCGGCACGAATACCGTCGCCTGTATTCAATCGGGCGTATTCTGGGGTTACACAGGGCTGGTGCGCGAGATTTGCGCCCGAATCACCGCCGAACGCGACCGGCCGATGAAAATCATTGCGACGGGGGGGCTTGCCCCGCTTTTCGAGCAGGCGGATTCGCTGCTGTTCGATTCATCGGATGACGATCTGACGATGCACGGGCTGCGACTTATCTTCGATTATAACAAGGAGTTGGCTGATGCCGGTTGAGCGTCTGATCTATCTGCCCCTCGGCGGGGCTGGCGAAATCGGCATGAACGCATATGTTTATGGCTACGGGCAACCGGGTCGCGAAAGGCTGATCCTGGTCGATCTGGGCGTGACCTTCGGCGACATGGACACGACCCCGGGCATTGATCTGATCATGGCCGACTGCCGCTGGCTTTACGATAACCGCGACCGGCTGGAAGCGATCTTCATCACCCATGGGCACGAGGATCACGTCGGCGCGCTTGGGCTTTTGTGGGGCAAGCTTGGCGTGCCGGTGCATTGCCGCCGTTTCACCGGCGCGCTCGCGCGGCTGAAGATGGAAGAGGGCGGCCACCCGGTCGACCAGATCAAGATCCATGAACCCCGGCCCGAAACCATCACCGCCGGACCGTTCAGGATCCAGTTCGTCCCGATCAGCCATTCCATTCCTGAATCGAGTGCGCTGATCATCGACACGCCGGCCGGCCGCATCGTCCATACCGGCGATTTCAAGCTGGACGGCACCCCCGTCGTCGGCGAACCGTTTGACCCGGTCATGTGGAATCAGATCGCCTCGGAAGGCGAGGGCGTCAAGATTCTGGTCTGCGATTCGACCAACGTCTTTTCCCCCCTGCCGGGTCGGTCCGAGGCGGTGCTGGCGACCCCCCTGCGTGAGTTCGTCTCAAGCCAAAGGGGCATGGTCGTGGCCACGACCTTCGCGTCGAACGTGGCGCGACTGAAGACGCTGGCCGATGCCGGTGTGGCGTCGGGGCGGTCGGTCTGCCTTTTGGGGCGGGCGATGCGCAAGATGCTGACGGCTTCGGTGGAAACCGGCGTGCTGACCGACTTTCCGCAGATCATCGGCCCCGAGGAAGCCGCGAACACGCCGCGGGAAAAGCTGATGCTGATCGTCACCGGCAGCCAGGGCGAACGCCGCGCCGCGACCGCGCAACTGTCGCGTGGCCGCTATCTGGGCCTTCAGATGGCCGAGGGCGACACCTTCCTGTTTTCCTCGCGCGTCATCCCCGGCAATGAACGCGGCGTGATCCGCATCATGAATGCCTTCTCGGAAATGGGCGTCGATGTGGTGGACGACCGCGCCGGGCTATATCACGTCTCGGGCCATGCCAACCGCCCCGACCTCGAGGCCGTCCATCAGTTGATCAAGCCGAAGATTCTGGTGCCCATGCATGGCGAGCACATGCATCTGCGCGCCCATGCGGCGATCGGCGAATCCGAAGGGATCGCCTCGATCATCGCGACCGACGGGATGATGCTGGACCTGACCGGCGAGCGGCCGGTCGTGGCCGAGCAGATCGAAAAGGGCCGTGTCTATCTGGACGGCTCGGTTCTGATCGGCGCGATGGACGGCGTGGTCCGCGACCGCATCCGCATGGCGCTGAACGGTCACGCGATGGTTTCCGTCATCGTCGAAGAGGACGGCCGCCCGATGCCCGACGCCTGGGTCGAACTGATGGGCCTGCCCGAAACCAACCGGGCGGGGGCGCCACTCGCGCAGGATATCGAGACCGAGCTGGGCGAGTTTCTGGAAGGCGTGAATGCCAAGACCGCCGGCGACGACGGCAAGATGGACGAGGCCATTCGCCGTATCGTGCGGCAGGTGGCGATGGAAGAGATCGGCAAAAAGCCCGAGGTGACGGTGATCATCAGCCGGCTTGCGAACGATTGAGCGGTCGGAACGGACCGCTAGAACGGAAAACGGCGCCCCGTGAGGGCGCCGTTTTCTATTCGCACATCTTCTATCCGAGCATCGGGCCCATCGTAAGCGTTCTCTGCCCCCCACCTTCCGCGCGGCATTCTGATCGGTTCATTGGACCGCGA
>NZ_JBHUEN010000054.1:0-12036 GCF_042680785.1 Paracoccus pacificus
TCGCAGATGCCAGCTTGAATCATGCTCAAAGACTGATGTGAATCCCTTTTGTCAACACAACCTAGACAGTCCATCCCTCCGCTTACGCTTTTTCAGGTGAAGGAATACCTGCAAGCGGTGGGGGCCGAGGTGAGCCAGACAGAGTGGCGGCTAGGTGACTATGTCGTCCCTCAATTGCTTATAGTCAGTCCCATCGTGTTCTTGGCTCAGCTAGAAGCTGAGGAGTGGGTCGTTGAAGAAGCCGAAGATTTTTCACAGCGTGCGCCGTCGGCCATACGGACCAAACTTTCGAACTGCGATGCTCGGCTGTCTTTTGGAGGCACTGATGACGAAATAGTCACTACGACCGACCAGGGCACATTCGTAGTGGCAGGATGGACTGAGTTCGATCCAGCAAACCCGCAAGCTAGGATACTGCTCGAAGGGCTTGCGCGTAGGGTCGATGGTCTCTTTGAGGACAACACTAGCGGGATATGGTGGGCACCAACCTGACCGTCCGCTAAGGGCCGATGAATGCCGTCAGCGATGTGCCAGATAGTCCGCCGAAACGTAGCCCGAAACGCCGGGCCTGTCAGTGAGGAAGACCCTGCACCAGACCTTCCCGTTGTTCCTCACGCAATTCTGGCGGGTGAGGCGCGTTCCGTCTGGTAGACCGATGATGATCTTGTGTTCGAGGCCCGGGCCTTCGCGGAGTTTCAGAAGATCATCTGGCCCGGCACCTTTGATCACCGCACCAGAACCAACCGCACATCCGGTAGCGAGCGTAAGCGCGAGAAGGGCAGCAAGGTGAGTTCGCATGATCTATCCTTATTCGTTTTGCCCTCAATAGGACACGATCACGCCGAGAAACAGCGGGCTGTCTACTTCATCCGCGACGTCAGACCTCTCCGAAAGAAATCGGCGCATCCATAGCAAACTCACCTGAAAATCGTGTCCCTCACGACACGCAACTGTGCTACATTGGCCATATTGACACGCAATCGGTAAGCTTATGCCCTAAATCGGCACTCTTATGCTCCAATGACAGCGGATCATCTGGTGGAGCCGAGGGGAATCGAACCCCTGGCCTTATCATTGCGAACGATACGCTCTACCAACTGAGCTACGGCCCCATCCGGCGCGGTATTTGGCCTTTTGGCGACGCGATGTCAAGCATGCGCCGCGCGGCCTTTACATTTGTGGCGCGTCGCGGTTCCCTTGCCACCGGCGATACAGAAAGGGTGCAGGATGGATCTGGGGATCAGGGGCAAACGGGGGCTGGTTTGCGCGGCCTCGAAGGGTTTGGGGCGCGGATGCGCCGAGGCGCTGGCCGAAGCGGGGGTCAATCTTGTCATCAACGCCCGGGGCAGCGATGCGCTGCACCAGACGGCATTCGAGATCGCCGACAAATATAAGGTCGAGGTGACGCCCGTCGCCGCCGATATCACCACCGACGCGGGCCGCGCAAAGGTTCTTGAGGCGCTGGGACAGGCCGATATTCTCGTCACCAATGCCGGCGGGCCGCCGCCCGGGATGTGGATGGACTGGACGCGCGACGATTTCATCAAGGCGGTGGATGCCAATATGATGACCGCCATCTTACTGATGCAGGCGCTGGTGCCCGGCATGATGGAACGCGGCTGGGGCCGGGTGGTCAATATCACCAGCCAGTCGGTCAAGACCCCGATCGGGGTGCTTGGGCTGTCGAATACGGCGCGGGCCGGGCTGACCGGCTTTGTGGCCGGCATGTCTCGGCAGGTGGCCGGCCGCGGGGTTTGCGTGAACAATCTTCTGCCCGGCATCCATGATACCGACCGCGCCGTCAGTCTGGACGGCGGCGTGGCCAAGGCCGAGGGAATCAGCGCCGCTGAGGCCAGAGAGAAGCGGCAAAAGACCATCCCGACCGGCAAATACGGCACGGCCGCCGATTTCGGGGCGACCTGCGCCTTTCTGTGCAGCCAGCAGGCGGCCTTTATCGTCGGCCAGAATATCCTGCTGGACGGTGGGGCCTCGAACAGCGTGATGTGACCGATCGGCGGCCGCCGAGCCTCTGATCCATCAACAAAGTCGGAATCCGGTAAGAAATAGCCGGTTTCCGAACATTTCTCTTGTCAGGAGGGTGGCGCGGCGCTAGGGCTTGGCGCAAGGAATTCGGGAGAATCCGGCCCAAGGGCCGGTGCCGAAGGAGCAACCGCCCCGGTAAACTCTCAGGCGCAAGGGACCGTATTCCTCACAACAACTCTGGAGAGAGGCGCGCATGCGTCCGCCGACGGGATAACGATCTCAGGCGCAAGGGACAGAGGGGGCATCGAAGGACGGACCGTCAGGTTCCGTCGACGCCGATGCCGGTTGACCGGCCAAACTTTGGAGGAATGGCATGGTCGCATTGCGCCAGACGCCTTTACACGATCTGCATGCCGCCCGGGGCGCGCGCATGGTGCCTTTCGCCGGCTGGGAGATGCCGGTTCAATATCCGATGGGCGTTCTGGCCGAACATATGCATTGCCGCAGCCATGCCGGGTTGTTCGACGTGAGCCATATGGGGCAGGTCATCCTGCGCCCCAGAAGCGGGGATCCCGCAGATGCGGCCGCGGCGTTGGAGACGCTCGTGCCCGCCGATATCGCCGGGCTTGCCCCGGGGCGGCAGCGGTACGGGCTGTTCACAAGTGACGACGGCGGCATTCTGGACGATCTGATGATCACCAACCGGGGCGATCATCTGTTGCTGGTCGTCAACGCGGCCTGCACCGATCAGGATCTTCGGCATCTGGAAAAGATCGGTGATCGGGTGGCGATCACGCATCTGACCGACCGCGGGCTGCTGGCGCTTCAGGGCCCCGAGGCCGAAGCGGCCTTGGCCCGTCTGTTGCCCGGCGTCGCCGAAATGCGTTTCATGGATGTGCGGGATTTCGACTGGAACGGCGCGACCCTTTGGGTCAGCAGGTCCGGCTATACCGGCGAGGACGGATTCGAGATCTCGGTTCCGGCGGCGGTGGCCGAGCCGTTTGCGCGGGCATTGCTGGATATGGCCGAGGTCGCGCCGATCGGTCTGGGGGCGCGCGACAGCCTGCGGCTGGAGGCGGGATTGCCGCTTTACGGCCATGACATGGATCAGAACACCAGCCCGGCGCAAGCAGCACTTGGCTGGTCGATCCCGAAGCTGCGCCGCCAAGGCGGCGCACGTGCCGGGGGGTTCCCGGGGGCCGGGGTGATCTTACCGGAACTGGCCGACGGGCCGGCCATGATGCGCCGTGGCTTGCGGCCGCAGGGCCGCGCCCCGATCCGCGAGGGCGTCGAGATTTTCGATGCCGAGACCGGCGGAGAAAGCCTGTCCCGGGTCGGCTCGGGCGGGTTTGGTCCCGATGTCGGCGCCCCGATCGCCATGGCGCCGATCCCCGTGCGCATTGCCGATGGCGCCACGGTTTGGGCCGAACTGCGCGGCAAGCGGGTTCCGGTCACCGTCGCGCCGCTTCCCTTTCGTCCCTCGACCTATAAACGCTGAAAGGCCGAACAGATGCTGAAATACACTCAGGACCACGAATGGCTGCGCCAGGATGGCGAAGACATCACCGTAGGCATTACCCGTCACGCCAGTGAACAACTGGGCGACGTGGTTTTCGTCGAACTGCCCGAGGTCGGGCGCGAGGTCGCGGCGGGCGAGGAGATCGTGGTGATCGAATCGGTCAAGGCCGCGTCGGACATCGTGGCGCCCGTCGCCGGAACGATCACCGCCGTGAACGCGGCGCTGCCGGATGCGCCGGGGATGGTGAATGACGATCCGATGGCGGCGTGGTTTTTCAAGATCCGGCCGGCGGATGGGGCCGCGCTTGACGGTTTCATGGATGAGGACGCCTATCTGGCGCTGATCGGCTAGGCCGCGAACCGGGGGGCTGTCTGCCCCCCGGCCCCCCGAGGATATTTGCCCAAGGAAGACGCATGTTCCGTCCTTGGGCCTTTGCTGAAAATTCCGCCCGTGAGGAGACCGCGATGACCCGCTGGACGCCGGCCGACTATAACCCCGACGATTTCGCCAACCGCCGCCACATCGGCCCAAGCCCGGCCGAGATGACCGAGATGCTGAAGGTCGTTGGCGCCCGCGATCTGGAGGCGCTGATCGACCAGACCGTGCCGGCCGAGATCCGGCAGGCCGAGCCGCTTGACTGGCCGGCGCTGTCCGAGGCGGCGCTGCTGGCGCGGATGCGGCAGGTGGCGGCGCGCAACAAGGTCATGACCAGCCTGATCGGGCAGGGCTATTACGGCACCTTCACGCCCCCCGCGATCCAGCGCAACATCCTTGAAAACCCGGCTTGGTATACCGCCTATACGCCCTATCAGCCGGAAATCGCGCAGGGCCGGCTCGAGGCGCTTCTGAACTATCAGACCATGGTCAGCGACCTGACCGGGCTGCCGGTGGCGAATGCCAGCCTGCTGGACGAGGCGACGGCGGCGGCCGAGGCGATGGCGATGGCGCAGCGGGTGGCGAAGTCGAAGGCCAAGGCGTTCTTTGTCAGCCGCAACCTGCATCCACAGACCATCGCCGTCATCCGCACCCGGGCTTTGCCGCTTGGCATCGAGGTGATCGTCGATGATCCCGAGGCGCTCGACCCGAAGGCCGTTTTCGGGGCGATCTTCCAGTATCCCGGCACGCATGGCCATATCCGCGACCTGAGCGCCGAATGCGCCGCCCTGCACGACGCCGGGGCCGTCGCCATCGTCGCCACCGATCTGCTGGCGCTGTGCCTGCTGAAGGAACCGGGTGCGATGGGCGCCGATATCGCCATCGGCTCGTCGCAGCGTTTCGGGGTGCCGATGGGCTTTGGCGGTCCGCATGCCGCCTTCATGGCCTGCCGGGACGAGATGAAGCGGGCGATGCCGGGCCGTATCGTCGGGGTCAGCGTCGATGCCGCCGGCAACAAGGCCTATCGGCTGGCGCTGCAAACCCGTGAACAGCATATCCGCCGCGAAAAGGCGACCTCGAACGTCTGCACGGCGCAGGCGCTGCTGGCGGTGATGGCGTCCTTCTATGCGGTGTTCCACGGGCCGATCGGTCTGCGCGCCATCGCCCAGCGTGTGCATCTGAACGCGGTGACGGTGGCGAATGCGCTGCGCGCCGCCGGCGCCGATGTGCAGCCCGACGCCTTCTTCGATACCATTACCGTGCGCGTGGGTGTGGGGCAGGCGGGCATTCTGGCCGCTGCCGAGCAACGCGGCATCAACCTGCGCAAGGTCGGGCGCGACCGCGTGGGCATCAGTGTCGATGAGACCACCGATACCGGCGTCATCGCCCGGCTGCTGGATGCGTTCGGGATCACCGAGGAGGCGGTCCCCGCCGAGGCGCCCGCGATCCCCGGGGAGCTTTTGCGCGACAGCGACTATCTGACCCACCCGGTCTTTCACATGAACCGGGCAGAATCGGAAATGATGCGCTATATGCGGCGCCTGTCCGACCGCGATCTGGCGCTGGACCGGGCGATGATCCCGCTGGGATCCTGCACGATGAAACTGAATGCCGCGGCCGAGATGATGCCGGTCACATGGCCCGAATTCGGTGCGCTGCACCCGTTCGCGCCGCCCGCGCAGACCGAAGGCTATGCCGAGGTGATCGCGGATCTGACCCGGATGCTGTGCGAGATCACTGGCTATGACGCCTTCTCCATGCAGCCGAACAGCGGCGCGCAGGGCGAATATGCGGGGCTTCTGACCATTCAGGCCTGGCATCGCTCGCGCGGCGAGGATCGCGATATCTGCCTGATCCCGGTCAGCGCGCATGGCACCAACCCGGCCAGCGCGCAGATGTGCGGGATGAAGGTCGTGGTGGTGAAATCGGCACCGAACGGCGACATCGACCTTGAGGATTTCACCCGCAAGGCCGCCGATGCCGGCGACCGGCTCGCGGCGGTGATGATCACCTATCCCAGCACGCATGGCGTGTTCGAGGACACCGTGCGCGAGGTCTGTCGCATCACCCATGACCACGGCGGTCAGGTCTATATCGACGGGGCGAACATGAACGCTCTGGTCGGTCTGGTGAAACCGGGCGAGATCGGCGGCGATGTGAGCCACCTGAACCTTCACAAGACCTTTGCCATCCCCCATGGCGGCGGCGGCCCGGGCATGGGGCCGATCGGCGTCAAGGCGCATCTGGCGCCCTTCCTGCCCGCCGATCCCCGGCAGGAGGATGGCGGCGCAGTCTCGGCCGCGCCCTATGGCTCGGCCTCGATCCTGCTGATTTCGTGGGCCTATTGCCTGATGATGGGCGGGGCGGGGCTGACGCAGGCCACGCGGGTGGCGATCCTTGGCGCGAATTACATCGCCGCGCGGCTGAAGGCGGCCTATCCGGTCCTGTTCATGGGCAACCGCGGCCGGGTGGCCCATGAATGCATCCTGGATACCCGGCCCTTCGCCCAGCATGGCGTGACCGTTGATGACATCGCCAAGCGGCTGATCGACAACGGTTTTCACGCGCCGACGATGAGCTGGCCGGTGCCCGGCACGCTGATGGTCGAGCCGACGGAATCCGAGACCAAGGCCGAACTCGATCGTTTCATCACCGCGATGCTGGCGATCCGTGACGAGATCACCGACGTCGCCGAGGGGCGCATCGCCGCCGCCGATAGCCCGCTGCGCCACGCGCCGCACACGGTCGAGAATCTGGTCGCCGAATGGGACCGCGCTTATTCGCGCGAACAGGGCTGCTTCCCGCCGGGCGCCTTCCGCGTCGACAAATACTGGCCGCCGGTCGGCCGCGTCGACAACGTTGCCGGCGACCGCAACCTGATCTGTGCCTGCCCGCCGCTGGAGGTCTATGCCACGGCCGCCGAATAGGGCGTTGCGTTTAGGCGCGGTGTTACGTCAGGCGTATCGCTGGCCCGTGCGCGAGGCCGGCGAGGCGTTCCTTGCCGCGCGGCAACGACATTGACCATCGTTCGGCGGGACAAAAGCCACGACATGGTCAGCCCCATTTTCAGGTCATGCGGTTTGATCCGCCGCCTTTTCAATATCCCGCACGAATTGCCGCAGGTGCGCTTCGGTCAGCGACGGGGACAGCAGGACGGCGCGCATCAGCACCTCGTCGCGCCAGCGCGAGATGCTCATCCACGTCGCGCCGGCAGCCGCCAATCGCTCCTGTATCGCGGCCAGCCGGTCGCCCGACCTGTCAGCTTTACCGATGCGGAAAACTTGCAGGTTGAGGTCGGGCTTATGCGTGGGAACAAGAGTCTGGCTTTCGGTCAGCAGTTCATGGAACTTTGTGGTCAGCCCGATCAGCCGGTCGATGATGCTGCCCAGCGCATCGGTGCCCAGCGTCTGCAAGATTGCCCACAGGACGACGGCATCGGCAGGCCGCGATCCCTGTAACCCCCAGCGTCCGCGATGCGGGCGTTCCCCGATCGAATAGGGCAGGGGCAGGCCCAGCGCATCATCCAGACGCTGTTGCCCACGCAGCAGGCAGATCGCCGAGACGCGGGGCACATACATCCATTTCTGCGGGCCGAGCGTGATCGAATCGGCCTGATCGAGACCGGAAAGGAAATGGCGGTGATGGTGACTATAGGCCAAGGCGCCGCCGTGGATCGCATCGACATGGTGCCATGCGCCATAGCGGGCACAGAGCGCCGCGACCGCCGCGATGTCGTCCACCGATCCGTGAATGGTGGTGCCCAGAACGCTGACGACGATCGGACGGGCGCCGCCCGGCAACTGGCGCAGGGATTGCTCCAGCGCGGCGGGGTCCAACCGCCCGGCATCATCACAGTCGATCCTCTGAATCTGCCGCTCGATCATGCCGAGGACGATGGCCGCCTTGCGCAGCGAGACATGCGCCGATTCCGGCATCAGCAGGCGGAACCGATCGCGTCCCTCGCCGGCCCCGGCATAGCCGCCCACGGCCGCGAACAGGGCCGTCAACCCGGCGATGGAACCGCCACTGGCAAAAAGGCCCGTCCAGTCATTCCCCAGCCCCAGCGCCCGGGTGAAATGCGCGATGAGATGTTCCTCGATATCGCTGGCAAAGGGCGACAGTTCCCGAAACAGAAGGTTGTTGTTCAGCGCGGCCACCACCGCCTGGGTAAGGGCGGCGGCGGGATGCGGGGCGGTGTCCATGTGGCCCGACATCCACGGCGAGGCCAGACGGCTGGAGGAATCGACGATCAGCGCCCACAGTTCCGGCAACCGCGCCATGCCGCGCCCGACCTTCGGCACGGATGGAATGGCATGCACGGCCGTGGGCATGGGCACCGACGATTCGTATATGCGGGTTATCTCGCGCAGCAGGTCGGCGCCGATCCCGGGCAGAGCGTTCAGTTCAAACTCCAAGGCTGACATTTCAACACTCCCCCGCGTGTCTGTGTGGGGTGCCCGCCGTCGGATGGCTGAAGAAACGTGGTTACGCGGCCAATCATCCGAGGTGCGACCCGATTCTGCATTCCGGCTGTTATCCCGATCGACCGCCGGCTTTCCCTGATCGCCAAGGCCGGTCAGTCGGTGCTGAACTCTGCCCCGCTCCTCACTTCGCCGTCATTCCAGCTATGTTGCCAGACGTGCTGTTCGCGTATCTTGCCGTTACGGAACAGAAAATACTCGATGCCGCGCTCGCGCACCTTCTTGCCGGTTTCGGGGCTGGTGTAGACGCTGTTCCAGGCCGCGACGATACAATCGTCGGTATGGGCGATGTACTGCTTTGTGATCTGAAGATCCTTGGCATAGGCAAACCACTTGGCCGGCCGCGCCAGCAGTTCCGGTCCCGACTGGCGCTGGTCAGAGCCCCAGATCTGAACGGCGTCCTCGGTAAAGCCTTGCGCCGCGCGCGCACCGTCGCGCGCCTGCCAGATCGCTTCGAGGTCGCGCACCCATTTCCGCGGATCGCCGGGAAGGTGGTTTTGGGTCGATGGCATGGTTGACGTCCCCCCGTGGGTTGGCGTGGTGATCAGATATCGAGCAAAAGCATCCGGCGCTCATAGTCGGTGACCACGGCGGCCGCCGAACGGACGCTTTGCACGCCGAAATTGGCGTAATGCTTTTGCACCGCCGGCCCGAAGCTCGCCTCGACCATTTTGGAATTCCCGAAAACGGCGGCGGCTTCCTCAAGCGAGGCGGGCAGGGCCGGGCGGTCTTTCAGCTCATAGGCATTGCCGGTGGCGGCGGCGCCGATCGGTTCCAGCTTTTCCTCGATACCGGCAAGGCCGGCGGCGATCATCCCGGCATAGGCGAGATACGGATTGACGTCGGCGCCGGGAATGCGGTTTTCGATACGCCGCGCGGGGCCCTTGCCGATAAGCCGCAGCGCGACCGTGCGATTGTCCTCGCCCCAGGTCACGGTGGCCGGTGCGAAGGTGCCGGGTCGCAGACGCTTGTAAGAGTTTATGGTCGGCGCGAAGAACAGGAATATGTCGCGAAGATAGGCGGTCAGGCCGCCAAGGAAATGGCGCATGGTGACCGAGGTGCCGCGCCCATCAGCGCCCGAGGCAAAGGCGCTTTGGCCGTCGCTGTCCACAAGCGACATGTGAATGTGGCAGGAACTGCCGCCAAGATCGTGGGCAAGCTTGGCCATGAAGGCCGCGACCAGACCTTGCTGCAGCGCGATTTCCTTGGCGCCGGTCTTGAACACCATATGCCGGTCGGCCGCGGTCATCGCATCGGCATATTCCAGATTGGTTTCGATCTGGCCCGGCGCGTATTCGGCCTTGACCATCTCGACCGGTACCGACGCGGCTTCCATGTGGCGGCGCAGGGTGCCGAGATAGGCTTCATCCTCCGAGGTACGGATGACGGTCTCGGGGTGCATGGTGCGGTGCTTGGTCGTCAGCTTCACGAAGCCCTTGTCAAAGGCCGAGGCCGGCGTCTCGTCGAGCAGATAGCATTCAAGCTCGGATGCAAAAAGCGGCCGTAACCCATGGCGCCCCAGCCGCTGGAGCATGTCGGCAAGGATGGTGCGCGGCGCGACACCGATCGGGGCGCCCTCGGGCGTGACGGCATCGCCCAAGACGAATGCGGTCTTTTCGAACCACGGATAGCGCCGCAAAGTAGCAATATCCGGGCGCACGACCAGATCCGGGTAACCGTTCGCCCAGCCGGTGAGATCATAGCCGGGGTCCAGCGCATGATCATGTCCCCACCCCAGCACCACCGAGCAGGTCCCGATACCGTCGCCCCCCGAGCCCAGAAAATGGCGTGCCGTCAACCGCTTGCCGACAAGACGCCCTTGCATGTCCGTCATCGCGATGATGACGGTCTCGATATCCCCCGACGCAACGAGGCTTCTTAATTCGTCAAGCTCCATTGTGTTTCCGTCCCGGATTGGGTTAAATTATCGTAAAGGTTATTAAACATACCATTTAATACCGGTCAAGCACGTGGGATCAAAATTCGACAATGAACCAGAGCCCGCCCCCGCGGCGGACAGGGTGCTGTCGGCCGAAGGAATGGCGCTGCTGCGGGGCGCCAACCTGAGTTCAAACGTGTTCGAAGCGACGGTCGAGCGGATCGGCAAGTCGATCAAGCTGGGTCTTTTGAAGCCCGGGCAACAATTGCCGCCCGAGCGCGAGCTTGCTGAATTGATGGGGGTCAGCCGCGTGACGGTGCGCTCGGCCATTCAGGTGTTGACCGCCGGCGGGTTTCTGATGGCGCGGCGTGGTCGCAACGGCGGCACATTCGTCGTCGAAAAACCGCCGGTCTGGAAGGGCGGCGGTGCTGGGGCGGGTTCCGGTCCGGTTGCGGTAAGCGGCTTTCTGGACCGACGTTTCGTATTGGAAACCGGTATTTGTGAGCTCGCGGCGATACGGGCGACCGACACGCAGGTGGGTTCCCTGCGCGAACGCGTCGGCCGCCTTGGCGAGCTTATCGGCGACCTTACCGCATTTCGCCGCGAGGACGCGCAATTCCACATCGCTATCGCCGAGGCGACCGGCAATCAGGATCTGGTCCGCCACGCCGCCGAATTGCAGGCCGAACTCAGCGATCTGATCGGACAATTGCCGCCGAGCGAGGACGCGCTGATCCATTCCAACCTGCAACACGCCAAGGTCGTGGCCTGCATCGCCTGCCATGACGGCGCCGGCGCAAGACAAGCTATGGCCGAACATCTGGCCGGGACCGGCCATTTTCTTTCGGGACTCCTGCCCTTTTCCGGCGATTTTCAAGGCTGAAAAAATGCGCGCGGATCTGATCGGTCCGACGTATGTCCGGCAGGGTTAAAAAAACGGCTGATTCTAGCCCAAACCGGACCAACATCAACAGTGGTGGCTACGGAATAGTGCATAGGTTCTCGTGATCAGTCAGCTTTGCTGGGTCCAATCTGTCCCAGTCCCATTTTGGCGACCATTTCGTTTTCTGCGCCACATCCGCGACGAATGCATCCAACTCTGCCTTGTTGGATATCGCCAGATATATGGCTAATCCCTCAAACTGCAATCTGGACCGCGCCTTGAGAAACGCTTTGAAGGGCGCTTGCCAATGAGACGCCTTGTAGACCAGTGTTTGAGGCACCCAACGACCCGAACTATGAATTTCCGCACGCATATAGAGTATGAAGTCGATTTGCATGATACTGTCAAAATCGTGCGGTGAGTCAGCGCACCGCGCTTTGATAAGGTCTGCTTCGGGGACAAGTCGCCGTTGTTGAAGCTGCTGGTTCCGCGCCTCTAGGATCGCAATTCGGTTTGAAAATATGTCGAATGATTGAATCGCTCGGTGGCCACCATGCCGTCGCGCAGCGCCCTCGCTGTAGTAGGGTGTGCCTACGATTGCCTCGAACAGATCAGGTCGCCCCGACAAGAAAACTGCGGTGCAGACGTGGAGATACATTTCCCACCCAATGAAGCGGAAGATGTCGAAGTCCGTCTCGTTCCACGAGGTCATGCCATCCGGTGGATAGAAATACTCCGCCACCCGCTCAAAGAAGGAATGCAGCAGCGGTCCATATCCAGCATCGTCGGCATAGATGCTTATACAGCGGACAACCTCAAGAAGCTCGTTTCTGAACGGTATGAAATCATCCGTAAGCGTTCTCTGCCCCCCACCTTCCGCGCGGCATTCTGATCGGTTCATTGGACCGCGATGATT
>NZ_JBHUEN010000055.1:0-1123 GCF_042680785.1 Paracoccus pacificus
TTCATCGTCTTGCGCAAGCGCGCCGGGCGCGGAGCCCTCAAATTGCTCAAGCGTCCGGCGCGCTTGCTGCGGTGTCTGGTTGGCCAGGGACGAATGCGGCCTGACCGTGTTGTAGTCGTAGCGCCACAGAGCCACCTTTCGCCGCGCATCGTCCAGGCTGTCGAAGATCTCCTCGTTGAGCAACTCGTCCCGCAGGCTGCCGTTGAAGCTTTCGATGAACGCATTCTGCTGGGGCTTACCCGGATCGATGTAGTGCCACGGCACTTCGTTCTCATCGGCCCATTTCAGGATCACCCGACTGGTGAACTCTGTGCCGTTATCGCTGACAATGCAGCCGGGCTTGCCGTAGACCCGGATAAGGGCGCTGAGCTCCCGGGCAACCCTTGCCCCGGAGAGGCTGGTGTCCGCCACGAGGCACAGGCATTCGCGCGTGCAATCGTCGATCACGGCGAGGATCCGGAACTTCCGCGAGGCACCGAAGCTGTCGGTTACAAAGTCCAACGACCAGCGCGCGTTGACGCCCGCGGCCGATGGCATCGGGGTCCTTGTGCCTCGCGCTCGCTTGCGACCGCGCCGCCTTTTCACGGACAGCCCTTCCTCGCGGTAAATCCGGTAGAGCTTCTTGTGGTTCATGCTCATGCCCTTGCGCTCCAAAAGGACGCCAATCCGGCGGTAGCCGAACCTGCGCCGCTTACCGGCGATCTCCTGCATCTCCTTGCGGATATCTGCGCAGTCCGGCGGGCGTTCTCGCCGGACTGTCTTGGGATCGACACCAACCAGCCTGCACGCCCGGCGCTGCGAGATGTCATGATCCCGCATCACCTGGAGCGCCGCATCTCGCCGCTTGATCAATGTCGTCAGTTCTTTCCCAGCAGGTCTTTCAAGACGACGTTGTCCAACATGGTGTCAGCCAGCAAACGTTTGAGCTTGGCGTTCTCGTCTTCCAGCGCCTTCAGCCTGGCCGCCTCGGACACTTCCATCCCGCCATACCTGGCCTTGAGCTTGTAGAAGGTGGCGGTGCTCAGGCCATGCCTGCGGCACACCTCAGCGGTCGGCATCCCCGCCTCCTGTTCCTTGATCATCCCGATTATCTGCGCCTCGGTGAAACGGCTCTTTCGCATGT
>NZ_JBHUEN010000056.1:0-928 GCF_042680785.1 Paracoccus pacificus
CGGGCGGTCGCAGTCCCCGCTTCAAGCCGCTGATCTCGTCCGTTCAGAGGAATTCAGTGAAAAATCGAGGTGCCCTTTGGATCCAGCTTCCGGCCATCCATTCAGGAACATTTTTCCTGTATCTGAAACAGGTTGACCAAATTCAAGGTCCAAAAATAGCTTTGTGGCATAGTCTCTTATTCGACGCATTCGCCATTCTATTTTAATAACAGGGTCATGGTCGACCAAGTCTCCGTCTGACATATTCAGTTCATAGGACAATTTCTGCGGAGGTCGAAAGTCGGCAATTTTTCCCTTCGCCACCTGTGCTGCGCCCATCTTGAAGACGATCGGCCCATCCTCTTTCGGTGTCGAGATTGTGGTCATATCCAGATGTAGCCAAAGCTTGGTTCGCTGATCACCGATCAGCTGCTGCCATATCACCTCTGGTGTCGATTTGACGAAAAACACATAAGATCTGACAGCGCTTCCCGTGTCATTTTTTCGAGATGGCTCAGATCTGTCATCAATGGAACGCTGCTTCTGTGCCTCAAGAAAGTTCTTTATCCAATTGTCGTAAATAAGTTGCAGCGGAACAGTATTCACTGAATATCTCTTATGAATACCAAGCCTTTCGATTGAGACCAGCCCTGCACTTTCAAGAATATTACCGTGCTTGATAATCGCCGCACGCGACAAACCAAGATGTTGTTCCAGCTCGGACTGGGTCAGAGTTCCCTTGGCGAGAAGATGATCCAGGATCTCTCGGCGTGAAGGGCTAGATATCGCCACATACACATCGCTCGATTTCTCGCGTTTGCGGTCAGGCCAGCCGGTTTGACGCTCCTTCTGATCCATCTCACCCTTCTACCTCATGTTCATTCTGTCAACGGCGGCGTAAAACCCAGCCACTGGGCGGCGCAAAAGTCGGCCACCCTTGCGCGCGGCT
>NZ_JBHUEN010000057.1:0-602 GCF_042680785.1 Paracoccus pacificus
GGACTGGTTGGAGGTCCAGCATGTATGACGCGAGCCTATGGGAATGATCTTCGGGAGCGTGTTGTTGCGGCGGTTCTGGCTGGGGAAACAGTCCGTGCGGTGGCCAGTCGCTTCGGTGTCAGCGTCTCAGCGGTGGTGAAGTGGTCCGGGCGGCAGCGGATGACAGGCACGTCGGCAGCCCGGCCGATGGGCGGCAAGCGGCGCGACGTGATGCAGCCGGTGCGAGACTTTGCGCTGGCGCGAATGAAGACCGCGCCATCGTTGACGATCCGGGCCTTGCAGGCGGAACTGGCGGCGCAGGGCGTCGTGGTCAGCTACGGCGCGGTTTGGGCCTTCCTGCACCGCGAGCAGCTCAGCTTCAAAAAAAACCGTGCTGGCCAGTGAGACCGAGCGCCCGGCCATCGCCCGATACCGTGCCCGCTGGCGCAGGCATCAGGGCAGGATCGATCCGCAGCGGCTGGTGTTTCTTGATGAAACCTGGGTCAAGACCAACATGGCACCCTTGCGGGGGTGGGGTCCGCGTGGCCAACGTCTGCCGGGCAGGCAACCGCATGGTCATTGGCGGACGCTCACCTTCATCGCCGCCCTGCGCGCCGACCGGA
>NZ_JBHUEN010000058.1:0-531 GCF_042680785.1 Paracoccus pacificus
GCCGGGGCCTCGGCGGAGCGGATTGCCATGGTCGTGCGCGCCCTGGCGGCTACCCCATGATCTTCCCCTCCAACCGCGTGAGGATCATGGTTGCGACCAAACCCGTCGATTTCCGCAAGGGGCATGATGGCCTGGCTGCACTGGTGTCGTCGGTGCTGCGCAAGGATCCGTTCACCGGCACGGTGTTCGTGTTCCGCTCGCGCCGGGCGGACAGGCTGAAGCTTTTGTATTGGGACGGCACCGGTCTGGTAATGGCTTACAAGCGGCTGGAGGATACAACCTTTACCTGGCCGGCCGTCAAGGACGGGATCATGGCGCTGAACCATGCCCAGTTTGAGGCGCTGTTTGCCGGGCTCGACTGGCGCAAGGTCAAAGCTCTGGAAACCCGCCCCCCTGCTGCGGCAGAATGAATCAGTTGTCTGATTTTCCATGTTTTTGCCGGAGATCCTTGATAAAATCAGAGCATGTTCGCAGCCTCTGTTCTCGATCTTTCCGCCATTCCCAACGCGCAGCGCGCGGCGGTTCAGGCGT
>NZ_JBHUEN010000059.1:0-954 GCF_042680785.1 Paracoccus pacificus
CTGTCAGGTTATGAGCCTGACGAGGTTCGACCGTTAAGCGAACAGTCCGGTGGACTGTTTGCAGGTCGGACGGGCTGCTCTACCCCGCGTCCGTTTGCGCGTGTCGATGCGCGGTTGCGCCGATCGTTTTGGTGATTGGCGCGGGTTATCGTTTTGAGAGATCTGCGTTTCTTTCCAGGACTGGCGGTGACCTACTCTCCCACGTCTTGAGACGCAGTACCATTGGCGCGACGGCACTTAACGGCCGAGTTCGGGATGGGATCGGGTGTTTTGCTCGTGCTATGTCCACCAGACCGGGAAAGAAACGCTCAGCGTTCCGTCTTGCGACGGGTTCGTTGTCCAAGGATGCTTTTGGCGGAAGCAAGACCGTTGTCTGCCTTCCACCGGATCAAATCAAGCCAATCGAGCCATTAGTACCGGTCAACTGAACGCATTGCTGCGCTTACATCTCCGGCCTATCGACGTGGTGGTCTTCCACGGCTCTCAAGGGATACCTTGTTTTGAGGGGGGCTTCACGCTTAGATGCCTTCAGCGTTTATCCTGTCCGTTCATAGCTACCCAGCACTGCCGTTGGCACGACAACTGGTCCACCAGTGGAACGTTCACCCCGGTCCTCTCGTACTAGGGGCAACTCCTCTCAAGTATCCTACACCCACGGCAGATAGGGACCGAACTGTCTCACGACGTTCTAAACCCAGCTCACGTACCTCTTTAAATGGCGAACAGCCATACCCTTGGGACCTGCTCCAGCCCCAGGATGAGATGAGCCGACATCGAGGTGCCAAACGATGCCGTCGATATGGACTCTTGGGCATCATCAGCCTGTTATCCCCAGCGTACCTTTTATCCGTTGAGCGATGGCCCTTCCACTCGGGACCACCGGATCACTATGGCCGTCTTTCGACTCTGCTCGACTTGTCAGTCTTGCAGTCAGGCTGGCTTCTGCCATTGCAC
>NZ_JBHUEN010000060.1:0-517 GCF_042680785.1 Paracoccus pacificus
ACGGCCGCATGCAGATCGGCCAGATCGAAGGTTTCCAGAAGCCGGAGAACCTGGACATATTCGCGCCGGCCCTGCCGGTTCATCCGCGCCTCCATCAGCCGGCGCAAGGTGGCGAACTCTTCCGGCAGGTCCCAGCCCTGCAGCGGTGCCGCCTGATCCAGCGCATTGATCTTCTGCTCGATCAGCGGAAGGTAATGGATCGGGTCGAAGACAAGTTCGGCGCGATCCCAGCACCGGGGATGGCGGGCGATCACCTCGCCCCGGCAGCCGATCACCACCTCATGGATATAGCCCCGGATCCAGACATCCTGATGGCCGTAAGCAACTGGCACCGAGTAATCGTTGGTCTTGTAACGCACGAGCGATTGCGACGAGACCCGGCCGTTGTCCTGATCGCAGGCATCGAACGGCGCCCCCGGGAGCGGGCGCATCGCGGCGAGGTCGCGCTGCAATCTCTCGCTGATTGTCTCGCTCTCGCCGCGCAGGACGGCGTGCTGACGCTTGCGGCATTGCGCTT
>NZ_JBHUEN010000061.1:0-1135 GCF_042680785.1 Paracoccus pacificus
ACGTTGACCATGGCAAGACGACGCTGACGGCGGCGATCACGAAGTATTTCGGTGATTTCAAGGCCTACGACCAGATCGACGCGGCGCCCGAGGAAAAGGCGCGGGGGATCACGATTTCGACGGCTCACGTTGAATATGAAAGCCCGAACCGGCATTACGCGCATGTCGACTGCCCCGGCCACGCCGACTATGTGAAGAACATGATCACCGGTGCGGCGCAGATGGACGGCGCGATCCTTGTGGTGAACGCGGCCGACGGCCCGATGCCGCAAACGCGCGAGCACATCCTGCTCGGCCGTCAGGTCGGCATCCCCTACATGGTCGTCTACCTGAACAAGGTCGACCAGGTCGATGACGAGGAACTGCTGGAACTGGTCGAGATGGAAGTGCGCGAGCTTCTGTCCAGCTACGACTATCCCGGCGACGACATTCCGATCATCAAGGGCTCGGCGCTGGCCGCTCTGGAAGGCCGTGATCCGGAAATCGGCGAGAACTCGATCCGCGAGCTGATCAAGGCGGTGGACGAATACATCCCGACGCCCGAGCGTGCGATCGACCAGCCGTTCCTGATGCCGATCGAGGACGTGTTCTCGATCTCGGGCCGCGGCACGGTTGTGACCGGCCGGGTCGAGCGTGGCGCGGTGAACGTCGGCGACGAGTTGGAAATCGTCGGCATCCGCCCGACCAAGAAGACCACCTGCACCGGCGTGGAAATGTTCCGCAAACTGCTGGACCGCGGTGAGGCCGGCGACAACATCGGCGCGCTGCTGCGCGGTGTGGAACGTGACGGGGTCGAGCGTGGCCAGGTGCTGTGCAAGCCGGGTTCGGTTAAGCCGCACACCAAGTTCGAGGCCGAGGCCTATATCCTGACCAAGGAAGAAGGCGGCCGGCACACGCCGTTCTTCGCGAACTACCGCCCGCAGTTCTACTTCCGCACGACCGACGTGACGGGCACCGTGAAGCTGCCGGAAGGCACCGAGATGGTGATGCCTGGCGACAACCTGAAGTTCGAGGTCGAGCTGATCGCGCCGATCGCGATGGAAGAAAAGCTGCGCTTCGCGATCCGCGAAGGCGGCCGCACCGTCGGCGCCGGCGTGGTGTCGAAGATCATCGAGTGATCTGACGCGGATCACCG
>NZ_JBHUEN010000063.1:0-2202 GCF_042680785.1 Paracoccus pacificus
CAAGAGTGCGAAGGGTGGTATCTCAAGGATGGCTCCACAGCGACTGGCGTCACTGCTTCAATGCCTACCACCTATCCTGCACATCACAATCCTGATGCCAGTGCGAAGCTATAGTAAAGGTGCATGGGGTCTTTCCGTCTAACCGCGGGAAGTCTGCATCTTCACAGACAATTCAATTTCGCTGAGTCCACATTTGAGACAGCGGGGAGGTCGTTACGCCATTCGTGCAGGTCGGAACTTACCCGACAAGGAATTTCGCTACCTTAGGACCGTTATAGTTACGGCCGCCGTTTACCGGGGCTTCAATTCAATGCTTGCACATCTCCTTTTAACCTTCCGGCACCGGGCAGGCGTCAGACCCTATACGTCGTCTTACGACTTCGCAGAGCCCTGTGTTTTAAGTAAACAGTCGCCACCCCCTGGTTTGTGCCCCCCGCCCATAGTTGCCTACGAACGGGGCCTCCTTCTCGCGAACTTACGGAGGTATTTTGCCGAGTTCCTTAAATGTGGTTCTCTCAAGCGCCTTGGTATTCTCTACCAGTCCACCTGTGTCGGTTTAGGGTACGGTCTCATGGAGGGCTGTTTCCAGGAACCCCTAAGCGGCCCGATCAATCCAATAAGATCGAACAACCGTCGGGATCCGTCACCATCTCCTGGCCCAGGAATATTAACCTGGTTCCCATCGACTACGCATTTCTGCCTCGCCTTAGGGGCCGGCTTACCCTGCTCAGATTAGCTTTAAGCAGGAACCCTTGGACTTTCGGCGACAGGGTCTCTCACCCTGTTTGTCGCTACTCATGTCAACATTCTCACTTCTGATCACTCCACCGGATGCCTCACGGCCCGGCTTCACAGTCAGAACAATGCCTCCGCTATCCCGTCCCTCTTGCAAGGGATGACGGATAGAAGAGGCAGCGTTCTATATCACAGAACGCTCCGCTACCACGCACTTACGTGCATCCAAAGCTTCGGCTCGTGGCTTGAGCCCCGTTACATCTTCGCCGCAAGACCTCTTATTTAGACCAGTGAGCTGTTACGCTATCTTTAAAGGATGGCTGCTTCTAAGCCAACCTCCTGGTTGTTTTGGAAGTCTCACATGCTTTCCCACTTAGCCACGAATTGGGGGCCTTAGCTGTTGGTCAGGGTTGTTTCCCTCTCCACGACGGACGTTAGCACCCGCCGTGTGTCTCCCGGATAGTCCTTCCTGGTATTCGGAGTTTACTTAGACTCAGTAAGGCTGTGGGCCCCCATCATCCATGTAGTGCTCTACCCCCAGGAGGATACGTCCGAGGCGCTACCTAAATAGCTTTCGCGGAGAACCAGCTATCTCCAGATTTGATTGGCCTTTCACCCCTAGCCACAACTCATCCCGACCTTTTTCAACAGGTGTGGGTTCGGACCTCCAGTTGGTGTTACCCAACCTTCATCCTGGTCATGGCTAGATCATCTGGTTTCGGGTCTGATCCGTCTAACTAAGTCGCCCATTTAAGACTCGCTTTCGCTGCGCCTACACCTAACGGCTTAAGCTTGCTAGACAGACCAAGTCGTTGACCCATTATACAAAAGGTACGCCGTCACCGCTCAAGGCGGCTCCGACTGCTTGTAGGCGTCCGGTTTCAGAAACTGTTTCACTCCCCTCGTCGGGGTGCTTTTCACCTTTCCCTCACGGTACTGGTTCGCTATCGGTCAGCAAGGAGTACTTAGCCTTCGGGGGTGGTCCCCCGATCTTCGAACAGGATTTCACGTGTCCCGCCCTACTTAATACGTCCGATCAAACTTCCCATACGGGGCTGTCACCCGCTATGGCTGTGCTTTCCAGCACATTCTGGTCATTCTTACGGCTCGGCTGGTCCGGGTTCGCTCGCCACTACTACCGGAGTCTCTATTGATTTCCTTTCCTCTGGGTACTTAGATGTTTCAGTTCCCCAGGTTCGCTCTAATAACCCTATGTATTCAGGTTAAAAGTACTTGGTTTTGCCCGCTGTTAGCTGCATCGCCGTCAAGCTCCAGACCGGCCAAAGGCCGGCGCAGAGCAGACGTTATCGCGAAGCAATAACAACGAACAATCAAGTGGGTTTCCCCATTCGGAGATTCATGGATCAAAGCCTGTTCTCGGCTCCCCATGACTTATCGCAGAGTACCACGTCCTTCATCGCCTCTTGCTGCCAAGGCATCCACCAAACGCCCTTATCGCGCTTGATT